>CAZNUD010000086.1:1129-2568 GCA_964576195.1 uncultured Oscillospiraceae bacterium | reverse complement strand
CTGGCGGACAGGTATGCAGCCCGCAAACCGCCACTGGCCATATGCGTAACCGTTATGCCCAAGCAAAATAGAGACCTACAACTATGAAAAGTAATGCTAAAGAATATTTAATTGAATTTGCTAGCTCACAAGAAGACTGGTTAAAAGCACTGATTTACTCTGCGATTGAAACTAATGGTTCAATTTCAAGTGATAGAAAAAAAGAAATCTTTAAATGTCTACAAGATTCTACTGCAATTGAATATACGATACCCAACATAGTAGACAGTGATAGTGACGCGGAAATCGTACTGACAAAGTTAGTTCATAAGGAAGGTGTTAATGCTCTAACTGAAAACCAAATTATTAAGTTTCATGATGATGTTACTATAATTAATGGTCTTAATGGTGCAGGTAAAAGTGGATATTTTAAAATTATAAATGAGATTGTTGGTGGTAACCAAGTAAAGGATATATTGCCAAATATTTATAAAGATAATCCTCCTGAGATTGATGTTGAGATTAGTTATAAGGAATCTCAACATCAAACAACTATTAATTGGGACGGAAATTCACGCTCTTTAGAAAAGCTAAATAAATGTAAAGTGTTCGACACTTCTTATTTGAATGGTTTACTGGAAACTAGGCAAAATGACACTACATTAATTCAACCTTTAGGACTAAACATATTTACATATCTTATTGATTTATTGGATAAGTTTAAGAATCAACTTGGTATAAATGCAGATAAAAAAAGAATTCAGAAGCCTAATATAGATTTGACAAATATTTCTGAAGAAATTCAGAGTGTATTTCAAAATCACAACTTGACTGAAACAAGAAAAAAAGAAATAATAAAACTCTTTGACTTTTCTGATGAAAATGGAAAAAAACTGGATGACTTAAATAAAGAAATAAAAACTTTAAAACAAGTAAACATACAAGATAAGATTAAGATATTAACTGATAGTAGAAGCAGTATTTTGAATTTAAAGGATTGGCTGACAAATAATCACAGAGTATTATCAGAATGTATTACAGAATCGAAGAAATTAATTGACATTAAAAAAGAAAAGCAAGTTGCAAACAATCAAGCAAAAGAGCAATTTGATGTATTAAATAGTATTCCATCAAGTAATACTAAGGAATGGAAAGAGTTTATTATTACAGGGCAAGCGTACTCAAAGACTTTAGAAAATAATGAAGGTGTTTGTCCTTATTGTATGCAAGAACTTCAAAGTGACAATTCCGTCAAGATACTTCAGGCTTATGGCTCATTTTTGCAAGACAATTCAGAACGTGAGCTAAGGCAAGCTGTAACAATACTTCATTCAAAACTCAAAGAAATTGAGGGGCTTTCATTAGAGTATCAAATAATAGAAAACACTAATTCGATATTAAAAGAAAAACATAAGAATGAGAAATCGCTAAATGATTTAGTTGTTCTGACTATCAACAAT
>CAZNUD010000086.1:0-1119 GCA_964576195.1 uncultured Oscillospiraceae bacterium | reverse complement strand
ATTTAAAAACTCAAATTGACAATTATTCAAAAGAAGATTCTGAAAAAAAGGAAAAAATACGGTTGATAGAGCAAAAACTGAAAAACCTAAAAGAGAATCAGGCAATAAGTCTTCAAAAAGACAACATAGAGAAATGGATGGGATTAACTGTCGAAGAAAGTATTTTGAAAAAGAAAGCCAACAAAATAAACACAAGGCAATTAAGTTCCCTCTCAAAAACAGCGAACGATGATTTATTAACAGAAGCATTGAAAGTTAAATTTAATGAAGAACTGGCATTCATTGGATATCCCAACCTTGATGTTAAAATAGAAAATGCTGGAACAAGAAAAGGAGTTTCAAGTACTAAATTGGTTTTAACTAGAAGTAATGCAATAAAATCTATTTTAAGTGAAGGGGAGCAAAAAGCTGTAGCTCTAGCACTATTTATTGCAGAAGTAAGGATGCAAATGCAAAAGAATCCAATTGTCCTTGATGACCCTGTAAATAGTTTAGACCATAAAATTGCAGGTAAGTTTGCAGAAAGACTATTGAATCTTGACAATCAGATTGTAATATTTAATCATAACAGGCTGTTTCTTGATTCCTTTGAAACATCCAAAAACAATCATATTTGTAAAACAACAGATACGGATTGCAACAAGAATCAAGGTAAGCATATAAAGGTTTACGAGGTAATAGCTCAAAGTAAACTTATGAAAGGGGTATTAAGAAATTACAAAGGAAATTACGCAAAGAATCATATTAAAGATGCAAAAAGATTACTTAATCAAATACCATTTGAAGATGATACGAAAGTTGCAAACCTTTTACGTTTATCTGTTGAATGCACAATAGATGAAGTTATTTTCAATCATCAAGTACCAACGAGATTTAGTAATAAGAATAGCCGAATTGCATGGGCTGAATTAAAGAATATAAAAAATGATTCTGAAATTGTAGATTCTTTAGAGAGAATACATGGACGTGTTTCGGGAGGTCAAATGCATAATGGCACAGAACGCAATGAAAATCCAATAGATATAGATGAATTCAATAGAATGATAACGGATATTGAAAGTATATTAAACTAAGAATGCCAGGGCATAACACGCGGTCATAAAACATTGCGCAGATAGT
>CAZNUD010000085.1:0-2941 GCA_964576195.1 uncultured Oscillospiraceae bacterium | reverse complement strand
TTTCGAGTACCTATGAGATTCATTTTAGTATGAAGGAGGGAAGTATAGTGCCCAGAAGAGGTAACGTACCCAAAAGAGAAGTTCTTTCTGATCCTGTTTACAATTCTGTGCTGGTGACCAAGCTCATCAACAGTATTATGCTGGACGGTAAGAAGGGCGTTGCTCAGAAGGTCGTATATGATGCTTTTGACATCATTAAGAAGAAGACCGACCGCAACCCCCTGGAGGCTTTCACGGAAGCACTCAACAACATTATGCCTTCTCTAGAAGTAAAGGCACGTCGTGTTGGCGGTGCAACCTATCAAGTCCCCATCGAAGTCAGACCCGAAAGACGCCAGACCCTTGGCCTACGCTGGCTGACTGCTTACGCACGTAAGCGTTCTGAAAAAACAATGAAGGAGCGTCTATCCGGTGAAATTCTGGATGCGCTGAATAACACCGGCGCATCTGTGAAAAAACGTGAAGACACTCACAAGATGGCAGAGTCTAACAAGGCGTTTGCGCACTTCCGCTGGTAATTGGGAGTTTATATATGTCAAGAAAAGTATCCTTAGAGAAAACTAGAAATATTGGAATTATGGCGCATATCGACGCCGGTAAGACTACTACTACCGAGCGTATTCTGTATTATACAGGAGTCAACTACAAGATCGGCGAAACGCATGACGGTACCGCAACAATGGACTGGATGGCGCAGGAGCAGGAGCGAGGAATAACCATAACCTCCGCTGCAACCACCTGTTTTTGGAAAGATCACCGAATCAACATTATCGACACCCCCGGCCACGTTGACTTTACCGTTGAAGTGGAGCGCTCTCTTCGCGTATTGGACGGCAGCGTTACCGTTATGTGCGCTAAGGGCGGAGTTGAACCTCAGTCCGAAACTGTCTGGAGACAGGCCGACCACTATCGCGTTCCTCGCATGATCTACGTCAACAAGATGGACATCATGGGCGCGGATTTTTATCACGTGCTAGACATGGTTCATGACAGACTCAAATGCAACGCAGTTCCCATTCAACTGCCCATCGGCAGGGAGGATACTTTTAAAGGCATTATTGATCTGGTCGAGATGAAGGCCGACGTCTACTATGACGATATGGGCAAGGATTTGCGCGTTGAGGAAATTCCCGACGAAATGCTTGAGCTTGCCAAGGAGTATCGCACAAAACTCATTGATGCCGTGTCGGATCTGGATGATGAAGTCATGATGCTGGCACTTGACGAGAAGCCAATACCAAATGAATTAATTCGCAAGGCAATACGCCAAGGTACGCTGGAAAACGAGTTTATACCCGTTGTCTGCGGTACCTCCTACAAAAACAAGGGCGTTCAGAAGCTGCTTGACGCAATTGTGGACTATATGCCCGCGCCGTCAGACGTACCCCCCATTAAGGGAGTGGTTCCGGGCAAGGGCGTTGAAATCGAGCGTCCCAGCGACGATAGCACCCCCTTCTCCGCACTGGCATTTAAGATAATGACCGACCCCTATGTGGGTCGCCTCAGCTTCTTCCGTGTTTATTCCGGCGTCCTGGAAACCGGCTCAAGTGTTTTAAACAGTACAAAGGGCCAAAAAGAGCGCATAGGCAGAATTCTGCAGATGCATGCCAATCACCGAGAGGACTTGGAAATGGTCTATTCCGGTGATATTGCTGCGGCAGTGGGCCTAAAAAACACCACCACCGGTGATACACTTTGCGACGATAAGAATCCCGTCATTCTTGAATCCATGGAGTTCCCAGAGCCTGTTATCAGGGTTGCCATAGAGCCCAAGACCAAAGCCGGTCAAGAGAAAATGGGCATTGCCTTGAGCAAGCTTTCCGAGGAAGACCCCACCTTCAAGAGCTATACCGACGAGGAAACGGGACAAACTATCATTGCCGGAATGGGTGAGCTTCACCTTGAAATAATCGTGGACAGACTGCTTCGAGAGTTTAAGGTCGAGGCAAACGTGGGCAAGCCCCAGGTATCCTATAAGGAGACTATCAGAAAGTCTGTTAATCAGGACACCAAGTATGCCCGTCAGTCCGGTGGTAAGGGCCAGTACGGTCACGTTAAGATCACAGTTGAGCCTAACGAGAGCGGCAAGGGCTACGAATTCGTCAACAAAATCATCGGCGGCGCCATTCCCAAGGAATATATCCCCGCTATCGACCAAGGTATTCAGGGCGCCATGCTGGGCGGAATTATTGCAGGCTACCCGGTGGTTGACGTTAAGGTTACCCTTTACGACGGTTCCTACCACGTGGTGGACTCGTCCGAAATGGCATTCAAAATTGCAGGGTCCATGGCATTCAAGGAAGCCTGCCGCAAGGCGGATCCCGTGCTGCTTGAGCCGATAATGAAGGTTTCCGTTACGGCCCCCGATGATTACATCGGTGACGTTATCGGCGACCTGAACTCTCGTCGAGGACAGGTTCTGGGCATGGAAAACAGAACGGGCGCAACTCAGGTTGATGCAAATGTTCCCCTCAATTCCATGTTCGGTTATGCTACCGACCTACGTAGCAAAACACAGGGTCGTGCAAACTACACCATGGAGCCTAGCCATTATGTTGAGCTCCCGCATTCCCTTCAAGAGACCATAATTGGCAAAAAGTTTGTATAAATCGGGCAGTGCATTTTTCCTATTGCAAACTGCGGTGGAATACTGTAATATTGTCTCGAAAATCAAGAGTATTTATTTAAACATATTTAAGGAGGATGTTCCAAATGGCCAAACAAGCATTCGATAGATCCAAGCCCCACGTAAACATTGGTACCATTGGTCACGTTGACCATGGTAAGACCACCCTTACCGCAGCCATAACCAAGTTCCTTGCTTTCTCCGGTGGGGCTGACTACACCGATTATTCCAGCATCGATAAGGCTCCCGAAGAGCGCGAACGCGGTATCACTATCAACACCTCTCACGTTGAGTATCAGACCGGTAAGCGTCACT
>CAZNUD010000084.1:0-3118 GCA_964576195.1 uncultured Oscillospiraceae bacterium | reverse complement strand
ACATCTAAAGTTGTCAATATATTTGTATCACATTGCAGGAAAGTTAATTCAATATTATTACTTACATCTAGTTCAGTAAGCTTATTTAAATCACATCTTAATGTAGTCAATTTTGTATTAAAACTTACATCCAGTTCTCCTAGGGGATTATTATTACAAGATAATGTGGTTAATTTAATGTTGTTGCTTAAGTCTAAATCTGCTATCTCATTTGTATAGCAGTGTAGAGCAAGCAGATTAGTATTCGAACTTACATTCAGCATACTTAATTTGTTAGAGTAGCAGGCTAGGTAAGTAAGGGCAGTGTTATTACTTACGTCTAACACAGTAAGTTTATTTGATTCACAGGCAAGCTTATTTAGTAAAGTACAAGAACTAACATCAATTGAAGTTAAAAGATTCGAATAACAATAGAGCTCATTCAATGACGCACAAGCACTGATATTGAGCTCAACTAATTTGTTAGAATAGCAATATAGATGCATCAATGCAGTATTAGCACTTAAATCCAAGGTGCTCAGTTTATTTGAATTACAATGAATGGAGGTCAACTTTGTATTTCCGCTTACATTTAGTGCAGTCAGTGAATTACCATCGCATGCCAGCGAAGACAATTCGGCCGCTCCGCTTATATCCAATTCACCCGCTAGTTTCTTTTTGCTCCAGGATATTGATTTAACACGTTTTACAGCATCATCAGTCCAAGTAACTCCAGACCATGTTGTAGGATTATTTTCATCATACGCGGTATTCATCATCTTGCCATTCGTTTTTCCTGGGTCTATAGAATTTTGGTTTAAAAACGATTTTAGTTTTACATAATCATATTCATTTTACGTAGTAGAATCTATAGTAATGTCAGCCGCAAATGCAGTATTAGCATTTGTGTGAAGAAACATTACAAGTAAAAAAGTAAAGAAGATAATACCTTTCGAAATTTTGGATTGCATAAAGTTTACCTACCTATTATTAAAATTTTACCGGGATAAACATGATAATACTACTGTTATAATTTTACACTACGCTCCGGTCTTTTGCAAATCGGGTACGGCTCACGTATGTGTCAAGTAAACGTTGGCAAAATTCTCTGCATAGAAATATGTGCTCCTGCCAGTAAATCAAAAAATTTTTAAGTCCCTTATGAACACTCGGACCAATAATCCGCTGAAATCTGTTGATTTAAGCGGATTATTTGCGCTAATTGTTAAGAGTCTTTGATTTTTCGAAGTTTGCATTGTTTGGACATGACGATTTGCTACCGGTCATGTCCTTTTTCTATATCCGCAATCCGATGATTGAAGCTCGGGTAATGAATCATCGCAGTTGTTATTCAATAAGAAGTTTAATGAATTTCACTTTTTCTCGGCTATCTTGTCTGCGATGTCATTTAGGTAGAACCAGCGCGCCATTTTGTCCTCAAGCTGCCTGTCCAGAATCTCTTTTTGCGCGATGAGCTCCTGCAGTAGGATATAATCACTTGCAGCGCTTTGCATCAATGCGTTAACATCTTTGAGTTTCTGCTCCAGGGTGGCGACCTCGGCGTCAATGCACTCGTATTCGCGCTGTTCGTTGAAAGTGAACCGGAGTCTTTTGTCGGAAACAGGCCTGGCCTTCTTCGGACGATCCGCCACTTTTTGGGGAGACTGCTCGGAGGCGTTTTGCTCCCAATATTCGGAATAGGAGCCCAGGAATTTTTCGATCGTCCCGCCGTGGGTGAAGGCAAATAAAGTGTCCGCCGCCTTGTCCAGAAAATACCGGTCGTGCGATACGACGATAACGGCGCCGCTGAAGCCCTCCAGGTAGTCTTCAAGGACGGTCAGGGTCTGAATGTCGAGATCGTTTGTCGGCTCATCCAGAAGCAGAACGTTCGGTGCCTGCATCAGAATCCCGCACAAATAGAGTCTTCTGCGTTCTCCGCCGGACAGGCGGCCAATCGTGTTCCACTGCATGTCGGGAGTAAACAGATATTTTTCAAGCATCTGGGAGGCCGACAGGGCGCCTTCCGGTGTCTCAATCTCGCCGGAAATTTCTTTGATATAGTCAATCACCCGGCAATTCAAATCCATTTCCGCCGAGTCCTGGGAAAAATAGCCGAGTTTAACTGTATCGCCGAACACGACCGAGCCGGAATCCGGCATGAGCCTACCGGCGATAACTTTCAGCAGAGTTGATTTTCCGCAGCCGCTTTTCCCGATGATCCCGATTCTGTCATCGCGCAGGAACATATGGCTGAAATGGCGGATGAGCTGCTTCCCGGCAAATCCGATCGAAATATCGTCGATCTCCACCGTCTTTTTTCCGAGTCTGGTCGAAAGCGGTGCCAGCTCCAGCTTCGCAGCTTCGGCAAGCCCGCTCTGCGCGTTGAGCGTCTCAAAGCGGGCGATTCTATCCTTGCTTTTAGTGCCCCGCGCCCGGGGTCCGCGCCGAATCCATTCGAGTTCTCTGCGCAGGGTGCTCTGCCTTTTTCGCTCAGAACCCAGCGCCATTTCCTCGCGCTGCGCCCTGAGCTCAAGGTATGCAGAATAATTCGCCTCATAGCTATACAGCCGGCCGCCGTCGATCTCAGCGATTCGATTCACCACTCGTTCCAGAAAGTACCGGTCATGCGTCACCATGACGATGGCGCCGGTATATTTGGCGAGATAGGTTTCAAGCCACTGTACCATATTGAGATCCAGGTGGTTCGTCGGTTCGTCCAGAAGCAGCACGTCGCAAGGCCGTATCAGCGCCACCGCAATCGCCATGCATTTTCGCTGGCCGCCGGATAAGCTGCCGACCGGCTGATCCAGTTCAGTGACGCCAAGCTGGGTGAGAATTCGCTTCGCTTCGAATTCCTTGCTCTCCCGGAGCACCGGGTCATCCCAAAACACGTGTTCCAGAACTGTCAACTCTTCATGCCATACCGGATTCTGGGGCAGATATTGAACGCGTACGCCCGAATACTTCGTCACCGTGCCCGCGTCCGGAGTTTCCTCCTGCGCTAGGATGCGTAGGAAAGTCGATTTGCCGGTCCCGTTTGCCCCGATGATGCCGATTTTGTCGCCCCGGTCGATATAGAGCGAGACGTCGTCCAGCAGCCTCTTTTTACTGTAGCTTTTTAAGATTTTTTCCGCGGAAA
>CAZNUD010000083.1:0-3134 GCA_964576195.1 uncultured Oscillospiraceae bacterium | reverse complement strand
CTTTTACTCGCAGATGCTTGATTTTACAGGAGAAAGCAAGGGGGAACGGCAGCTCCGCCGCTGGGAATGGCATAACCGGGCCATGCAGCAGCTGCGGGGGTGTGAGATTGTCTTTGCTGATCCTGATAATGGGTTGATCGTTCCATCTGCCGAAGATAAGCCAAAGAGCAATAAGTTCGTATTGCCCTTTGAACTGTCTGAATACTACCGTGCCGGCGCCAGCGTGATATATTATCAGCACAAGGCCCGGAGGCCGGACGAGTTCTATGTGGAGCAAAATAAACGATTGCTTTTGTCAGGGGCGTTTCCCGGTGCGAAGGAACTTGGTCTGAAATTCAAAACCACCTCTCAGCGATACTATTTTTTTCTCATGCAGCCGCAGCACGTCGATACGATGACTCGGTGTGTAAATCAAATGATGGAAATGCCCTGGAAAAATCATTTTGTTATCCTGTAGTGGTTCCGGGCAAAAGCCTGTCGCAAGAAAAAAAGAGTGTGAAGGACGACTCTTAATGGTTGTATTCTTTGATTACAGCCCCGCAGTTTTTAACCTCAAGCCGCAGGTCGAAAGTTACAAGCTGGTTCGCATTACAGCCCAAACTGCATAGTACTAATATTGCGGAATGCTTGATTTTTTCCTGTGTTTAATATTGCGGATTGTCAAAATTTGGGACGACATTAAACTTGCGTATATTTCGACGAATGATATAATAATTTTAGACTGCTGGTATAGCTAAGAGACCTGGGGTCATCGTGCTCATAACACGGGAGGGCTCGGTTCGAATCCGAGATGCCACTATACCGGCGGTCTGTCTTTTCTTTGATTACAGTCCCCCAGATTTTGAGCGCGCTGTCTGCCAGATACTCCTTGCATAACCGCTCCGGCAGAGTTACAATCCAACCGACCTAAAAAACGAAATCGAAATGCAAAACGCTTCCAACCCAGAGTTGGTGAAAATCACCAACTTTGCGGAAAGAAGCGTTTTGACCACTTCAATTACTATTTTTTGATAATGCGGACAGTGAAAACCATTGTGCTGCAATGGTTTTTGACCACATAGATTACCACAGACAGACGCGGAACACGCGGAAACAGTGCTTCAAAGAGTGCCAAAGAGTAAGCAAAACCGAACGGAAACGGCTATAAATGGCTACAAATGAGTAGAAAAAAGTTTGGACAGCAATTTGGGACCAAGAGGCCCAGAGTTCGAATCTCTGCACTCGGACCAAAATTCCACTGAAATCGTTGATTTCAGTGGAATTTTTCCTTGAATAAGTTGAAATTTTGATTTGTGCCCGCCGCCGGTTTCTAGAGCCCTCGAAATCGGCTTTTTCTTTGTTTATGGCGACGCAGAATTTGCGGGGCATTTTCTATATTCGATGTTTTGTTGTATTTTATGTCATGCCGCCTTATAATGAATTATCGGTAGGCCTTGTGCCTGCAGCGCCAGCCGTGTTGGAGTATACTCATGCGGCTGTTGCCATTTCATCTTGATATGATGCAGTAAGGGAGGAAACCCAAGCACAATGGCTATTTTATACTTTTCTGATGTTCTAAAAAAAGTTGGTCTGAAATCGGCAAAGGTAAAACTGATACGCCACGCGTTGACGGTTAAGGGCTTCAAGGCTTGCTATGATGCAAACAAGATTTAAGAATACACCTGCCACCAAGATGCAGGATTTAGCCTAGGCTATGAGTACTGGATTCCATTTATCAGTGACAGCGGAACATTATGCAAGCTGCACTCCTGCTATAAGGTAGGTAAGTCTGTTCCGGATACACCCGATATAATACCTGATGGTGTTCCGGATGTTGAGGCGAAAAAGTACCAAGGAAAGTGCGCATATTTTAACTTAGAATATGTAGATCATTTGCAGGAGTTCGAAAACAGATTGATCATTGACTGGGGCAAGTCCACACGTATGTGGCATCAAAAAGGAAAGACAGAGAAGGCGATTGTCTCCATTCAAGCGGATGAGAAAAAAGTGTTTTCCGGATTTGAAAATTTGATTCTTACATACGATGAGTTAAAGGAAATCGTTGAGAACCCTATCATGTACGGTGCGTGGCATACGGCGCTTTCTTCGGTAAACGCGATATATTTAATTGTTGACCGTGAGACCGGGAAACAATATGTTGGATCGGCCTATGGAAAAAACAGTTTGTTAGGACGCTGGGCCTGCTATGTTAGTCCTCTTCATGGCAACAATAAACTGATGAAAAAACTAATTTGTGACTACCCTGAACGATATCATCATTTCCAGTTTTCTATCTTACAAATATTGCCCAAAACTGTGACAGACGATGAAGCGATTCAGACCGAGAGTTTATATAAAAACAAACTGATGAGCATCTCGTTCGGTATGAACGACAATTGAACGAGAGGACGCTTCTATGGCAACTGGCATAATAAGCCGGCATAAATATGTCCGCGTTTCTTTTCATTTGGTTTTCTTTGTGCCGGCCTCCGTGATCTCTTTTTTCATTTCTACAATCAGCATTTTTAACTTTTCCTCGCACTCATCGCGGGTCTTGGCATATACATTCCTGGCGTGCTTCTTCCCATCCGGCCACACTGGTGAGTACCGTCCTTCAAACAGGTGGTCGTTGATCTCGCTGATGCAGCCGGTGCCGGGCTTGCGGTTGTGGCCCAGGTAGGGCTTGAAGTCGGTCATCCGCGGCGCTTGCGGCTAAGCGGGAGTAGCTGCCAGATTGTCCTGTTTCGGCTCCGCCTTGCCGATGCCCCGGTCGATGCTGGCGGCGGCAGACTGGTCGAACAGGTCTCTTTCGATAATCTCGACCGCGCGCTTATCCTGGTAAGCTTTCTGCGGGTTGCGGGGGATAAAGTTCACATTCTTCCCGCAGCGGGAGAGAATTTCGTGGGGCATGAAGTAGTATGCGGGTAGGTACTCGGCGTTGCGAAACGGTGTGGATTCGCCGTCCTCGCGTTTCAATAAAACTGGCACTTTCTCATCTCCTTCAAATGGGCTCTGCTTTATTTCGACATTTGAATGGTTATACTGTTCCTACGTTCAAAAACTATTTTACATCAACAACTTCAGATAAGTCAGTAGTATCAGGTGTTATAAAACAACCTTAAGTAACTCAACTGAGGGGCAACCGGTACCGCACC
>CAZNUD010000082.1:0-3284 GCA_964576195.1 uncultured Oscillospiraceae bacterium | reverse complement strand
CACCGAAATGAAAGCAGAAAACCAGTCACAATTATGTGGCTGGCTTTCTGTGTTATATAGCTCACTGTTTCTTAATTATTTGCCAAATAGATTAAACAGCACTTGCGCCATTTCCGCGCGGGTTGTCGTACCGTTGGGGTTGAGCTTTCCGTTCGAGCCTTCAACCGTGCCGGTCTCGACAAGCAGCGTCATGGCATCCTGCGCCCATGCGCTGATTTGCGTGCTGTCCGTGAAATCCGCAATCATCTTGCCGCTATCGCCCTGTGGCAGTTGCCCAATGACCTTCAGCGCATTGTACAGGAGGGTAAACATTTCTTGACGGGTAATCTGATTACCCGGTGCATACATATTATCGCCTATGCCCACTGTTATGCCAAGGCGTTTTGCCGCCGCGAGGTAGCCGGTGTAATAGGTATTGCCGGCATCGGAGAAGTTGTCAGCCGGGTTCGCGTCAGCCTCGATGCCGTAGGCTCTCATCATTAGGACGATGAAATCACCGCGTGTCAGTTTGGCTTCCGGGCTGTAGTTGCCATTGCCCGTGCCGCTTGTGATCTCCCTTGCCGCAATAAAGCTCACAGCCTTGTTATACCACGCATCGCTTGCCACATCGTTGAAGCTTACCTTGTTATATGCTACCGCAAAGTCACTGAAGTGTGTGATGCTGAAGGTGACAGTGCCCGTAACCGCGTCATACCGTCCATTCGGTATCGTCACGATGCTGCCGCTGCCGTCAATATACCATACGACGATGCTTTCCGGATTGGCCTGCTCCGCCTCGCTTGGGGTATAGGGTATGCTGACCGTTACCGGTGCGCTTGGGTTGGCCCAATCGGTCTGCTTGTCGTCGACGGACAGTGTAAGCTGTACCAGTGGTCGGTCGCCGATTGCGGATTTTACATTGTCCGGCAGGGTAAGCTTGTCTCCATGGCCGATAGATATCTCCGCTTTGCTTCCGCTGGCGCCCTCTACACCTGTGAGCATATTGGACGGGACGGTGACGCTTCCCGCATCGGTATCAAGGATCAGCGAGCCTTGTTCCGCCGCTGTTGAAAGCACGGTAACAGGCATACCTACCGTATAAGTATCAACCTCGGGGATAGAAGGTATCGTGATTTTCGTTCCGCTCTGATTAAAATCCTCGTAGCCCACATCAATTGTAGCTGTCCCGTTATCCCTTTCGACAGTGACAGGCAAGGCGGAGGCGGAGTCATCGCCTGCCTTCACATCGGCATAATATGTATCCGACGGTGTCGTGGCGGGGCTTCCGCCGCCTCCGCCAGAGGGCGCTGCGCCTGTCGCGTGGAAGACGGCCGTAATAACGCCAGAATCAACATCGTTATTGTCGCTCGTCGCACCGGTTACGGTGAAAAAGTCAGCCGTAACGCCCGTCAGGGTATAACCGGTTTTCGGCGTCAGGGTAATGGTAGCCGTGTATTCAGTGGAGGCTGCGAAAGAGCCTGTAACCGTCGGCACCCATGTTACTGCTCCCGTGTATTGCGCCGTTTCGGTGATTGTGGTAACAGGAGCCACGCCGCGCACCGGCGCGGTAACTCCGGAGATAGTCGCTATGTCAACGGCCGCGGGTTTAATCACAAGACCGTTTCTAATTGTTACACGGAATGCAGCATAGGTTGCATCCTCATCTCTTGTTATTTCCACGTTGTAGCTACCGGGATTTAAAGGTGAAAGATTGTCAGTACCTTGATTATATGTCACCGTAAAGCCGGTATCGGGTGTTCCCGTAATGGCAAACGTTTTTGCCGTACCATCGTATATATAGTTCTGCGCCGTCTGCACTATGGATACGATAGTTTTTCCCGTCCACTTGGCGTAAAGGGTCGTATTTGTGTTAATGGGGAAGCTGTCTCCTGGATAATAATCTGCTCCAGCCCCGTCAGCCTGTGTGTTCCAGCCTTCGAAGGTGTAGCCGGTTTTCTCGAGACTGCCGCTGTTGCCAAGCACCGTAACAGTGTCGGTTATGTTATATGTATTGCCGTCGGTCGGCACTGTTCCGCCTGTATTGGTGTTGCCGTCATACGCAACACTGTAGGTTTTATCAGTCCATTTTGCATACAGCGTAATATCACCGGGAACTACATCTGTGCTAAAATCCCATACGTTTATACATTCTGCTTCCTTATACCAGCCTTTAAAATCATATCCTGCCTGAGTAGGTTCCGCAGGCTCAGTAATTACGTTTCCGTAACCAACAATTTGATTTGCTATAGCACTCCCACCCTGGGAATCAAATTCTATATTTTGAGAAAAATTGGCCTTCAGCTCATAACTGGTACCAGCAACTAAATTATAGAGTAAATTCTCTGATACGTTGGCGCCTGCTTGTGTCCAGCAGTTAAATAGACTGCCCGTCTTAGGAACCGCTACAACATAGAATTGTAATCCCGAGCTTCTTGATAGTTCAACATATCCATTACCATTAGCACTTATATTAATGCTTTTATTAGATACATCCGCGTTAATCTCTTCTAGATAGTTATCATTACACTTTAAATAATCCAACCCCTTACTTTTACTTAAATCAAGTGCAGTTAATTTGTTAGCATAGCACCAAACAGTTTTCAAATTAGTATTTTCAGAAGTATTTAAAGAAGTAAGCTTATTTGAATTACACCATAATTCTGTCAACAACTCATTACTGCTCACATCCAGACTAATTAAATCATTAAACTGACAGTGTATAGTAGTCAACCCAGTGTTATTAATTACATTAAGTTCAGCTAGTTGATTTGAGCTGCAATCCAAGCTGGTTAGCAGCTTATTATTGCTTACATTAAGTTCTGTAAGTTGATTTGATTGGCAAGTCAACTGTGTCAAAGCTACATTTTTATCTACCTCCAACTCACTAAGTTGATTTGAATAGCATCGCAAATTCGCTAGTTTTGCATTTGCACTTACATCAATTGCTGTCAATTGGTTTCCGTAACAGAATAATTCTTTTAATACGATATTAGCGCTTACGCCTAGTTGGCTCAGCTGATTTTCTTGACAATATAAGTAAACTAAGCCGGTATTTACGCCTAAATTTAACGAACTTAACTGGTTTGAGTAGCAAGCCAAATAACTAAGCATTACATTTTTACTTACATCTAATTCCGTAAGTTTATTATTATCACAAACCAGCTTAGTCAGTACAGTATTTTTTTCTAGTTCTAATTCAGTAAGCTGATTTGAATAGCACCTTAAATCATTCAATTTAGTATTTTTGCTTACATCTAAAGTTGTCAATATATTTGTATCACATTGCAGGAAAGTTAATTCAATAT
>CAZNUD010000081.1:0-3330 GCA_964576195.1 uncultured Oscillospiraceae bacterium | reverse complement strand
CTTAGTAAGAAAAACCACATAACATTGGTGAGTGCCATTTTAATAGTCATTGGCTTTACCAGTGAGCTGGGCTTTAAAAATGAAGTTGTGGCTGTTTGGGCCTTGGTGATCGCTTCGGTTTTGGGCGTCCTGCCCATCGCAATTCAGGCGTATCAAGCATTAAGAGTCAAGGTCATCAGTATTGACCTATTGGTCACCATTGCGGTTTTCGGTGCCTTTTTCATCCGAAACTTTGAAGAATCCGCCATTGTCACATTCCTGTTCCTGTTCGGTGCTTTTTTAGAGCAGCGCACACTGAACAAAACACGCTCGGCCATCAAAGAGCTGACCGAAATGGCGCCGGAAAGCGCTTTAAAGCAAATGGCAAACGGCGAGTTTGAGGAAGTTGAAGTAGACGAAGTGGATGTAGGTGACATTTTGCTTGTTAAAACCGGCGCAAAAATACCGGTTGATGGCACGGTTTTATCCGGTGAAGGCAGCATCAACGAAGCCAGCATTACAGGGGAATCCCTTCCCGTTTCAAAGGAAAAGGGTTCGACCGTATTTGCCGGCACCATCCTAGACAATGGAACTATTCAGATCACCGCCGACCGCATTGGTGAGGACACCACCTTTGGCAAAATTATTGAGCTGGTGGAGGAAGCACAGGACTCCAAATCAGAGGCGGAGCGTTTTATAGACCGTTTTTCGAAGTATTATACACCGGCGGTTCTCCTTCTGGGTATACTCGTTTGGGCCTTTTCGCGGAACCTTGAGCTGGCCATCACCATCCTCGTCCTGGGCTGCCCCGGCGCACTGGTCATCGGCGTTCCCGTATCCAATGTTGCCGGCATCGGCAACGGAGCACGACATGGCGTACTGCTCAAGGGAAGTGAAGTCATTGGCGACTTTAGCAGGCTCGATACCATGGTGTTCGATAAAACCGGCACACTGACTGTGGGCAATCCATCTGTTGCAGAAAAGGTCTATTACGGTGATAATATTGAGCAGGCCTTACAGTATCTTGCAAGCATCGAGCGCGAATCCGATCACCCGTTGGCTAAAGCAGTATTGGAGGAAATCGGTGAGACCACATTTTCTCCGGTGGAAAACACGGAAGTTGTAAAGGGCGGCGGAATTGCAGCCAGTGTTAACGGACACAGAATTGCGGTGGGCAATGTTGCTTTAATGGAACGGGAAAACGTTGTATTAAGTGAAAAAGTGAAAACTGACATAGCCCGTTTAGAAAAAAGCGGTAACTCCCTTGTGCTGGCCTCCGTTGACGGGGAACTGAAAATATTGATGGGCGTCCGCGACCAAATTCGCCCCGGCGTGAAGAAAGACCTGCGAAGGCTGAAGAAGCTGGGTGTCAAGAACCTTATAATGCTCTCTGGCGACAATCAGGGCACCGTTGATGTGGTGAGCAGGGAGCTTGGCTTAACTCAGGCCTATGGTAACATGCTACCGGAAGATAAATCGGCTTTTATCAAGAAGCTGATTGAGGAAGAGGGCCAAATCGTGGCTTTCGTGGGCGACGGTGTGAATGACAGCCCCTCCCTGGCTTTGGCGCATATTGGCATCGCCATGGGAAGTGGAACGGATGTAGCCATTGAGACCTCCGATGTCGTTTTGATGAATTCAGATTTCAGCCGTTTGCCCCATGCCCTTGGGCTGACAAAGGCCACAGCCAGAAATATGAAGCAAAATATTTTAATTGCCGTAGGTGTTGTACTATTCCTGCTTGCCAGCGTGTTCTTTAGCGAATGGATGAATATGTCCATCGGTATGCTGGTACACGAAGCCAGTATTCTGGTGGTCATTCTAAACGGCATGAGACTGCTGCGGTATAAATTGAGAACGTAATAAGTAAAATAGGAAGGGAGAGAATCATGAAAAAAGCAGCCATTCAATTAGACACATTAACCTGCCCATCCTGTGTTCAAAAAATCGAAAACGCAACAAAATCTATGACCGGTGTGGACAAGGAAAGTGTGAAGGTACTGTTCAATTCAAGCAAGCTGAAGTTTGATTTTGACGATGAGAAGCTGTCGGTACAGGACGTGGAAAAGGCCATCACTGCTCTCGGTTACGACGTTAAAAAAACGCAAGTAAAGGCGAAATAAGAGCGATAAAGCAATCCCCCGGGTTAGGCCTAAAGCCTATCTCGGGGGATTGCTGTTTTAGTGCCAATGCCCTCCGGCTTCTTCAGCGGTTTCTTTTGTTTCGTGAATGGTTCCAAAGGGATGCTGCGGGGGAGCATAGATGGAGTATAGCTTCAAAGGCCTGTTTCCTATATTGATGAGATTGTGCCATGTACCCGCAGGAATCACGATGGCATAATCGCTGTCCACCTTCTTCTGAATATTCAAGTTATCTTTACAGCTACCCATTTTAACAAGACCACACCCGCTCTCGATCCGTATAAACTGATCAAGGTTAGAGTGCATCTCAAGCCCGATGTCGCCGCCAACCCTGATACTCATTAAGGTAACCTGAAGATACCGACCTGTCCACAGGGCTGTTCGATAATTGGGATTTAATTTGGCAAAGTGGTCTATGTTTACGACAAAAGGCTTCGGGCCGTAATCATGTAACTGACCACCGGATTGATATCTGTTCACTGCGCCTGCTCCTTTCATATGGTATTCTCTCTATACTATATGAATTTTACCGGCCGCTGTGCCAATGGATCTTAATAGTTTAGTCGAATCGTCCGATTAGAGACATCAATGAACCCTTCATCTTTCAGACTCGTTAACTCCCGAAATAAAGACGGGCGCTGCACGCCAAGATAATCGGCAAGTTGTTTTTTTACTGATAGGCAGCAAAATCGCATTGGAGCCTTGCAGTATAGACTGTTGTCTGAAATATTCTAAAAGGTTTTCTCGCAAGGTCTTTTGCGTCGCCGTTGTTATTCTTTGGTTTGGCTTCTGTGAATTATGCGACAAGGCAGCCTGATAAAACGATGTCAAGCGTCTTGCAACGATCCTTTTGATTGTAAACCGTCGCTCCTTTTGAATAATTCTTTAGAAACAATTCATTATCAGCAACATGGGGTCATGGGGTGAGAAGGCGTTCTCGCCCGTACCACTGAATATCCCATTCTCCAAAACATAAAGAACATCATCATAGAACCAGTCGGATTCTGATATGTCTGCAAGCGAGCTTATCTGTGTCGGGCTTGGTAATATCTCGGAGCTTTTTGTACTTGTTTTTAAATCAGATGCCGCTGCCATTGCATCTACAGGAAGTATTGTGAAAACTATACAAATCAGAAGGATTATACTGATAATAGGCTTCATTTTTAAGTACCTCTAACATATTATTTTGGTTGCTGAGTCTTAGTTGCCC
>CAZNUD010000080.1:0-3572 GCA_964576195.1 uncultured Oscillospiraceae bacterium | reverse complement strand
TAAGAAAAATGCACCAGCAAGCTGTATTGACAAATAACTTGCTAGTGGTATCATATTTGTAAGCAACCATAGACAGATATAACTATTTCAAAGCAAAAGGGTCGGAGGCACAAGTAATGGGCTTTTCCAACAGAAAACTGCGTCTGGGCGACATACTCATAAACCAAGGCTACATAACGCAAGAGCAGCTTTCCGATGCGCTCTCGAAGCAGAAGAAATCAAAGCAGCGTCTGGGCGACTATCTTGTCAGCGAAGGAATCGTTTCCGACGGCGACATTGCAAAAGCGCTGCATATTCAGCTGGGCATAGAAATCGTCGATCTACGGGGAAAAAAGATACCCCCGGAGATAATCGGAATGGTCAGCGGCAGCGTTCTGCGCCGCCACAATGTGCTCCCCTTAGGCATTGAGGAGAGCACAAACGAGCTTCTGCTCGCCATGTCAGACCCGCTGGATATGGTCGCAAGGGACGACATTGCCATCATTACAAACTGCACCGTAGAGCCGCGAATCTCCACCACAGCGGAGATAAACGGCGTGCTGGACAAATATTTCGGCACGGACGAGGCCATGAGCGCCGCCGAGCAGTACGCCAAGGAGAAGGAGCAGCGCTTCGGTGAGGCTGAGGCCGCTGCTGCTGAGGCTGAGGCCGATTTGAGCAACGCCCCCATAGTGCAGCTGGTGCGCTCCATAATCGAGCAAGCGGTGCGCTCTAGGGCTTCCGACATACATCTGGACGCACTGGAGAGACAAATTCGGGTGCGTTACCGCATTGACGGCGTGCTGGTGGAAAAGATGGTCTACGACATAAACCTTCTGCCCGCAATCTCCACACGCATAAAGATCATGGGCGGGATGGACATATCCGAAAAGCGCAAGCCTCAGGACGGCCGAGCAACGGTGATAGTGGATAAGACCGAGTACGACATCCGAATCTCCGCGCTGCCCTCCTATTACGGCGAAAAAATCGTCATGCGCCTTGCCAACACAAACTCCCTCACCCGGGCAAAATCCGAGCTGGGTCTCCGTCCGGACGATTTAAAAAAGTTTGACAAAATAATCTCCCGCCCCAACGGCATAATGCTGGTAACGGGCCCCACCGGCAGCGGCAAGTCCACAACGCTTTATACGGCGCTCTCCGAGCTAAACAGCGAAAAGGTGAATATAATCACCGTCGAAGACCCTGTGGAGGCCAGCATAGCCGGAATAAATCAGGTGCAGGTGAACCCAAAGGCTGACCTCACCTTCGCAACAGCCCTGCGCTCCATTCTGCGTCAGGATCCGGACATCATCATGATAGGCGAAATCCGTGACTACGAAACGGCGAATATCGCGGTTCAGGCCTCCATTACCGGCCATCTGGTGGTTTCCACGCTGCATACAAACAGCGCGGCGGCCTCCATAACCCGCCTCATAGACATGGGCGTTGAAAGCTTTCTCATTGCAGATTCCGTTGCCGGCGTCATCGCTCAGCGGCTGGTGCGCAGGCTCTGTCCCCGCTGCAAGCAGCCGCGGCAGGCCAATGAAAACGAGTGCCGCATTTTGGGCGTATCTGACGGCGAGCCCGTCACGATATATGAGCCCTGCGGCTGCGAATTTTGCGGCGGCACCGGCTTTTACGGGCGAATCGGCGTTTACGAAATAATGGAGATATCCGCCAAGCTCCGCCACATTATTTCCCAAAAGGGCACCACCGAGGAAATACAAAACTGCGCCCTGCAAAACGGCATGCGCACCCTCAAGGAGGCCTCGGCGGAATATGTTCTGGACGGCACGACCAGTATTGAAGAAATGCTGAAAATATCCATTGAGGATTAATTTTTACAAAAAGTATACAGTTGAGATAATTATTAACAAAAAGGAGAGTGCAAATGCCGAACTTTGACGAGCTTCTGCAAAAGGGAATAGACATGGGCGCCTCCGATATACACCTTAGCGTGGGTCGCCCCGCCTCTGCGAGAGTGGACGGCGAAATCACGCTGCTCGGGCAGGAAACACTTTTGCCCAAGGACACCGAGCAGGTGGTGGACGCCATTGTTGACGAGCACCACAGACCCATTTTGGAGCGTGACGGCGAGGTGGACTTCGCCTACGCCATCCCCAGCATGGGGCGCTTTCGCGTGAACGTGTTTCGTCAGCGGGGCAGCTATGCCATCGCCGCAAGAATTTTAAACCTCACCATCCCCACGCCGAAGCAGCTGGGCGTGCCGGAGGCGGTGGTCAAGATGACCGAAAAGCGCCGCGGCCTCGTCCTTGTAACAGGTGCCACCGGCAGCGGCAAATCCACAACGCTGGCCTCGCTGCTGAATATAATAAACCAAAAATACAGCTACCACATAATAACCCTTGAAGACCCCATCGAATACCTCCATAAGCATAGCAAGAGCATCGTAAACCAGCGCGAGATGGGCAGCGACTCCAAGGACTACGCCTCCGCCCTCCGCGCCGCCCTTCGTCAGGACCCGGATGTTATCCTTGTGGGCGAAATGCGCGACCTTGAAACCATATCCATCGCGGTAACGGCGGCTGAAACAGGCCACCTTGTGTTCTCAACGCTGCATACCACCGGCGCTGCCAACACCATAGACCGCATAATCGACGTGTTCCCGCCCCACCAGCAGCAGCAGATACGCACCCAGCTGGCGGACGTTATAGAGTGCGTCGTTTCCCAGCAGCTGTTGCCCAAGGCCGGCGGCAAGGGGCGTGTGGCCGCCATGGAGGTCATGCTTGCCACCCCCGCCATCAGAAACCACATCCGAGAGGCCAAGACCTTCCAGATACCCACAGTCATGCAGACCAATCGCAAAATGGGCATGGTGATGATGGACGACGCTCTGCTTGAGCTCTACTTCGCCGGTGAGATTTCTCAGGACAGCCTGCTGACCTACGCTCAGGACAGAACGAATATCATGCGAAGAATATAACAAAACTTATCCTATTAAGATAATATCCGGCTGCGCAGACGGCTTCGGGCGGGAGAGTGATGATTTGGCGAACTATTCCTACGTCCTTGTGGACGCAAACGGAAAAAAGAAAAAGGGCTACATAGAATCCGAAAGCAGAGAGCGCGCCATAGAGCAGCTCAAAAAGACCCAGGGCATGACCCTCATCTCCGTAAAGGACGCCAGCGCGCTGAATACCGATATTGAGCTCAAATTTCTTCAGCCCAAGCCCAAGCCCAGAGACATGGCGGTGTTCTGCCGCCAGTTCGTCAGCATAGTTAACGCGGGCGTGCCCGTTATTCAGGCGCTGAGCATGCTCTCCGAGCAGACAGAAAACAAGAAGCTTGCCGAGGCCGTCACCGGCTGCCGCAAGTCCATAGAACGGGGCGAAACGCTGGCAACTGCCATGATGGAGTGGCCGGCCATATTCCCCTCCATGTTCGTCACCATGGTGGAGGCGGGCGAGGCCTCCGGCTCGCTGGAGGTTTCCTTCACCCGCATGGCGGAGCAGTTTGAAAAAAGCGCAAAGCTTAAGGCAACAGTTAAAAAGGCCAGCATATACCCCATTATAATAAGCCTTGTGGCAATTGTGGCTGTAACAGCCTTGCTCACCCTTGTTATACCTGCCTTT
>CAZNUD010000079.1:0-3731 GCA_964576195.1 uncultured Oscillospiraceae bacterium | reverse complement strand
GCTTCCTTACTAACACTTTGTCCATCTTCTCTTTTTAAAAATATCGGATAAATCTTCTGAAAATCCTTAAATGTTAGCTTTCTTCTAATCTTCAATGTGCTTGAAGGGGTGTTTATTACAGCTCTATCAACTATTATACATTCACCTTCTGTAACAGCAGAAAACCATACAGGCTGTCTGTTGCCCTTAGGTATTGTGTGAAATTCCGTTTTATTATTACTTAAGCAAGACAATATATTGCCCCATAAATCATATAAATCAAAATCATAATGATCAAATTTATTACTTATGTACTTGTTAGTTTTTATTTCATTTTTTTCTATGTGATTTGTATCTATGGATTCCTTTTCATCACCTAACTCAAATGACCAATCTCCATAAATCTGCATAAACCATTTAGCAATTTTTAAAGATGTTGTTAATGCAGTTTCAGCCATGATATGAGAATTGTATTCCGAATGAACAGCCTGATTTCTAGCGACTCTAATCATATTAATGTCATTAGCTATATCCTGCGGCAGTAAATCATTAATCCCTAATAATTTTATTCTATCAAAAAAGCTTAACCGATTATTTTTATTAGCTAATTTTTCTATAATAAGCATTTCATTAATTAGTTTTTCAATGAAAAAGCCTGTCTTTTGCATACACTCATTAGAGTTTTTGACAAACGAATCTTCAGCTTGCTTTGCTAACAATGCTAAATCCGGCCATCTTTTATTTAGGAAATCAAATTTTGACATTAAGTAATCCTCCAATATATAAAGTTCTCAGAACTATCCTATACATTTTTAATCTTTTCAATTATCATTTATAATCTGCATTTTAATATTTCCCTTTTCACAAACATATTCTAGGGCTGCGTAGCCGACATGTTATCACTGACTATCCTTTTTAAGATTTCAATAGTGATACTCTCGTCTCTCAAATCAATAGAATATAGCTTTAATTTTTTATTATTCTGATTCTCTAAAAACCATGATTCCAATACATCGCCAGGTTCAGCTGATATATCAGGATTATGAGGATATAATAATACTGCACTTGTGGAGTCTTCGTATCGTGTAAGATATGCATACATTTGATATAGGTCTTCTCGTTTCAAACCATGTCTATGATATGAGCTACTAATACGTTTCCATTTAGTGTCAATTATTAATCTAGCTGCTCCCTCATGTTCTATAACAATATCCGGTTTAATAGGAAATGACTTATTTGACGTCTTTTCATTGATTAAAAGTTTATATCTCATATCTTGCATTGAAACAAAATGATTAATATTTTTCTTAATAGTTTTAGCTATGTAAATTTCAAACAACTCATTCATTTTGAAAAGTAAATAAAATGACTTATTACTTGCTAATGCTGATGTTGAAGAATAAGATTTTAAAAACATTTTAGCTAAATAAAAAGCTGGTTCGAATCTCCTATTCATCCTATTAAATTGATATCCATCTAAATCATTATTACTAATATATGTTTTTTCAACACTTGTATAATATGTAGAACAGTACTTCAATTTATTGATGGTTTCAACATTTTTTATATTAGGTATTAACAACTCAATAGCATTTTTAAATATTTTATTTAATATGTTATTGCTTTCAAATTCTTCATATCTGCAATAAGATTTGCTATTATTTTTAGCCTTATTTTGAATTTGTTCTTTAAAAAGAACCTTTCCCTTCTGAAAATAAATATTTTCTTCTTTTTCGATATACTCTAATTGTATTCCCCTTCTTAGTTCGCTTTCTAATTTAGTTGCAAATAGAAAAGCAAAAATTTCAAAAAGATTCTTCTTATAAATCTTATGAGAATTTAATTCTGAATAATTAATGTCTATTTTACCGGATTTAGAAAGCATATTAATTAATACCTTTCTAGAGCAATCATGATTGTCTTGTTCCTTTGACATACTTACCTTAGGTAAAATTTCTATAGAAAAACTAGGAAGCTTTATAAATCCTACATAATTAATAAATGTAATATTATTTCTTCCCCATATAACATTTTCTTTATCTAATTTTAGATTTTTTACTAAAATATCAAGTTCATGAGCTTGGTTGTTAGTGATTGTATTTATTCCGTTACTATTGCTTATATGAATCTTATCATAGCACTCATGAATAATAATATGTTTCAATTTTCTCTCCCATATGTTAAATATTATATAAATTTATAAAGGCATTTATCGTAGGATTTTCAACTATAGTATATTTATATTTTGGTTCTAAATCATCTGTAAGTTTGTCTCCAAATAAACTACTTGGTTGTATTTCTTCTTTATTTAAAAAATAATCATTATCTCCCAGCTTACCTGCACCGCCTAAAATTCTCTCAATGTTTTCCCAGTTATCATAAAAATATTCTTGAAGCAATGGAATAACTCTATTCACCATAATCTTTTTCAATTTATTAAAGTCTAATTCTCCATTCATGAAGTAAGCATGTCCAATTGTATAGTCTCTATCGAGTAAAAACTCTATTCTTTGATTTATAGTTGAAAGAAGCTTCGAAACATTAATATCTTCTATATTAGCATCTATTAAATCTGGATTTGGCATGCATTCAATAAATTCAAAACGTCGTCTAAGTGCTGTGTCAATAAGAGCAATTGACCTATCAGCAGTGTTCATTGTTCCAATAATATACAAATTACTTGGAACGCTAAACTTATCATTTGTATAAGGTAATATTGATGTTAATTCGTTCATTTCTCCTTCACGTTTATCAGGTTCAATTAATGTTATTAATTCACCGAAAATTCTGGAAATATTGCCCCTGTTAATTTCATCAATTATGAGCACATAATTGTCTACCTTATTTTTATCACCACTATTTTTAGAAATTAACTCACGAATATTTTCAATAATTAAATCCTGTGTTCCAAACTGGTATATTGCTTGTTGAGATAATATTTTGCTTTTTAAAAACTGATTTACAGGAATAGGGTCTCCCGAAAAAAGCCATTTTACCTTACGATAATGACAAAAGGGGATCCCTGTATTTTGATCGAAATAATAATCTCCCTCAACTTTTGCTATAGCCCTAATCTTATAATTCCCACTGGAAACTAATATTAGGTCTCCTTTTTTCATCCAATTTTTAAATCTTTCTATGGCTTCAATATTAAAATCAGTACTCTTCTTATCAGGATTATTTAATAAAAATTCTTCTCTTACTTTAGCCTTGTCATCACAATTTTTATAATCTATATCTCCGCCCCAGCCCAATGCTACAACATCATTTTCTATACAATAATCAAATATGTAATCTCCACCTGCTGAATCGTCAACCAATGACATTTTATAAAATTTTATTTTATCTTCATTAAAATCATAAGTATTAATTTTTCCTGACTCTTTAGGTTTAGCAGCCTGACATATCTGTTTAAAAATACCATCTCTTGGAGTAAAATTTCCATTTTCATCACTTCTTAATCCTTCAATGAATTCCTCATAAGAAAAAGATTGATGGAAGGTACAAAAAACAATTTGTCCCTTATTTACAAGATTCTTATATTCTGCAACTAATTCTGACCTTTTAGTTGGATCATCAATCAAGGTCTTATATTTGTCATAGTTAGCTGCTTTCAATGCCATGTTTATTACATTGTATGTTTTCCCGGTCCCTGGAGGTCCAAATAATATAAGATTCTTTGGTATCTCTTTGCCATTATCGTCCTCCTCTAATTCTACATCAGCTTTCTTAATAACATTAAATCCAAGCTC
>CAZNUD010000078.1:0-3750 GCA_964576195.1 uncultured Oscillospiraceae bacterium | reverse complement strand
TGTCGGGCTTCTGTATTACAAACGACGCTGTGTGCCGAGAGGCAGGTCGGCAGGAGATTATCCGTCGCTACTTTGCAACTACCTGTGCCATTCGTCAGGGTTGTTCAAGTCAAAATGAGCTTTTTAAAATCGAAATGATAATGAAACTCATGGACACCACCACTTCAGATCGGGCCGTGGTCCTCCCCGCCCTTAAAAAGGCGGAGAAAACAGGTGCTCCCGCTGTTTCCATTGAGCTATTGGATGGGCGCATCATCACCGGCAAGACTAGCTCACTATTAGGCAGCGCTTCCGCTTGCCTTTTAAACGCTCTTAAAGCTCTGGGCGGTATTGATGACGAAACCCTTCTGATCTCCCCTGAGGTAATAGAGCCTATACAGCACCTTAAGGTAAACCACCTTGGCAATCGCAATCCCAGACTGCACACGGACGAGATTCTTATCGCCCTAGCCATATGCGCCGCCAACGACCAAAATGCTGCCAAGGCCGTTGAACAGCTTCCCAAGCTTCGCTTTTGCGAGGCCCATTCCACCGTCATTCTCTCCCGGGTGGACGAAAATGTCTTTCAGCATTTAGGCGTTAACATCACCTACGAGCCCCAATACCTGACCCGTAAGCTATACCACGCAAAATAAATTTTATAAATGTAAAGCGCCGGACACCACCGAAAAAGTAGTCTTCGTGAGTCCTGGCGCTTTTGTAAAATTTATCAGTTGACGTTGCTCTGCAATAAGTGTAACATATCCACATATACTTTAAATCATGAAAGCGCATTTTGAAAGGATAATCAGCTATGAAACAGCTAATGCTTGGCAACGCAGCAGTTGCCCGAGGTCTATATGAGGCCGGCTGTCGCTTTGTATCGGCCTATCCCGGCACCCCCTCCACGGAAATCCCCGAATGTGCGGCAAGCTATGACGAGATTTACGCAGAATGGGCACCCAACGAAAAGGTTGCCTACGAGGCTGCATTCGGCGCATGTATTGGTGGAGCCAGAAGCTTCTGCTCTATGAAGCACGTGGGTCTCAATGTGGCCGCCGACCCCCTTTTCACCAGCTCCTACATAGGCGTTAACGGCGGCATGGTCATCGCCGTTGCCGATGACCCCGCTACGCACTCCAGCCAAAACGAGCAAGACTCCCGCCACTACGCAATAGCAGCAAAGCTTCCCATGCTGGAGCCTTCGGATAGCGGCGAGTGCCTTGAATATACAAAGCTTGCTTTCGATATCTCCGAGCGCTTTGATTGCCCTGTATTGCTTCGAACCTGCACCAGAGTGGCCCATTCCCAAAGCATGGTTGAGCTTTCTGACAGAGTTGAATACCAGTTAAAGCCCTTTGAGAAAAACCCGGGCAAATATGTAATGATGCCGGGCAACGCCATTAAGCGCCACCCTGTAGTGGAGCAGCGCACTATTGACCTGATTGAATACGCAGAAAGCGCTGAGATTAACAGGGCTGAACTCGGAGACTCAGAGGTCGGCTTTGTAACCAGTGGTACCTGCTACCAGTATCTTCGCGAGTGCTTTCCCAATGCAAGTATCCTTAAGCTAGGCATGGTGAATCCTCTGCCAGTCAGACTCATTTCCGACTTTGCCGCCAAGGTGAAGAAGCTCATCGTCGTTGAGGAACTTGATGGTATCATCGAAAACCACCTGCGGGTAAAGGGTATTCGGGTCGACGGAGGCAAGGACCTTTTCGGATTCTGCGGAGAGCTGAGTCAGAACAGGATAAAGGCCGCTCTTGGCCTTCCCTTCCCCGACAGTGTCTCCTTCGATGAGCCGGTCCCCCCCCGTCCTCCAACTCTTTGCCCCGGCTGCCCCCACAGAGGACTGTTTTACACGATCTCTAAGCTTGGCCTTACAGTTATGGGCGACATTGGCTGTTACACCCTCGGTGCTCTGCCTCCATTAAAAGCGGTAGATACTACTGTCTGCATGGGTGCGTCAATTTCCGGCATTCACGGATTTAATACCGTCAGAGGCCTTGAGAGCGCTAAAAACACCGTTGCCGTTATCGGCGACAGCACCTTTATTCATAGCGGCATAACAGGCCTTGTGGACATTGTGTATAACAAGGGCATAAGCACCGTTATGATACTGGATAACTCTATTACCGGTATGACCGGTCACCAGCATAACCCCACCACCGGCAAAACCCTTAAGGGTGAGATCGCCCCCGCCGTATCCCTTGAAAAGCTATGCCAAGCAATCGGTGTCCGGCGTGTTCGTATCTGTGACCCCTACGCGCTGGAAGAACTTAAGGCCATGGTAATCGAGGAGCTGTCTGTTGAGGAGCCCTCCGTTATTATCGCCCGGCGGCCCTGTATGTTGCTGCCGGAGGTCAAGGCCGCACCCCCACTGATAATAGATCAGGAAAAATGTAAGGGCTGTAAGCTATGTATGGGCATCGGCTGCCCGGCTCTGAGCTTCACGGACAAGAAAGCTCATATAGACACCACCCTTTGTGTGGGCTGCGAGCTTTGCACCCAGCTATGCAAGGTGGGCGCCATCTACAAAAGGGGGGTACAGTAATATGGCTGAAACAAAAAGCATTATGATTGTGGGCGTCGGCGGACAGGGCACGCTTCTGGCCTCCCGTATTCTAGGAAGCGTTCTCATGGCTCAGGGCTTCAACGTTAAAATGTCCGAGGTCCACGGCATGAGCCAGCGGGGTGGCAGTGTTGAAACTTACGTTAAATACGGTGAAAAGGTCTTCTCCCCCATTGTGGACAAAGGTGAGGCCGACTACATCCTTGCCTTTGAGCGCCTGGAGGCAGCCCGCAGTGTGTCCTTCCTTAA
The DNA here is from genome assembly GCA_964576195.1 of uncultured Oscillospiraceae bacterium. GTDB lineage: Bacteria > Bacillota > Clostridia > Oscillospirales > Oscillospiraceae > UBA2658. The sequence goes on along the minus strand of CAZNUD010000078.1, from coordinate 950 downwards.
AAAAGACGGAACACTTATTCTAAACGACCGCCCTATAAGCCCCATGCCCGTAATCACCGGCGCCATGGAATACCCCGCAGAAATTTTGGAGAAGATAAGCTCCAAGGGTGTAAAGCTAGTTTCGTTAGACGCTCTATCAATGGCTATGAAGGCGGGAAACCCCAAGTCCGTCAATGTGGTTTTGATTGGCGTTTTAAGCGCTATCATGGGCTTTGACGAGGACCTGTGGCAAAAGGCCATTGCAGACTGTGTTAAGCCTAAGTTCTTGGCACTAAACACAAAGGCCTTTGCTTTGGGACGGGAATTTGGTCTAAAAATGTAATTCCAGCAGTGCGGGAGAGGCTCCCAGCCCCTCCCGCAAAATTGTCGAAGGAGCAGCAATGATCGGATACCTTAAGGAAGTCAATATAAAATACGACATGCCCACAGCCTCCGATGCCGTTAAGCGCGTTACCTACAATATACGAAATGGCAAAGTATGGGGCTGCGCAGCCATAAAAATTATTCATGGCTACGGCTCCACCGGCAAGGGCGGCAAAATCCGCACGGAGGTTCGTCGATATTTGCAGGAACAGAAAGATAAACGCTATATAAGGGATTTCATCTCGGGGGAGAACTTTTCCATATTTGACGAGAGCACCAGAAACGCCTTCACCCTTTGTGATGATTTGCGCCGAGATGCTGACCTTGAGCACCATAATAACGGCATAACCATTGTGATTTTATAAAAAATATGTACAAAAACATGAACCAATAAATATTGACAATTGCTATTAATAGTGTTATTATTCTATGGCTGAACATTTCTGCGGGCGTAGTTCAATGGTAGAACACCAGCCTTCCAAGCTGGATACGTGGGTTCGATTCCCATCGCCCGCTCCAGCAGCGGCTTGACGATATGCGCCAGTAGCTCAGGTGGATAGAGCAACTGCCTTCTAAGCAGTAGGTCA
>CAZNUD010000077.1:0-3769 GCA_964576195.1 uncultured Oscillospiraceae bacterium | reverse complement strand
TAACCCGCGAGAGTGAGGAGCTTATATATCCGGATGAGTGTAATACCATAAGCAAGCGCAAGCGCTTTGACCAAAAGCAGAGAGTTGAGTTTATTAACGCAACGGATAACGCCATACTTTTAAGCATTCATCAAAACAGCTTTCCAAGCTCCAAACCCTACGGGCCACAGGCCTTTCATAATTCGGACGAGACCGCTGTTAAGCTTGGGGTACTGGTGCAGGAATATTTAAGCTCAGCTCTATGTCAGGGAAATCGCCGGATGGCTGCTCCTGTGTCCAAGGGGATTTATCTGATGAAAAACATTGAATGTCCCGGCGTTTTGTGCGAGTGTGGCTTCGTCTCGAACAAAAAAGAGGCAAAACTCCTTGAAACTGGCGAGTACCGTATTAAAGTCGCCTGCGCCATTATGGGCGCCTATGCAAAATACATAAGCACACAATGAACTAAGGTGAAGAGAAATGAAAGCAAAGACCAGCTTTTTTTGTTCCGATTGCGGCTATGAAACAGGTAAATGGGCAGGTCGCTGCCCATCCTGTGGTGCTTGGAACACTATAGTTGAGGCCCCCCCTGAAACCAAATCTAAAAACGCTGCCGCGGGGATTATCTCCAGGGCAAGGCACAGTGCGCCTGAGCAGCTTAATGAGCTGGGAACAGAGGATGAAATTCGTTTTACCACGGGCCTTAAGGAGTTTGATCGGGTACTGGGCGGCGGGGCTGTGCGCGGTTCTCTTGTGTTGGTTGGCGGTGCCCCCGGCATTGGCAAGTCAACACTTCTTTTGCAGCTATGCGGTCTTGTTGGCAGCAGCGAAAAAATCCTTTATGTCACAGGTGAGGAAAGCAAGCGTCAACTTAAGATGCGCGCTCAGCGCCTAAAAGTGGAGGTAGCCGAGCTATATGTTCTGGCGGAAACTGACCTTACGGAAACCGTTGGCGCTGTTGACGAGATTAAGCCGGACATTCTCATTGTTGATTCCATTCAGACCATGTATAATCCTGAGCTTACAGCCTGCGCCGGCAGCATAAGCCAGGTGAAGGACTGCACTATGGCCCTTATGCAGCTTGCCAAGGCAACGGGAATAACGGTTTTTGTGGTGGGTCATATCAATAAAGAGGGGGCCATTGCAGGCCCCAAGGTGCTTGAGCACATGGTCGATTGCGTTCTATACTTTGAGGGCGAGCACAGTATGAGTTACCGAATACTTCGCGCTGCTAAAAACCGCTTTGGATCCACTAATGAGATAGGTGTTTTTGAAATGGCGGACTATGGCCTTAGAGAGGTGGCAAACCCGTCAGAAATGCTCCTATCCGGCAGGCCGTACAACTGCCCGGGCACCTGTGTTACCTGCGTTATGGAGGGCACTCGCCCGCTTTTGGCTGAAATTCAGGCGCTGATTGCCCCCAGCGGATTTAATAGCGCAAGGCGAAACTCCAACGGTATTGATTATAACAGAACCACCCTGCTCCTTGCGGTGTTGGAAAAACGTGGGGGCATATCGCTAAGTAGCAGCGATGCGTATATTAACGTTATCGGCGGCCTTGAACTGAACGAGCCTGCGGCTGATTTGGCCACGGTACTTGCCATTGCCTCCAGCCATAGGGACAGACCTGTTGGAAACGATCTTGCCGCAGTAGGAGAGGTTGGATTGACAGGTGAAATACGAAGTGTTAATGCCCTAAACCAGCGTTTGGCGGAGATTTCCCGTCTGGGATTTAAGCGCTGTGTAATCCCCGAGCATGTTAGGGATGACGTTCAAGCGCCGAAAGGCTTGGAGCTAATTTCCGTTCGCAATATCCGCGCTGCTATTGACGCAGTATTAAGCTGAAATGTCAAATTTTTTTGAAAAACCGAATTTGCCCTCAAGAGCTGTAAAAACACTTATTGTCGGAAAGTCCTACTGTGAAAACCTTCAGGCTCCATTATCGGATCTGGGGGTGTCTGTCCTAAGCTGCCCACGGAACCCTTTTGTGGACAAGCGCCTGGCTTCACATACTGATTTAAGCGTTTACCATGTGGGCGGAGGGAACTTTGTCCTTGGGCCTCACCTTAAAAAATCAGCTTTAGCAGACTTCTTGATTTCAAAGGGTGCGAAATTGGTTTTCTCTGAAATGAAGCAGGGGAACATTTACCCGAAGGACGCGAACCTTTGCGCGCTCAATGCCGGCGGTGTGGTTTTTCATAACCGGGGGGCTTGTGATGAAGCCATAAGGCTTAACTTGTCAGACTTTGTTCACACAGTTCAGGGCTACTGCAAGTGCGCCGTTTGCATGGTAACAGAGAGGGCGGCAATATCAGCAGACCCCGGTATGGTAAAAGCTCTCGAGAAACGGGGGATAGAGGTACTGCATATTTCCCCCGAGGGTGTGGCACTTGAGGGTTTTGCCCAAGGCTTCATTGGCGGGGCGGCTTTTAAGCTGTCTATGGATAGCCTCGCTTTTACCGGCAGCCTTAGTAAGCATCCGGATAGGGCGGGGATCGAGGCGTTTTTATCAAAACATAGAGTTAGGCCGCTTTTTTTGACCGATGACCCCGTCTTTGACATTGGTTCGGCTATACCGGTTGATTAAATAAGCAGGACTTTTTATGTTACTAGAGGCTTTGTGCTTGATTGCAATATGCGCGGAAAAATTGCCATTAAAAAATCGGCTGAGATAAACATCTCAGCCGATTTTTTATTGTGTACCTATTAGTGATTGTGACCGCAACCACAGCCACCCTTGTGTTCATGAGAGTGCTTGCCTTCATGCCCGCCACAGCCGCATTCTCCGCCTTCATGGCCGTCGCAGCCACATTCTCCGCCTTCATGCCCGCCACAGCCGCATTCTCCACCTTCATGTCCGCCGCAGCAGCTCATCTGAACAACGGCAAGCTTGCCTTCCTCGTCAACGATGAAAACAATATTATCCAGAGCCTCGAGGGTTTCGGGAGTGCTTATTACATTAATGCCGTCGACCTGAGTAACATAGTCAGCCTCGGCAGACTTGCCAACACCAAGGGATATGGTGTTGTTACCGGCTTTGTTAATGATTTCTACAACGATGCTGTCAACATCTCTGTCCTCAAGGACAGTCATAATGATTTGTCTTGCTTCAGGTTCAATATGCATTTTTGTTCTCCTAATAAACTGTATTAATTTGGCGATTCCGCCAGTACATATAATTATTAACTATTTTGAAGCTGTTCCTCCATCTGGTCGTTCATACGAAGGAGCATGGTTGCAAGCTCAGAGCGGTTCGCAACTCCTTTTGGATCAAAGCCGCCGCCTGGTCTGCCGGAAATAATGCCCGTAATCTGGCAGTACATGGCGCCCTGTCTTGCCCATGGGGAAACGTAGGGTGAGTCGGGATATCTCATGGGTGTGTCCCAACCGTATTTTGGCGTAATATCAACATATTTTGCGTAGTTATGAAGCATAACACCCAACTGTTCACGGCTTACTTGGTCGTTGGGGCCGAATTTTTTGTTGCCATAACCTTGGACAAGTCCTTCCTCGTTTGCCCATAAAACTGCTTCAGTGTACCATTGTCCTTCAGATACGTCAACAAAAGGATTGGCTTCCTCGGCGGCAGGAGTACCTGCCAGGCGGTGAAGTATGGTTACGACCATGGCTCTTGTGGTATAGGAGGCGGGAACAAAGCGCTCTGAGGAAATGCCTCTCATCAGCCCACGGTCACAGACATAAAACACGCTGTCGTAATACCAGTCGTAAATCCTGACATCAGTAAAGGGATTGTTCCAAGCAACCGCCGCGTAGTAATAGGGGATGTACA
>CAZNUD010000076.1:0-4056 GCA_964576195.1 uncultured Oscillospiraceae bacterium | reverse complement strand
CTTTTCATATTGCTCCTCAAATTTTTCTTTGCTTGTGCCGCCCAAGGCCAGTTCATCTATATAGCATTGGTTGTAATTTGCGACATCCGGGCGGATTATAACGTTGGACATCAGCCAACCGCCTACAAGGGAGATGAGGAGCATCATACCCAGAAAAACAAGTGCGGTGGTCATTTTTGCATACTTTCACGAGAAGCTATGCGCGTGTTGTGGTATCTGCGGGCAAAGTAGAGCGGGATAAAAGTGAGCAGTACAAGACCCGAGGCAACCAAAAACAGCGTATGGGTAGGAAGATATTCAGTAAAGCCGTATTCGTCTACAAATTCGCCGCTGCGCTTTATAACGGGATTGCTGATGAGCGGGGCAATGATCATGGGTATAAGCACGAAAAACAGGATGCGGATACCCTCAAACTGGCCTCTGGCCTCGGCTGGATAGAGTTGCTTTGCCCATACTGTGATAGTCTGTAAAAACAGGACATAGCCCAGACCGATGAGAAACACGCCGCCCAGCAGTACAGGGTTAAAGAGCGTATTGGTGCTCACATTTCCCGGAGAAACAAAAAGACCCAGCATGAGAACTCCGACAAAGTTGAGAACAACTGATGCGCCGCACAGCAGCGGGGATTTGTCCTTGTTTATAAGCCCTGTGGCGGGGATAACGAACAACATGGCGGCGATAAGGGCTATCCCCTCTATAAAGCCCATGGTATCAGCCGTGAAACCCAGATAGTAAATCATGTAGTTGCCCAGATGGGTAAAATACATATTAAAGGCGATGAAGTAAACAGACAAAGTCAGATTTACCCATACCAGCTCCTTCATGGAAAAGTATTTTTTAAAGTTAAAAACGCTGGCAAACTGCTGCCAAAAGGTACCCGTCACGTTGGGCTTTAGATCGGGAGCGTCCTTGAGCATCAGCAGGGCAAGCACACCGAAGAGGATGACGGCGAAGCCCATGACCATAAACAGACGCATATAGTTGTCGTCGCTGCCCACAAGCATGCCCCCCACCACTGTGCCGACAATGGTGCCGATGACGGGCTGGGTTGCCATGGCAGCGCCGATCTGACCCCGGTTTAAGTCATTCATATTGTCGTTTGCCCAGGCGTTAAATCCGCTGTCGTTGCCCATGGAGCCGAAAAAGCTCATGATAGCGTCCGTTGCCACAACGGAAAAGCCGGCAACCAGCACAAGCTGCGCACCCGCGCCAAGCTCTCCGCCGGTTATATATTGGGTGAGTCCAAAACCGATGGTAAACACGCCCCATAGTATGTAGCCGATGGCAATGGAGCTTTTGCGGCTGCCCTTTCGGTCTGAAAGAGTACCGAACAGGAATGTGGAAAAGGTGGTGGCTGCGGCGGAGACTGCAACCATCCACGAGATGATGGTGGGGTCCCGGGCAATATTAGCGTAAATGAAGGTGTTGAACCATTGGTTTTCCATGTTCCAGCAAAGCTGACCTGCGATGCCCAGCGTCCAAATCAAAAACCAGAACTTGAAGCCGGATTTTTTTGCTGTATTCTCCATAATTCTCTCCTCAATCCTTTAAGCAACTGGACGCTGACAAGATAAATGCCGCGCCTGTGTTTAATTGTAGCGCAGGCTACGGTCATAGTCAATTCAATTTGGAAGGCTCTCTCCCTGGCTTACATCACCTCTGCCGTTAGATATGCATAGAATAAAGAAAACTAGTATAAAAGCAACTTTTGAGAGGTGTATATGAAAATTGCGATTCTAACAATGTTTAATGGCCTTAGCAGCACTTATTCGCTGGTTAACGTTGTTGCAGAGCACTTAAAAATGCTGCTTGATGCGGGTTATGAAACTAAAATGCTAGTAAGTGAAAATTGCCCGGACAGCGACAGAAGCGGAGTTTTTGCCGACGAGCGTCTGGAGTGGGTCAAAATAACAAACAAGCTCGGTGGAAAGCCTATAAAATGGTATGACTACTCTCAGCCCAACGGTAAAGTGCATGAAAGCTTTTATGCTGAGGCCGAGCTTGTTGGGGAGGAACTAAAAAAAGCCTTATCAGACGTAGACGTTTGTATAATGCACGATATTCATTATCAGGGCTGGCACCTTATGCACAATGTGGCCGTTCGCAAGGCCCAAGAAGCCTTGCCGAAGCTTCGCTTCATCGCGGTCACACACTCAGCGCCTGTAAACCGCCCGCCGGCTCCCCAATATCCGTTTTCATGCCGATACACACCCATGCCAAATACTATATATGTTTACCCAACCCGGTCCGGAATTTCCGCTCTGGCAAAACAGTATAATGTTCCAGAGGGAAAATGCCGGGTGGTATCAAACAGTCTTGACCTGCTATCAACAATGGGTGAGGATGTAAAAGCACTGCAAAATATTACTGATTTGATTCGGCCTGATTACCTTATTGTATATCCGGGGCGCTTTTCGACGGGGAAAAAATTCGAAAAGGTCGCTGCTCTCGGGGGAGCAATCAAGAAAAGGACGGAAAGGGAGGTAAAAGTCATTTTCTGTGATTTTCCCTGTATGGATACAGATTCCGCAAGCTACAAAAGAATTATTCGGGCCACGGGGCAGGTTTGCGGTCTGGAAGACGAAGATATGCTTTTTACCAGTGACTTGGGATACCCAAACGGCTTTCCCCGCAGCGGTGTTTTGGATTTATTCACGCTGTCTAATCTGTTTATCTGCCCGTCTTATTCCGAGTCTTTTGGGCTTACAGTGCTGGAGGCTGCAAGTCGTGGGAATTTTCTGGTGCTAAACGAGGCTGTTCCCGCTTTGGAGGAGTTGGGTAAAGCAATGGGTGCCTACTTTATGCGTTGGGATGCTCGAAACTTTGGCTTTGATACAAAGGAAACCTATCAGCCCTCCGAACTTGGATATTTGGAAAAACACGCCCTGATAATTGCAGACCGGATTCGCGATAATTCCGTACTTCGCGCGAAAGCCATGTCACGCCAGTTATATAGTCCCGGCTGGGTGTGGTATAATCAATTGCAGCCATTGCTTGAAAGCTAAAAAAGAGCCGCCCTTTTGGGCGGCTCTTTTTCCGGTGTAAAATTTGCCTAGATTACTTCATAAACATGTGCATGCGCGGCAACATAGATCGTGTCTCCTTCTAAAGCGCTTACATCCACTGGGAAGGTGTAAGACGTGAAGAAGTCTGCAGGGTCTGTTACCTCGAACTTATACGGGAACAAACCCGGGGCACTATTGGTAGGCGGCACATCATCTACATAGAGATGCACCTGATCCATCACGTAAGGAGCATCGGTTGTGATGGTGACAAAAAGAATGTCACCGCTGCGCTCCATTTTGACGGAGCCTATATCTATATGAGCGTTACCCAGACCGAGATCTACGGTTTTGCTGGTTTCGGTTGCACCTATTGAGGTGTACTGGGCGTTTCCTGTTCCGAAGTCCGTGCCCACAGACCAAGCAGAGCCCGCCTCAACCGGTTCATCGGTTGATGTGGAGCTTGTTGATGAGGTGCTGGTGGTGGTTATTGTGGTGCTAATGGTCAGCACGTTCTCAAGCTTAAACTGGAGAAGCATTTCCTTCTTGATTATATCTCTCAGGGTCTGATCAATAGAACTATTGACCAGAAGAAGTTCTTCAATGGTTGGAGGTTCTTCCAGCGGTGGTTGACCCTCAAGGGTGCCAAGCACAAACTGGAGCTTTTCCGCTTCGGCGTTGATCAGGTGCGCAAGTCCCAACTCTTCGAAAGCCACCGAAGCAAGGAGAAGGTTTATTGATTCATCAATGGAGATTTCTATTGACGCATCCACGTCAGGGATATTAGGAAAAGACATAGCAGTCTCCTTTCTCAATTTGGGCCCGTTTCATTATATTTCGACTTGTACCACTATGTGCATTCACAGACAAGATCATATTAAAATACAATGTAAGTAGAACTGCTGCCAAGTCCAAATATAGGAGGAGCGCCATAATGTCATTTCCAAACATTCCGGATGTAGATCCGGTAATAGACATTGATTTATGCGATGCGGTCAATCTTTTGCTTACCTCAATTGCTATGGAAGAAATCAGCCTTTCTAATCTTATAGAT
>CAZNUD010000075.1:0-4258 GCA_964576195.1 uncultured Oscillospiraceae bacterium | reverse complement strand
TATTGTACCAGAAGGGCTGAGGTGTTCTCAACTTTCATTTAACTTTACAATACGATTTTTTGTTTAAGGAGTAAATATTCATGAAAAAGGTTGTTTTAATTGTTACTATGCTTTTACTAGTAATACCGGCGACTAAGATTGCCCTGACAAAGCTGGCTGTGGATGAGGGGAGTGTAACCCTTGTAGGAAATTACCTGCATGGGAGCCGGGAGGCACTTATAAGTGTGGGGCATGCTTTGGCGGGAGACAGTGCTGTTTATGTGGAAGGGTCTTCGCCCTCCCCTGCAATGCCTGTACTGCTATCCAGTGCTACGGAGGATTTTCCTCTGCGCCGGATGGTAGCTCTAAACTTAGTGGGCTTTAAAATCCCTGTTTCTGCAGTGGCCAGGGATCTGGCTGCAAAGAACGAGCAGGTATCCCCTGTAAGCGGGCCTGTAACTGGGGAGCCGCAGGCCGTTACCACAGCGGCGGTCAACTCGGCAGAGACCGAGGAGTTTTTGACCAGACAGGCAGTTTTTGCAAGCAGTTTGCCTGAGAGTGTGGACTGCGGAAGCTATTTGCTGCCCTTTGATTATGTTTGTCCCGTATCGGCAGAGATGAGCTCCCGGTTCGGGTACAGGATTCACCCTATTTACGGTGATGTGCGTTTTCATTACGGCACGGATTTTAACGTTTGTGACGGGGAGGATATATCCGCCTTTGCAAATGGACAGGTTACAAGCTCCGGAACGATTTCAGGCTACGGGCTGACACTGATTATCGACCACGGAGATGGCTATTCAAGTCTTTACGGCCATTGCAGCGAACTATTGGCTGCCGAGGGTGATTACGTTACAGCAGGGCAGTTAGTTGCAAAATCGGGTCATTCCGGGCAGGTCACCGGGCCGCATATGCACTTTGAGCTGATGCGAAACGGAAGTTACTTAAATCCGGAGTTTTATTTGTGATATGGGAAGCGGTGCGTTTTTCAGTCCACCGCTCAGAGTAAAGATAAGCGGTGGCTTTATTCTACTGTTGGCAGTGTTGCTGTTTTTTGATGACGAGGGCTTTATTGCAGCGGCAGTACCGGCAGTTGCCATTCACGAGCTGTGCCATATGGTCGCAATGCGGGCCTTTGGGGCAAGGCCCGTGTTGCTCTCGGCAACAGCGGCAGGATTTTCAATTGACTATGCAGGGCATATAAGCAGCGCTGCCCTTGCTGTAACGGCGTTGGCAGGACCTATTGGCGGAGCAGTTTTTGCCCTTTTGTGTGCCAGAGCCGGTGGGTATTGGGGCAGTGAGTATTTAGCGCTTTGCGCAGGACTGGGCTTTGTTTTCTGCTGCTTTAATCTGCTGCCGGCGCTACCGCTGGACGGGGGTGTTGCGGCAGAGGTTATACTCGGCAGTACCATAGGGCAGCGGGCGGCGGAACGAGCCATGGTCATACTGGGTATTCTTATCACCACGGGAGTGCTGGTGCTTGGGGCTTGGATAATACATGAGGGCTTTGGGGCCGCGCTGCTGCTATCCGGCGTCTGGCTGGGGATAGCCCAACGAAAACAGACTTGTAAATAAGGTCCGGACAGGATACAATATGCTGAAGAATAAATTTTCCTTGGGAGAAAAAAATGGACAAAAGATCTGCCCGCATCCTGCCAAGGGTGCAAAAGCCCGCCAGATATACAGGCGGGGAATACAACCAGATATATAAGGACAAAGGGAAGCTAGACCTGCGCATGGCCCTTTGCTTTCCAGACACATATGAGATCGGCATGTCCAATTTGGGAATGAAGATACTATACGGCGTTATTAATGAAATGGACGGCGTATGGTGCGAAAGGGTTTTTGCCCCATGGGGAGACATGGAGGAGGAGATGCGCGCTGCCTCTATACCCCTTTGGGCCCTGGAGAGCGGGGATGCGGTTTCCGGATTTGATGCTATCGGATTTTCCATCGGTTACGAGATGTCATATACGGACGTTTTAAATATGCTGGATCTGGCCGGTATTCCCCTGCGGGCCGACCAGCGTCCGGAACTTCTGCCGCTGGTTTTTGCAGGGGGCACAAGCTGCTGCAATCCAGAGCCTTTGGCAGATTTTATGGATCTGATGGTAATTGGCGAGGGCGAGGAAATGGACCGGGAGCTTTTGGAGCTTTTGCGCACCGCCAAATGCGGCAGCTGGACGAAAGAGCAGTTTTTGCTGGAGGCCTCAAAAATTGGCGGAGTTTATGTGCCGTCCCTTTACGAACCTGTTTATAATACCGACGGAAGCCTGAAGGAGCTTAAAGTCCTTGATGGTGCGCCGGAAATTGTTGAAAAACGGATAATAAAAGACTTTGAAAACAGCTATTATCCTACCAGTCCTATAGTGCCTTCCACGGAAATAGTCCATGACCGGGTTACTCTCGAGCTGTTTCGCGGTTGTATCCGTGGCTGCCGCTTTTGTCAGGCTGGGTATGTTTACAGGCCCGTGCGCTCCAGAAGCGCACAAAAGGTCACTGAACAGGGCAAAAAGGCTCTTGAGTCCACAGGGTATCAGGAGGTCACCCTCTCTTCCCTGTCCACCAGCGATTACAGACCCTTGGACGAGCTTTGTGACGGTTTACTGGATTTCTGCGTGCCGCGCTCCATCGGACTTTCCCTTCCTTCTCTGCGGGCAGACAATTTTTCAATTGAGCTTATGCACAAGGTCCAGTCGGTGCGAAAAAGCGGTCTTACCTTCGCACCCGAAGCGGGAACGCAAAGACTACGGGACGCGATCAACAAGAATGTCACTGAGGAAGATCTGCTAAGCACTTGCGCCATCGCCTTTGAAGGCGGCTGGAACAATGTTAAGCTCTATTTTATGCTAGGCCTGCCCACAGAGACAGATGAGGACATTTTGGGCATTGCCGACCTTGCACACAAGGTTTTATGGACTTGGAAGGAGCATGCCTCCAACAAGGCCCGGGGAGTGCGTATAACCGTTTCAACCTCCTGCTTTGTGCCTAAGCCCCATACTCCCTTTCAATGGGAACCGCAGGTTTCCATTGACGAATACCGTCGCCGCGTATCGCTTTTGCGCGAGCATATGCGTGCTAAGGCAATAAGCTATAACTGGCATGACGCGGAAACAAGCCTTATTGAGGCTGTGCTCTCCCGGGGGGACCGGCGGCTGGGTTCGGTTATTTATGAGGTTTGGAAAAATGGCGGAAAGCTAAATTCCTGGTCGGACTACTTTAATTTCCAGCGTTGGTTGGACGCCTTTGAAACTTGCGGTATATCACCGGAATTTTATGCCTGCCGTGAACGGAGCTTTGATGAGATTTTGCCCTGGAGCCGGGTCACTATGGGCGTGAAGCCGGAATTTATGTGGCGTGAGCGGGAAATGTGCTATAGGGCGGAACTTTCCCCCGACTGCCGCAAAAAATGCACCGGCTGTGGCGCTATAACTATGATGAATGGGGTGCGCTGCGATGAATGAAGCTTGCGAGAAGCTGAGATTACGATTTTCAAAAACCGGTCGGGCAATCTATATATCCCATCTGGATCTTATGCGCACCATGCAAAGAGCATTTCAGCGGGCAGATATAGGTCTAAAATACAGCGAAGGCTTTAACCCCCACGCGCAGATGTCCATCGCCCTTCCCCTTTCTGTGGGCGCGGGAAGCATTTGCGAGGTGATGGACTTTAAGCTGAGAGAATATATTGCACCGTCGGAAATTGTTTTCAGACTTAACCGAACGCTACCCGAGGGTATAAAGGCTCTTGAGGTTTACCAATGGGAAAACAAAGCTAAAAACATCAAATGGCTTGATGTTGATGGTGTTTTTGAATACGACCATCAAAGCCCTTCCTCCATGCTTGAAAAGCTTATGGAGTTTTTTGCCCGTGATAGCCTTGTAATTAATAGAAAAACTAAAAGCGGTATGGGTCAAAGTGATATTGCGCCTTCAATCCGGAGTGTAATGTTCGACACCTTTGAGGGTGGTGTTTCTGTCAAGGCGCTGATTTCCGCCCAGGAGCCTACGCTTAACCCGGAGCATCTGGTAACGGCACTAAAGCAACTCTCACCTGAACTGGTGCCGGACTTTGCCTCATTCACGCGAACGCAGATTTATGATGAGCAAATGAAGGTATTTCGTTAATAGCTATGTATGCCCAGAAGCTACCATGTTATCTTCGCAAATCGTTTTTTCACTTGACAATTCACCCGGGATTATCTATACTGTCAATTGCGCATTTCGGGGTGTGGCGCAGTTGGTAGCGCGCTTGGTTCGGGACCAAGAGGCCGTGGGT
>CAZNUD010000074.1:0-4282 GCA_964576195.1 uncultured Oscillospiraceae bacterium | reverse complement strand
ATCACGGGTGGTACCACACCCTCCACCTTTTCCCCCGACACGACCTGTACCCGCGCCCAAACGGTCACCTTCCTCTGGCGGGCTTTGGGCTGCCCGGAGCCGCGGATTACAGCTAATCCCTTTGCCGATGTGACTGTGTCCGATTATTTTTACAAAGCAGTCCTCTGGGCTGTGGAAAAGGAGGTTACCTCCGGCACCTCGGACATCGCCTTCAGTCCGGATTCCCCTTGCAGTGAGGCGGAGGTCATCACTTTTCTGTGGAGGGCCCGAAACCGTCCCGACGCGGGGGGACGCAGTGACCTGGCAGCGGGGCTTGGTGAGCACTACTACACCGATGCAGTAGCCTGGGCGGACACCCATGGTCTCATCTCCGCTGCCCGAACAGAGTTTTCCCCTCTGAGGGCAGCGCCCCGCGCCAGCATTGTGGTTTATCTCTATCACAGCGCAGGGCTGCACGATGAGTGAGCCAGAGCGGCGAAACAACAAGAACAGACTTTTTCTTATCCATCCGAGCGATGTGCTGAGAGCGCCGGAGGAATAACATGCAACCAACAAAAAAGCATTGGAGGAAACCGATATGGGTTCCCTCCAATGCTTTTTCCGTATTCAGTTTGTTTTTTTAAATTGTCTTTATTGGACTTCTTCTTATGGACGACGCTTTTTTTATTCAGAAAGGGCTCTCAGCTTTGACTTGTCAGTCAAATTAATACTGCCACGAGTCAGACTGACCATACCCTCGTTTTGGAAATATCGCAGCATTCTAGTTACGACCTCCCGTGCTGTTCCCAGGTGGGAGGCAATTTTTTCATGGGTAATTTTTAATGTATCGCTGTCGTCTAAGGCACTTTCCTCCAACAGAAAGGCCGCCAGGCGTTTATCAAAGCTCTTCCACATTATTTGCTCTACGAGCCACACTACTTCAGAAAATCGTGTCGCCATTAGCTCGTTTGTATAGTTGGCGACGGCAGCTGAATTCTCCATTATACTCTTAAAAATATCGGCAGGTATAAGCCAAAACTCTGCGTCCTTTTCAGCATCCAAGATCACATCGAATTGTATGCTGCGCAACATACAAGACGCGGAAAAAAGGCACATATCCCGCTCAAACAGCCGATAAATGGTAATCTCCTTACCCTCGTCTGACAAAATATAAGCCCGAAGCTGTCCGGAGCATATCAGCATAAGCCCAATACAATCCTCAGAGCCGTTATGAAGAAGCGTTCCCTTTGGCGCGGATCGCTTTATTGCAGATTGTGAAAGGGTTTTCTGCTCTTTCTCAGTCAGTTTATCCCATATGGGGAAAACCTGCTCAAATGTCATGTAAGTTAAACCCCCTTTCCATTTATTTATTATATAGTGGCGTATAAGCCATGTCAAATTAAATGTCAATATGGTGATAAAATCACTGTACAAAGATTTGATTTATGGTATTATCGCATAAAAGGGGGTCAAGAGATGAATAACGCAGATAATAAACGCAGATGGATAAAGCATCTGCCCTTGGTTGCACTGGCGCTTATCGGTGCTGGGGGCGGATACTTATATTACCGTTTCGTAGGCTGCTCGAGCGGAATGTGCGCAATCACATCTAACCCATATATCTCGACGATTTACGGCGGTTTAATAGGGGCTTTAATTGGCTCGATTATAACTCCCCAAAAGGAGAAAAAGGATAAGGAGGAAAATATAAATGGCTAAGATTGTAATAGTTGGCGGCGTGGCAGGCGGCGCAAGCTGTGCGGCAAGGCTTAGAAGATTGGACGAAACTGCACAGATAGTGCTGCTGGAGCGGGGGGAATACATCTCCTATGCCAACTGCGGCTTGCCATATCATGTGGGCGATGTTATAAAGTCCCGCCAGGCGCTTTTGCTGCAAACGCCGGAGGCAATGCAGAAGAAGTTCCGTCTAGACGTTCGGGTAATGAACGAGGTAATCTCCATTAACAGGGAAAATAAAACTGTAACTATCAAGAAGCTAAACACAGGGGAAACTTATGAGGAAAGCTACGATACCTTGGTGCTAGCAACGGGCTCATCGCCCCTGCGTCCGCCGATTCCCGGCATTGAGTCCTCCAGGATACGCACCCTGTGGACAGTTCCCGACACCGACAGCATACGTGCGCTTGTGCAGGAACAAGGCGTAAAAAGCGCGGCGGTCATTGGCGGTGGATTTATTGGGCTGGAAATGGCGGAAAACTTGCACCAAGCCGGACTTACTGTATCTGTGATTGAAATGCTTGAGCAGGTGATGGCTCCGCTGGACTACGAGATGGCCCAGCTTCTTCATGAGAATATTACTCAAAACGGTGTGTCGCTGCATCTTGGGGACGGAGTTTCGTCCTTTACGGATACCGGCAAGGACGTGACGATCACGCTAAAAAGCGGCAAGACCGTTTCTGCGGAGCTTGTAATCCTTGCTATCGGAGTCAAACCAAATAGCGAGTTGGCAAAGGATGCCGGTCTTTCCGTGGGCGAACGGGGAGGTGTGGTGACGGACGAAACCTTACGCACATCCGACCCTGACATATATGCGGTTGGTGATGTTATTGAAGTTGAGGATTTCCAATTTAAGGATCGCACCATGATTCCCCTGGCAGGCCCCGCCAACAAACAGGGACGCATTGCGGCGGATAATATTGCTGGCGGCAGCGAGGTTTATCGGGGCACACAAGGCACGTCCGTTGCCAAGGTATTTGACCTTAGCGCTGCAAGCACCGGTGCAAATGAAAAGGCACTTATCAGGCGGGGATTAGTAAAAGGTAAAGACTATGAAAGTGCTATCATTATTCAAAACTCACATGCGGGCTACTATCCCGGTGCAGTGCCGCTTACGCTTAAATTGCTGTTCTCAGTGGACGGCGAAAAGCTGTTCGGTGCGCAAATAGTAGGCAGGGATGGGGTTGATAAGCGCATTGATACCATTGCAGTTACCATGCGGCTGCAAGGCGGGGTTGACGACTTAAAGGCCTTGGAGCTTGCATACGCTCCGCCCTATTCATCTGCAAAAGACCCTGTTAACATGGCCGGCTTTGTGGCGGATAATGTTCTGCACGGTCTTGTTCGCTTCTCGTCATGGGATGTTGTGGAAAAAGATCCGGATGCGGTGCTTCTGGATGTGCGGGAGGATGCAGAGCTTATGGTATTTTCTCTGCCCCATGCTGCACACATTCCTCTGGGGCAACTGCGCGAAAGACTATCCGAGCTTGATAAAAGCAAGCGCATAATTACCTTCTGCGCCATTGGCGTGCGCTCCTACAATGCTGCCAGAATCCTTATGCAGCACGGTTTTACAGACGTTTTACTGTACCCGGGCGGAACTCGGTTTTATCAATCCACCCATTATCAGAATGAGGCCTTGCCCTCTGCCAGCGTCGAATCCGTTTCCGACAGCGGCCACGTTGAGGCATCCATTCCCAGTGCACCCATGCGCATAGATTGCAGCGGTATGCAGTGTCCCGGCCCGATCATGAAGGTGTTTGAAACCATGCAAACCATGCAAAATGGCGAAGTTATGGAGGTGTCCGCCTCCGATCCGGGTTTTTCCCGGGATATAGGAGCATGGTGCCGCCGAACGGGAAATGAACTTTTATCAAACGAGCGGCGGGGCGATGATTATGTTGCTCGGGTAAAGAAAAGTGAAAAAGCGGGGAAAGAGACAAATGGGATTTCCGTGAATGATGGTCCCCAAGGAAAGACAATCATCGTGTTTTCGGGGGATCTGGATAAAGTGCTGGCAAGCTTCATTATTGCCAACGGTGCGGCGGCTATGGGTCGGCCTGTTACAATGTTTTTCACTTTCTGGGGCTTGATGGCACTGCGAAAGGCAGAAAAACAGCCCGTGAAAAAGACCTTTATGGAGTCAATGTTCGGCACAATGTTGCCCCGGGGAAGCAAGAAACTCAGCTTATCCAAAATGAACATGGCGGGCATGGGTACTGCAATGATGAAGAGGATTATGAACGACAAGAACGTAGACTCTCTGGAAACGCTTATGCAAAAGGCTATGAAGCAGGGAGTGAAAATAGTTGCCTGCACCATGAGTATGGATGTAATGGGCATCCGTCCTGAGGAACTAATCGAGGGTGTAGAGCTTGGCGGAGTTGGTGCGTACTTGGGCGATGCGGAGGAATCAAATGTAAACCTGTTTATCTGATAACTGGGTTCATGTTTTTCGTGTGCTAAGAACTTATACTTTTAAAAATAAGCCAGCGGGAGGAGCAAAGCTCCCGCTGGCTTATTAAATCGCATCTTTATATTGTTCTAGGTGATGGGACGCTAATTT
>CAZNUD010000073.1:0-4335 GCA_964576195.1 uncultured Oscillospiraceae bacterium | reverse complement strand
AAAACCTTTAGTGCAGTCTTTTTTACAAAATTATTATGTCAGAAAGCCCTAAACTCCATTCAAGCGAAAAAGGGCAAATAAGATTTATTTTAAGTAGTGCAGTATCCCCACATGAGCAAATAAAGGCACACCCTCAAAGTACGGACTTCATTTTATGTGAAATCACTTCTTAATATAAAGGGGTATTGCCTCCCTTTCTTCCGCGGGCGACTCATTCTGTTCCGCGGGAAGAGCTGGTCTTGGCTCCATGGGCAGATATAGGGTAAGGGCGATGGCTGCAAGGAGCACAATGGTGGTACACATTCCGCCCTCAATGCCGAAAGCGCCACCGTTTATTAGCTCTTTGCCTTCAATGAAGGTTGTGCCGAAAACAGAGTTTTTAAAGGCTCCGCCACTGACGGAAATGCCGACTATGTTGCCCTGCACAAAGTTCCATGCGGAATGAATGGCGCACGCCCCCCAAAGGTCATCGGTACGGAACACGTAAAATCCCATAAAAGCCCCGAAAAGGGCAAGATTAATGAAGGCCAAGGGCGCAATTCCTGCGTTACCGAGGTGGGCCATGGCAAAGGCAATTGAACTTATGGCAATGGCTACAGAGACCTTTGTTTTATTGGCAAGAGTAACTGCAAAGTACCCCCGGAACACTACCTCCTCACTCATCCCTTGAATCAAGAAAACCACAAAAAACAGTACTATATAAAGCCATGATACGTCCTTGTTAAAGCCTGTAAATGCTGCAGCACCAAAGGAAATGGCTAAAGCTACCGTTGCAAGAATCATCACAGTGCCAATAACAAGACCCAGACCGTATTGCTTAACAGCCCTGGTTTTAACAAGACCCATGGACGCATAGGAGCGGCCTTCTATTTTGCGGCAGTAGACAATGGTAAGGAAGGTGGTTATGGCCGTTGCAGCTAGGGTAAGCACATTAAACCATTCGGGCAGTCTGCTTGTAAGCTGCCTTGTAACTTCCATCATATCCACCTTACCGCTGATAAGGTCGGCAGGATTAACAGTTTCCAACACCTCTTGTGACATATAAATGCCCATTGGAAAGCCAACAATCAATCCGGCGGCCATACCCGTAACGATAAAGACGGCCACGAAAATTATAAGCTGCAACACCAAGTGCGCCTTGTACCTAGCCTTCCCGGCCTCATGGAGGATTAAACTGTTTTCTAAGCTATACAAATGACTTCTCTCCTTCTCCGTAAGCTAAGCCTAAGACGAAAGCATCTTAGGCTTAGCTTAATTGAAATAACTAATCAAGGTTAAGTCTGTTTTTCAGCAGATAGTGGGACAGGACGAAGAAAGCTGCCGCCAGTGCCGCGCTTAAAACTAAAACGAACAGGAAAAACGGGTTGAATGTTTTGAAAATTATATCAAAGGCCTGTACGCCATCAGTCATTTCAAAGTTGTATTCAAAAAGTCGGTTGTTTATGACGGCGTTTGTAACCATAGAGGTTTGGATAATGCTGGTGATAATGCCGGTTACTATGTTAATACCAAAGTAGGCACCGATTGATGCGAGGATTTTGTGCTTCCGGGAAAGGAGGCTTCCGACAATAAGGGAGAGATATATCTCAAGGATGTTGAAAAGAAGCGCCACCAAAGACATGATGATTAGCTCAATTATCGGAAGAACAAGTCTGGAACCGAGCGTGGCATTTATTTCGGAAATGAAGCTCCCAATTTGCCTAAAAACTTCGGTATTGAAAAACTCCGTATTGGAGGTTCCGAAAGCGATGAAAATGAGGATGCAGACAAAAACCACAACGGCGTTAATGATAGACCAAAGCATTGCGGTTATGAGCTTTGACCACAGAAGCTGGCTTGTGGTAACGGGGAGAGTAAAAGTAAGGTAACCCTCGTCGCTCATGAAGCTTTTATAAAAGCGTTGAAAAATTATGAAGGCAACTAGAAATACAGACGCAAAAATTGCCAGAATCATTAGTCCGCTGAGAAAGCCGGTTATCATCCTTAGTGTCTGAATTGCAACGCTGTCACTAAAGGAGTAATAACCGCTTTTGGCGTTAAATGCAAAACCTGCGGTGGCTATAAGAGTTGCCGCAATAATTGCAAGATGAGTAGGAAGAAGAACCCTCGAAAGAGAACGAAAATCGTGTTTAATAAGCTTTCCTAGCATCTGAACACCTCCCTAAAATATGTGTCAATGGATTTGCCCAGGTCCTCTCTAAGGCTATCGGTGGAGGCGTAGGAAACTATCTGCCCGTCTTGCAGGAAGATGAATTCATCCAGTGTCCGCTCGATGTCCGCGATAAGATGGGTGGATATTAAAACAGTTGCATCCTCATTGTAGTTATTTAATATGGTGTTAAGAATGTAGTCGCGCGCTGCGGGGTCAACGCCTCCGATCGGCTCGTCAAGAAGATACAGCCGCGCCTTACGGGACATTACCAGCACCAACTGGACCTTCTCCTTTGTGCCTTTGGAAAGGGTTTTAATTCTGACTTGAGCGGGTACCCTTAGACTCTCAAGCATAGAAACGGCGCAGGCATAATCAAAGTCAGTATAAAAATCTACAAAGAAGTTGAGAGCGTCCTGAACAGTCATCCAGTCGGGCAGGTATGTGCGTTCGGGAAGGTAGGAAATAAATGCCTTGCTTTCGGGGCCTGGCTTGTTGCCGCAGATTAGTATCTGACCTTCCGTGGGTGTTAGTAGACCGGCGGCAAGTTTAATAAGAGTTGTTTTGCCGCTGCCGTTAGGGCCTAATAATCCGATAATCTTTCCCGAGGGCAGAGCGATGTTAACATCCTGCAGTGCGGTATGGTTGCCGTAGCATTTTGTCAAGCCTTTGCATTCAAGCGTTATTTCACTCATAGGAATCCTCCCCCTTCTCCGACTGTTTTAGCAGTTCGATTGTTTGCTCATAACTATAGCCAAGAGAAGCCATGCTTTTAATAAATTCTGCTACAAGTCTCTCGCCTCTTTGCTGTCTTGCCATTTCTATTCTCTTCTCCTCACGTGTAACGAATTTACCTGTGTTTCTTTGCGTTTCAATGAGTCCGATATTTTCAAGCTCATAGAGGGCACGTTGAACAGTGTTGGGATTGACGGCTGCAAGTACCGCAAACTCGCGGACACTGGGCAACTTTTCGCCCATTTTATAAAATCCCGATAGAATACCGGCAATTATTTGATCTGACATCTGGGTGTATATCGGTCTATCGCTATCAAATTGCCATGTCAAGTTATCACTACCTTCCTATAATCTGTGTGTTGTGTTGGTTTATTAGTACACTACTGCAATAATACACCCCATTATAATATTTGTCAATACTTTCTTGTATTTATTTCTGCAAAAACTTAAACGGCAATCGCCTTTAAAGTAAGGCGATTGCCGCTTTAGAAATATTATTATATTAAAATGGTACGCCATAGCCACCGGTTTGGGGATCAACAAACCAGCCGATTCGCGGCGGGTAATAGGTGAAGATTGCATACATCGCTATAAGAGCGATAAAACCTAGAGCCGCCCATGCCTTAGCGGAAGCTGAGCAAAAGCGCTTGGTTTTAAGTGCACGGTAGCTATAAACATAAGCAGCTAACAGGGCCAATTCAAATAGAATGATGTTCACTGCCATGACATCATGACCAATAATGCCGTAATAGGTGTAATACCCGGCTGTAATTACGGCGATGCCAAGCAGGATCGACAGCAGCCTAACGGGCAGAAAGTTACCTAAGTCTTTTCCATAGATAACGTACTCCGCGATGCCATACATCAGCATAGGCATGACAAGAAGCTTTGTGTGCTCCCAAACGCTTTCGTTTACTACGGTGATAGCTCCAATTGGAGGCCATTGCCCTGTCCATTCAAAGAGAAAGTGTAGCAGTGTCCCAAAGATAGATGTCAGAATAAAGCCCATTATTTGTGCCTTTTTTATTGTCAATCTTATCACCCCGTAAAGTATATGTCCTTTTTGGGAACATATTCTCTTTGGGCAATATAAAACAGCACACCGGAAAACCGGTGTGCTGCTAAACACGTTTTCTAAGACCTCAGGGCTTGTACTATCTCCTGACGGCGAGAAGCTAAGCTATAAGAGGCCAATAAAACAATTAATAAGGATTAGAGACCCTTTGCGTTGCAAGCGTCGATGAATGCCTTGATCTTGTCTTCAGGAATCTTAGCAGCGGGAGTCTTAGCAATCTTGCCAAGGGTGAAGCCCTTTGCCATCTTCATCATGGGGTTGGTGGAAGTACCGGGCATGATTTCGTCCATGACCTTGACTGCTTCGGGGTTAGCGAGAACATCGCCTACTATTGTATCCATGCTAAATGCCATAATAATGACCTCCATAAAATAAT
>CAZNUD010000072.1:0-4543 GCA_964576195.1 uncultured Oscillospiraceae bacterium | reverse complement strand
GACACCGCCCTTTCACGGCGGTAACATGGGTTCGAGTCCCGTACGGGTCACCACTAATTGGGGAAGCTTATTTTGCTTCCCCAATTGCAGTATGGAGAATTAGCTCAGCTGGTTAGAGCGCACGCCTCACACGCGTGAGGTCGAGGGTTCGAGCCCCCCATTCTCCACCATTTTTTAATCCCACAATCCCTTGTTTTTAAGGGTTGTGGGATTTGTTTTTTTGTTTGATTTACTTAGGACTTGGTTCTCCCCAAATAATTTAGGTGCGCTGTTATTATATTCTACTTAACACCGTTATTCCGGTTATGGAACTTAAGCCGATTAAAAGCTGCCCCCCTGTTCTAGGCAAGCTAAGGCCGACAAAATCGGTACCGACTATTTTCAACCTGCCAACAGTCCCTGTACGCTGTCCATTGGGATAGGCATGTTCAACTCTCACCATGTACCCAATGTGTCTTCGCAGATACTCTGTAAAGCTATACGGCCAGTTCCGGCGGTCAGAACCATTGCCGGAAGGCTCTATTGCCTGGCTTACGATGCTTTTACCGCTGACTGCCTTTTCAAAATCAAAGCCACCGGTACCAATGGCGCGCATCTGGGTGCGGCTATCATTATCAAAGTCCACCATTTATTATCAGGCCTTTGCTCCGGGGAAGCTGTAGCGCTTGGCAGCCAAATAATCCTGAACAATGCGCAAAGCCTCACCGAAACGTTGGAAGTGGACTATTTCGCGTTCTCTCAGAAACTTAAGGGGTCCGATAACATCCGGGTCATCTGAAAATTCAATTAGATATTCATAGGTAGAACGCGCCTTCTGCTCTGCTGCCATGTTCTCATACAGATCTGTTATGGGATCGCCCTTTGACTGGATATAAGCGGCCGTGAAGGGTGCTCCAGCAGCATTTACAGGGTAAACTGCAGTGTCGTGGTCAACGTAATAGGGCGCCAGTCCACCCGCCTCTATCTCCTTGGTGCTTACGCCTCTGGTAAGCTGCCTAACCATAGTTCCAACCATTTCCAAGTGGGCCAACTCCTCAGTTCCGATGTCATTAAGGACTGCCTTTGCCTCCGGTGTCACCATGGAAAAGCGTTGGCTGAGATAGCGCAGAGATGCGGCAAGCTCACCGTCGGGGCCCCCGTATTGGGTTATAATTAAACTTGCCATGCGGGGGTCGGGGTTTTTAATTTTTATCGGGTATTCAAGCTTTTTATCATACATCCACATTAGCTTTTCTCCTCCATGAGTTTAAAATTGAAGCTTTTCTGCCAAGGCCACGGGTTTTCTATCCATTGCCACGGTGCTTCGCTGGTACTCATATTGGCAAGCAGCATACCATATTGTCTGTTATACTGCTCCCTCAGCTCCCGTACCCTTTTCACGCAGTTATTATAGACTTCGATTGCTTCAGTCTCATCTGGGTGTGTGTCCAGAAACAGATGCATGTCGATAATATAAAAATCTAAAGCTGTTATTTCCTGTAGCAATTGTTCTCTAGTCCTCATCTAATACGAGCCTCCTCTCTCCTGGTACATAATCGCTTACCAGAGGCGGAAAGGCTGTGCCGTGCACCAGTGAGTTAAACGGATCGAATGTGCCACATAGCTTCTGTATGGGAACATAGGCATTGGCAAGCCTAACGTTAATTATCTCTGTCTCCTGTGGTACACAGGAGCGTTTTTTAACTAATATTAAGTTATTTGACATTTTTATTCTCCTTGTCAGCATGATATATCGACACTCACTAACATAATATGTACTTTGCAAATAACTGTTTCCTAGCTAATGGGCAGGCAAGTCCAATAGGCATGACATTAAAGATACCGTTAGTTTCACTGTAAAAGCAGTTTTTCGTATTGGAAGTATATTGAAACACGGCAGATTTTGCTCACATTTGTAGGCCGGTAATCTGGACTTGCAGAGCTTTCATAGATTATATAAATGATTTATGGGAGGCTCGCTTATGCTTACAAGCGCATTTATGATGCTGGTCGGCACCGCCTTTTTAATGCTTCGGTTAGGAAAGAATATGGGCTCCTTTCCAAAGCCCCTCACCGCCGAAGAGGAAAAGAAATACCTTATACTGATGGCAAAGGGCGATTTGGAGGCAAGAAACATCCTGATAGAGCACAATTTAAGGCTGGTGGCACATATTGTTAAAAAGTACTATACACAAGCCTCCGACGTTGATGACTTAATATCAATAGGAACTATTGGGTTAATCAAGGGCATCAGCTCCTATAAGGCCGATAAAGGCGTTAGGCTGGCCACTTATGCTTCTAGATGTATTGAAAACGAGGTTCTTATGTACTTCCGCTCAGCTAAGAAATCGGCGGGGGATATTTCACTTTCAGAGACCATCGACTCTGACGGGGAAGGTGGGTCACTTTGCTTGATGGATGTGGTTTGTCTTGAGGACGACATGCTGGAAAAAATAAGCCGCTGCGAGCTATCCGAAACCATTGGGAGGCTGGTACGGGAGCTGCTGGACGAGCGGGAGGCGGAAATCGTAAGGCTGCGCTACGGCCTGGACGGCGGTGAGCCCCAAACCCAGCGAGAGGTAGCTCAGGTCTGCGGGATCAGTCGATCCTACGTATCCCGCATTGAAAAAAAAGCACTTGAAAAGTTGAGATCCGAGCTTGAAATGGTGATATGACAAAGCGCGTCCGAGCAAACTCGGGCGCGCTTTGTATTGCGGTGTCTGCCTTATCAATTAAAAACAAGTTTCAGAGGTGTCACCTTGCTAAGTCTCCAAATACTCAGAGAAAAATTAAAAATCTCCTCAAAAAAGAGTATTGCAATGTAGCCCTCAAGGGCAAAGTGCGGCAGCAGGAGGTAAACCAAAATCACACCCAGAAACGCATCCATAATGTTAAAGCCCATAGACCACACTTGCTGTCCCAATCCCTTCAGGCAGCCGTCAGTAACCATGTCCATATATATAATCGGTACCAACAGGGAGAAAATGCGAATATAGCGCCCTGCCTCGGCGCTTTTATAAATTACCCCCCCAAGAACGTCAGAAAGAATGAAAAGCAGTGTGGCCACCAAAAGGGAAAAAGCCAGACTCTTTATAAGAAGCTTTGACACAACCCGAGAAATTTCCTTTTTTCTTCCAGAAACCTGCGCGGCGGTTAGCTCCGGGATAATAAGCTCCGCCAGTGCGGTAATTACGCAGGAGGGGAAAAAAATTATGGGAAAAACCATGCCCTGTATTCTGCCGTAGCCCGCCAGCGCGCTGTTGGCGGAAAAGCCGGCTTTCTTAAGGCCCCGTGGCACCAAAAGCTGTTCTAAGGTAGATAAAGATGTTCTTGCATAGGCGGAAAGTGCCAGCGGCACGGCAATGTTTAGCATTCTTCCCGTAAGTCTCGGCGAGGGCTGACGGTGGGCTCGGTGTCTGTACCGGTCATGTAGGAAAACAGCAAGCATAAGCAAAAAGGAGCAAAGCTCGGCACAGGTACCTCCGACTGCAACAGCAGCGCAGCTTCGCTCCAGGTCACTTTCCGAAGCCAATCCTAAAAAGCACATCACCAGAGCAATGCGTATTAGCTGCTCAATAAACTGCACGGCAGCCGCCTTAAAAATGCGGCCACAGGCGGAAAAGTAACCGTACATTACTGAGGACAAGGAGATAAAAGGTAGGCTCAACGATAGTATTTTTAAGGATAAAACAGTTCTTGCGTCCCCGACCCACAGAAAGCCTATGGGTTCGGCACAAAGAAATAAAATGATACAGGCTGATATGCCAAAAAAAAGGCTATAGCCCAAACAGCGCCCCATGGCACTGCCCACACCACCATCACGGCCCAGTCCAACTTCCTCGGATATGAGCCGTGTGGAAGCAAAGCGTATGCCCGATATTGCAAAAGTAGCGGCAAGAAAACCAACCGAACTAACAAGTGCGTAAAGCCCCACCCCTGCTGCCCCGATTCGGCCTACAAGCCACATCTGAAAAACCAGTGCAATGCAGCGCATTGCAAGGGACGAGGCTGTTAGCAGAACCGTGTCCCGCATGAGTTTTTTTGTACGCAAAAACACACCCCCCAGTTTTTTGGGAGGTGTGTTTTCCGGCTTTATTTGTGGCTAAAGCGCGCTGCCCTCCCAGACGGCATATAGAAATATATGCGCCTTTAAGGGTGGACTTGTCTTTTAATTAAGAGTTGCCGCGTTAAGCCTAAAAAGTTCTTCTATGTGCTGACGCAAAGGCCTGTTCTCCTCCTCACGCAATTGGGGGTCACGGGCAAGAAGGTCCTTTGCAGCGTCCTGGGCGGATTTGAGGATGTTAATATCGGTACAAAGGTCGGCAATGTGCATTTCCGGCAGGCCATGCTGACGGGAGCCGAAAAAATCTCCCGGACCGCGAAGCTTTAAGTCTTCCTCTGAAATCTTAAAGCCTTCATTGGTCTGTTCCATAACCTTAAGTCTGGCCTTTGCCTCATCATTTTGGGCTTCCGAAAAGAGCACACAATAGCTTTTGTATTCACCACGGCCCACTCTTCCCCGAAGCTGATGAAGCTGACTGAGTCCGAAACGCTCGGCGTTTTC
>CAZNUD010000071.1:0-4625 GCA_964576195.1 uncultured Oscillospiraceae bacterium | reverse complement strand
TAGCATACAAGCCCTTGGAGAGGGGCTGCATAAACTACTACTCTATAATACAAGGAGGTGTACACAGCTTGGGCTTCATAAGAAAAAGGCTCGTCGGTTTATTAGCACTTTCCGCCGGAGGAGTTTTGCTAACGCTTTTTCTCGCGTTAAGAGGCGTTTCGGAGGGAGCCGTTATTGTCGGCGCTGTCGGTGCCTTGCTGCTCTTCCTCTCCTTCAAGCATTGGCAAACGCTGAGCGATGCAAGGCTGATTTGCGAAAGCAGCATACTCTCTGTGCCGTCGGCGGTTATCGAGAGCAGCTATGACGGAAAAAAGGTCACCGAGGAAACCGTTGTCTCCACCTTCGGTATTCTGGTGGGCGGCAGGGTATATAAATGGGGCTGCGACGGTGTGCGCGGAGTGAAGCTGTCTTCCGTCAAAATCGACAGGTCGCACATCTGCCTTGAATTTGGCAGCGGAAGTAGGAATATGTGCATTAAGCTGCCACATGGACTTGCAGATAAGCAAACAGTTGAAGGTTATAAAGAGCGGCTCCGCTATGAAACAGGAGTAGAGGCGGAAATAACAGATTGGAATTGAGGAGGAAAAGAAAATGAAAAACATAATAGTTGTTCTACTCATAATGGCATTGCTTTTTGGCTGTCTTTCCGCCTGCAGAGGCAAAAGCGGAAAAGCGCCGTCCGAAAGCTCTGCGCCCGCCGAATCAGGCAATAATCCCTCCGGCGAGGCGGGAGCGGATGAAAGCGAGTATTACGGCATCGGGGAAGTAGCCGAGGCAAATGGGCTTTCTATCACCATTGACAGGGCGGAGACTTTCGATTATACAGGTATGCTCTCACGGCCAAAGGACGGATTTGAATATATAAGGGTTTGGTTTACCTTCACAAATATCTCCAATAAACCGATAGATTCTCCTGATAGGAAGGATATCTACATCATCTACGAGGAAGGCCCAACCGGGGACGACAGCGACATGACCTCGGAGGAGAATTCACAGGTGATGTCGGATGTGGCTGACAGGAACGAGCGGTATATGGAGGACGTTGAGCTTGCTCCCGGCGAATCCGTCGGCGGTTGGATGGTCTATCAAAGACAGAGCGATAAAAACGAGGTCACCATGCACTACTACTCCGGCTTTGTAAACGTCGCGCCGGATTTGAAATTCAGATTTACGCCAGATGCCTCCGCCGGAGAAATACCAAAGGCGCATACATCTACCCTTGAAGCTGCCTCGAAACCGGAGAACGGGCAGACTTCGGACTATTCCGGCTTTAGCCTTGAAGAAATTACGGGTACTTACAATCTGTTGGCTGCAGGTACAGAGGATTACTTTCAAATCGAGCTGTTTACATCCGGAGATATGCTGGTGCTGCGCTTTGCCGATGAAACCGAAACCGAATACGAGTATGACCTGATTTTCGGGGTGGCGACAAGGTTAGCGGAGTTTGACGACGGCCATACCGTTCTTACGGTACTGACCTTCACGCGGGAGGGGGATGCAATACACCTCGCTGTTGACGAAAGCTACACCTATGCCGACGGCTCAACAAAGACCGGCAACTATGAAGGTTACAAGGTCGTATAACGTAATTGCTTCTACGGGAAAAGGAGGGAAAATGACAAACAATAACGCAAGCACATCCGGCGGTAGAAAGCTGCTGACCGGAATTCTGATAGCAGCAAACGTTATAATGCTCGTAGTTGGCATACTGACTATTCCGCCAAACCTAAAGGAGAGAGGCGAAAAAGACGCGCCGACGCTGTCCGAAACAGAAACGCCGGCACCGCCAGAGAACTATGAGACTACGCCTTCGCCGCCTGTGGAGACTCCGCCGCCTGCGCCAACAGTCGGCAATTTCTCCACAAGCGAGCGCCCTGACTTGAGCGATTTTGTGTGGTACTGTGAGGGCGTGCAGTACACAGGCATACCCGCCGAGGCAGCTTTCATCAGCGAGCTCGCCTCGCTTACGGGCGGCTGGAAAGCACTTGTTATTTACGACCCTAATAACGAGTTTGACTCCGCCGCCATGGAGTTTCTGAACATCAGCATTTCAGGCACAACAGATGACCTGAGCCTTACACTTGACTGGTACAGCATCTTTTGGTCAAACGAAGGGCAAAGCTATGATGAGTCGGACATGGAGGACAGCGTATTTCTCGGCAAATGGGAAAATGGCGGTCTGTGGGCATCCGGCGCGGGAACCATACGCCTGGCGCAGTTTTATGAGCTTTCCGGAAAACAATACGCCGTCGGCACGATGGATACGCCCGACGGGATACCGGCGCTTGTGGCGCTGGTGCGGCCATAAGGAGGTGCAGATATGGCTAAATTTTGCATAAACTGCGGAAACCCGCTGCGCGAGAATGCCCGCTTCTGCACAAAATGCGGCGCAACAGTCGAGGGCGTGCCAACGGCACAGCCCCAAGCTCCGCCGCCCCCGCGCGCTAATTGGCAGGGATCGGCTGTCGCAAACGCGAAAAGCCCCGGCGGAAACGTGCTGTGCGTCTTGCTGGCAATCGTGCTTGTCCTGCAAATAGCCGCCGTAGCTCTCTACGGCTGGCCGGGGTTTATGGTCAGCGGCACATTTGGGGGAAGGCAGGATATCGTCAGCGTGTCCTTGCCCGCAGTATCTGACGAGCGAGCAGTTTTGGAGCAAGCGGGCGCGATGGCGACGCGGCTGTATGTTATCGCACGTTTGAAGACTGACGCTCTGCTTGAATACGACCATGAAAGGGGCAGCATTGACCAGCTGAAGACTATGACCGCCGATGCCTTGGAGGCATGGCGGCGCTGTGACTTAGCCAATACAGAGGCGGCGGAATTGACCGACTACGCCCAAGGCCTGCGCTATACGGAATCCACGCCGGAGGCGAATATGAGCTATACCGCTGTGAGACCTGCGTCGGGAGGCTTGTTTGTCACAACGGCCTACGCCGCCGAGGAAAACGCCGCCGTAAAATGGGCCAAGGAGCTGACTGAAAAATATGACTCCTACCCAGCCGGGCAAAAGGTTAGGCAACTGGCCGAGAATCTGGGCACGGACGCGAAAAAGGCTTATGCCCAACTGCAAATGGCGCAGAACATCTTGGAGGGCGAGGCTTATTCTGCCGAGGGCGACACTATGCAGAACTTCGAAAACGCTGCCATGGCAACTAAAACGGTCTGCAAAACAGGTCTCTACATCGGCGGCGTGGTGGCAGGTGGCGGAGTTGCTAACGGTATTTTGGAGGCTGGCGGCATGGTCATAGGCGGGGTGGATACCATAGTTGATATAGCCTCCACCGGCAGCACTATCATCTGCGGAGAGAACAGCAGGGTGACCATGGCATCAAACGATTTTAAGGACTTTATGGGTCCCATATCCGCCGTATCCGGCGGAGTCAACATCCTGACAGGCGGAATCAAATTCGCCGGTAATGCGGCGGACAAGATGGGCAGTATCGACAAGCTGTCCTATATCGGCGAGAGCCTGCATGATTTTGTACGCGATGGCAAGATATTGGGCGGGCTTATCACTGTCGACATGAACGGTGAGACTAGAGCTTCAATGACCGAGATAAGCACCGAGGGTAAGAGCCCCGACGAGATAGAACAGGAGCTTGAAAAAGCCGGACTCTCATTGCCGGAGGACGAGGAACCCAAAACCGCCGCAGAGCTGGCAGAGGAAATGGAGGAGGAATACTACTACACCGAGGAGGAGATAAGCGAGATAATAGAGTATCTTCGCGAGCTGCTTTACGAAATGTTCCTCGAACCGGAGAATGAGCTCTCTCCGTCCACCGCCGAGGGGGAGCAGCCAGCCGGATACGACGGCCTTTCGCTGGATGAGATTGTCGGCAGCTATGACATAAGCACTTCGCTTGAGGGAGAGACTCAGACTCACGCTACCTATTTTTCAAAGAACGGGGATATGCTCGTGGCAGAAAACGCCGAAGAATACTTTACAATGGATTACGACCCTGCTACCGGCACTGCAACAGCAACTCAATCCCATGAAGACGGTGACGATGTAATAATGGTATACACTACCTTTGTCTTCAAACGCGAAAACGGAGTCATCACCATGAGCGGTAAAGCGGTCATGGCATTAAACGGAGAGCCTGTCGCATTGGCTGTAAGCTACAGCGGTGTGAAAACGGGCTGATGGAAGTGGGGTTATATTCAAGCATATCCTGCACCCGCCACGCGATTTTGCCGTCTATGACGCCATAGACATTATTTATATCATCATCACGGGCTTTTACTTCAAGCCAAACTACAACCGCATTGTCAAATTCTAGTGCCTGCCTTATATTGTACTTAAAGTGCACTTCTGTGCCGTCTATAATGAGCCTACCTATGTTAGGATCTATGACAGAGACCCCGGAGTTGTTCTTGCCGGTACGTTTCATGGCTTCACCTTCCTGATAAACCCCAACAACGGACGAATAATCGGAACTGAAAGCTGGGAGAAGTGATTTTTCCCCGTTTGGGTCGCTGTTTGGGTCAAACCCCTTGACCCGAGTTTTGACCCAAATTAAATACAACGAAAAAAGGACGAAAACCAGTCAAATCGACTGCTTTTCGTCCTTTTTTGGTCGGAGTGGCGGGATTTGAACCCACGGCCTCTTGGTCCCGAACCAAGC
>CAZNUD010000070.1:0-4695 GCA_964576195.1 uncultured Oscillospiraceae bacterium | reverse complement strand
ATAGCGTTCCTTTAGGCGAGGGAAACGTTCGTATACGTCTTCAATAGAGTCATCAACCTCGGAACCCTTGCGGGTGTAAGCACCCATTTCAAGGTTTTCCTGAACGGACATGTTCTGAAAAATGCGGCGGCCTTCGGGAACCTGCGCCAGGCCATGCTCAACAATTTTGTGGGGAGCAACGGTTTTCAGACTATGTCCTAAAAACTCAACGTCTCCTGTGGTACTCTTTAAAAGCCCGGAGATGGTGTTAAGTGTTGTTGATTTTCCTGCGCCGTTGGCGCCGATAAGGGTAACTATTTCCCCTTTGTTAACCTCAAAGGAGACACCCTTGATGGCGTGAATGCTGCCGTAATAGACGTTTATATCTGTAACCTTTAACATTTTCACGCCTCCTTTTTCTTACCGAGATATGCTTCGATTACCTCGGGGTTTGCCTGAATTTCTTCCGGCGTGCCCTTGGCGATTACTTTGCCGTAGTTGAGAACGCAGATACCCTCGCAAATGCTCATAACAAGGCTCATATCGTGCTCAATAAGAAGAATGGCAATTTGAAAGGTGTCGCGGATTTTAACAATGTTATCCATAAGCTCGCTGGTTTCAGATGGGTTCATACCCGCCGCAGGCTCGTCAAGTAGCAGCAGCGAGGGGTTTGTCGCCAGAGATCGGACAATTTCCAAACGTCGCTGGGCTCCGTAGGGCAGGGAACCGGCCTTTGCATCGGCCAGACCTTGCATATCGAATATGCTGAGAAGCTCCAGTGCGCGCTCATGGGCAATGCGCTCTTGCTTCCAATAGGAGGGCAAGCGCAGAATTCCGGAAAACATGGAATAGCTCATCTGATTGTGCAGGCCGATTTTAACGTTGTCCTCTACGGTAAGGTTGTCAAAAAGACGGATGTTCTGGAATGTGCGGGCAATGCCCTTGTTGTTAACCTGGATGGTGCTCATTCCGTGAGTGTCCCAGCCGTCGAGCAAAATGGTGCCACGGGTGGGCTGATAAACCTTTGTAAGAAGGTTGAATACTGTTGTTTTGCCAGCTCCGTTGGGGCCAATAAGACCAGCAATTTCGGTGCGTCCGATGGTGAGGTTAAAGTCGTCAACGGCCGTAAGACCGCCAAAGTCTATGCCAAGATGGCTGGCCTCAAGAATTGGAGTTTTATCCAAGTCTCGTTCAGGGATTATTGATTTACTTGGATAGGGAACCATCTTGGTTGTAACTCGTCTTGCATTAGCCATCTATTGCACCTTCTTCACGGTTTTTTGCTTTCTTTCTAAAGAGCATAGAAGTAAAGACACTTAAATACTGCTTTATTTGTGGACTGTTTGTTGCCAGCATAACAATAATAAGAACGATTGCGTATACCAGCATCCGGTAGATACTAAACTCACGCAGAAGTTCAGGCAAGACCGTTAGGATAGTAGCCGCAACAATAGAACCCCAAACATTACCCAAACCGCCAAGAACCACGAAAACTAAAATCAGTATTGAGGTGTTAAAGTTAAATTTTGTTGCCTGAAGGGAGTTAAAGTTAAGACCGTAAAGTGCACCGGCAGCTCCCGCAAGGGCGGCTGAGGTGATAAAGGCCATGAGCTTGTATTTTGTGATGTTGATACCCACGGACTCAGCGGCGATGCGGTTATCCCGCAGAGCCATGATGGCGCGGCCGGAGCGGCTGCGAACAAGATTGAGGACGATTATCAGCGCAACCATGATCAACACAAAGCCGGCTGCAAATGTTGCAAGTTTATCGGTTCCCGTTGCTCCTTGGGCACCCTTTATTATAACAAGGCCGCCTTCCTCAAGCCCGATGTCGTTTATGGTCATATTGCCGGTTAGGTTCATGGCAATGTGCAGTCCGTTGGAGTCGTGGCCCACCAGCAGGCAGTTGGCAATCTCCTTAATTATCTCGCCGAAGGCAAGTGTTACGATTGCCAGATAGTCACCGCGTAGGCGCAGAACGGGGATTCCCACAATGGTGCCGGCAATGGCAGCAAAAAATGCGCCGACAACAATTGCAATTATAAGACGCAGGATGGGTGAGGGAATAGCGCTTTGAAGGCTCATAGCGGCTATAATGCCGGAGAAGGCGCCAACGCTCATAAAGCCGGCGTGACCCAGTGAAAGTTCGCCTAAAAAACCGACTGTGAGGTTAAGGGAAATTGCCATAACCACATAACAGCAAATGGGAACAAGCTGACCTTGAAGAGAACGGGTGATATAACCGTTGTTGCTGAGAATTGTGAGGAGGACAAAGGCTGCAACAACACCTAAATAGGTTAGAAAATCAACCTTGGTGGAATTATTTCGCTTACTCATATCGCCACCTCATACTTTCTCGGGCACATACTTGCCCAAAAGACCTGCCGGACGAACCAGCAAAACGATAATCAGAACCGCAAAAACTATGGTGTTTGCAAGCTGAGTGGAAATATAAGCTTTTGCCAGCGCTTCAATTATGCCCAATAAAATACCTCCGAGAAGGGCGCCGGGGATGGAGCCGATGCCGCCGAAAACTGCGGCAGTAAAGGCCTTTATTCCGGGCATGGAACCTGTGGTGGGCATTAAAGTGGAATATGAGGAGCAAAGCAGAACACCTGCAACGGCTGCAAGTCCGCTGCCAATGGCGAAGGTAACGGAAATGGTGCTGTTAACGTTAATACCCATCAACTGGGCAGCACCCTTATCCTCGGAGCAGGCACGCATGGCCTTGCCCATCTTGGTTTTGCTTGTAAAGATGGTTAGACCAATCATTATGATAAAACACACTACAACGGTAAGTATTGAGACATAGGAGATGGAAAGCTGCCCGTCGAAGAGCTTAAGTGTGCCTTCAATAACGGAGGCATAGACTCTAGGGTTTGTGCCCCAAATAAGAAGAGCAGCATTTTGCAGGAAGTATGACACGCCGATGGCTGTTATAAGAACCGCCAATGAGGGAGCCGAACGCAGGGGCTTGTATGCCAGACGCTCGATTATTACGCCGAGTATCGTACAAACAATCATGGCAAGCAAAATTGCCGGAATGCTTGGCACTCCAAGATTTGTCATAGCCAGAAGAGAGATATATCCGCCCACCATTATTACGTCGCCGTGGGCAAAGTTCAGCATTTTTGCTATACCGTATACCATGGTATAACCCAATGCAATGATAGCATAAACGCTCCCTAGGCTGATTCCTGAAATCAGGTAGGAGAGAAATTCCATATATTGCACCTTCCTTTTTGTCTGTTTTTCCAGATTACTCTATAACAGGAACAGGGATAGGCGGCTTTCGTGCTTCTACCGCTGTTTCCACCATAGAAAAATATTTTAACACATTCAGCTATTTGATGCAATAACGAATTAAAACACCTTAATATATAATGGGGGCTGCCGGAAATTAATCCCGGCAGCCGCGTCTTTGTTTTGATATACAATTCTAATAAAAACTCAGCTTATGGAGTAACGTAAACGCCGTCCTTAATAACAACAGCCATAGGAGCCTTGGAGACTTCGCCAGTTGTGGACCAAGTCATAGCCATACCGGTAAGACCGTCGACAGAGATGGTGGGCATAACAGCGATAAGAGCCTCGCAGATTTCTTCGGTGGACATATCGGCAGTGCAGTTAGCCTTCTCAAGGGCATTGTAGATAATGTAAACTGCATCATAGCCATCTGCTGCGAACTGGTTGGGGATCTCGCCAAACTTTTCGTTGTATGTAGCTACAAAAGCTGTGGTTGTAGAATCTGCAGCGTCTGCAGAGAAGGGGGTGAGTAGCATAACACCTTCAGCAAGAGCGGTGTCAAAGCCCTTCATGGCAAGAATACCGTCCATGCCGTCAACGCCGAAGAAAATGGGAGCAAAGCCCATGTCGTTTGCCTGTTTGAGGATCACGGAAGCGGGCTGATAATAGATGGGCAGGAAGACCAAGTCAGCACCTGCAGCCTGGGCAGCGGTGAGATGAACGGAGAAGTCGGTTGAGGTGTCAGCGGTAAAGGTGCCTTCATAAACGATCCCAACGTTTTTTACGGCAGCTTCTGCTACGAAGGTGTCATGGACACCCTGAGAATAGGCATCGTCGTTGCGGTAAATAATGGCAACCTTGCTGTCTGCCATGTTTTCGGAGATGTAGTCAGCAGAGCCAATGCCCTGGTTGGGGTCGGTGAAGCACACCTGGAACATGTTGTCCTTGTCGTTAATAACATCAACGGAGCTGGCAGAGGGAGTCAGGCAGAACACGCGCTCATTAAAAGCCTCTGCAGAAACAGAGATAGCAGCGCCGGTGGTAACGGGTCCAACAAGAACCTGCATGCCCCAGTCGAGAAGAGAGTTGTAAGCGTTAACGGAGGTCTCGCCGTCAGCAACGTCGTCCTCAGCCTTGAACTCGAACTGAATAGCACCGCCGAGAGCATTGATTTCATCAACAGCAATCTGAGCGCCGTTCATAGCTGCAGTGCCGTAAATAGCAGCTTCACCGGTGAGGGGGCCGATGCCGCCCAGCTTGAAGGCGGTGCCTTCTGCGGGAGCCACGTCTGCGGGTGTGTTTTCATCTGCTGGGGGGGCTTCATTCTTGTTGCCGCAAGCTGCGAAGCATCCAACGATGAGGACTAAAACAAGTGTAATGCTTAAAAACTTTTTCATATTCATTTCCTCCTGATATTTTTATACAAAAAACGACTTCGTTTTGGTGCGAAGTCATCTTAGGTACCATGAC
>CAZNUD010000069.1:0-4907 GCA_964576195.1 uncultured Oscillospiraceae bacterium | reverse complement strand
GCCGGGGTTCTGTTGTTCTTGTTGCAGCATTCCCTGCTCAAATAGTTTATAATGATAAAAATTTTAAGCTGATGTCCATTGCTTTCACACTGTGAGTCAGCGCACCAATAGAAATAATATCAACACCGGTGGCCGCAACCTCGGCAAGGTTCTTCTCCCCCATGTTGCCGCTGGCCTCGGTCAATGCCCTTCCTCCAATGAGCCTGACCGCCTCGGCCATCATTTCACAGCTCATATTGTCCAGCATAATTATATCTGCACCTGCGTCCAATGCCTGTTGCACTTGCTCCAGAGTCTCTGTTTCAATCTCAATTTTCATCACATGCGGCACCGCATCTCTTGCGGCCCTAATAGCGTTTTTAATGCCACCGGCGGCGGCAATGTGGTTGTCCTTTATTAACACTCCGTCTGCCAGATTAAAGCGGTGATTATGTCCCCCGCCCATGCCAACGGCATATTTCTCCAATACTCTAAGACCTGGGGTTGACTTGCGGGTATCAACTATCCGCGCCCTTGTACCCTTCACCTGCTCTAAAGCATTCGCGGTAGCCGTAGCTGTGCCGGAAAGTCTTTGCATAAGATTTAGCGCCACGCGCTCGCCGGTTAATATGCTTCTGGACGGCCCCTCAACACATGCAAAATACTGCCCCTTTTCAACATGGTCCCCGTCACTGAGCTCTGAGGAAAAAACTATCTCACTGTCAAGCAGCTCAAACACACGCTTTGCAATGTCCAGGCCGCAGATTACACCGCTCTCTTTAGCCAAAAACCGCCCAATAGAGCGGTTTTTCGCCGGAATACAGCTAAGAGTGGTAATATCTCCCGTGCCCACGTCCTCCTTAAGGGCAGCGATGAGCAAGTCGTCAAGTCCCAAATAATCCATTAGTCCTCCTAGCGCTCCCGCACTTAATTTGTCCTATATAAAGTGACCGAAGCTATTTGTTCCCTATAATGTCTGCTTTCAATTCTCCCGGTAGTGGGCGCCTACGCTTTCCTTCCGCGCCAGCGCCGCGCTTAGGATCTCTTGAGCAATCGTGGCAAGGTTTAGTGTTTCCAAATACACCTTGCCGGTGTAAAAGCAATCCTGCAGCTCCCGGCAAAGCTTGCTGATTCTGTCCAATGCCAGCGTAATGCCCTTTTCGTTGCGGGAAACAAAGCAGTTCTCGCTCATAAGTTCCTGAATTTCCTTGCGGTCGGCTTCAAAATCCCTTTTAATCACCGGACGTGCCTGTAGCTTAGGCAGCGGCGCTTTTGTTTCATGGTCCGGCTCGGCCAGTCTTGCGTTTATGTGCTCCGCCGCTCTGCGCCCAAAGACAAGACACTCCAGCATGGAGTTTGAAGCCAGTCTGTTGGCTCCGTGTACACCTGTGGAGGCTGCCTCGCCGCAGGCATAAAGCCCCTCAACACTGGTTTTTGCATGCAGATTGGTCTTAATGCCACCAATAAGGTAGTGCTGCACCGGGCAAACCGGTATCCACTCCTTGGTAATATCTATGCCGCGGCTCATGCACTCGTTGTATATAGTGGGAAAGCGATGCTCCAAGTATTCACTGTCTTTACAGGTAAAATCCACAAAAACATGGCTTTCTCCCCGTTTGTTCATCTCTCTTGTGATGCCTCTTGCAACTATGTCTCGGGGCGCAAGCTCGGCAAGCTCATGCTGCCCAACCATAAAGCGCTCACCGGCGGAATTTTTCAGCAGCCCCCCCTCACCCCGAACGGATTCGGAAATAAGGAAGGCCCTGTTCTCCTTCTTTGGCGACCACAGTCCCGTTGGGTGAAACTGAACAAATTCCATACCGTTTAAAGCCGCTCCTGCACGAATGGCAGCAGCAATGCCGTCCCCGGTGGCAACATCAGGGTTTGTGCTTACCTTATATACCTGACCAACACCCCCGGTGCAAATTACAACGCTCTTTGTGTCAAGAACATACATGGTGGAGCTTTTGTCCAGAACAACACAGCCGCACACAGCGCCATTGTCATCAGTCAAAATGTCCCCAAGGAAGTTATTGGGCATGAAAGTAACGTTATGTCTGCGGGAGACCAGGACAGCCAGAGCCTTTACTGTCTCCCTGCCTGTGGCATCACCGCCTGCATGAACTATGCGCCGTCTGCGGTGCCCGCCCTCCCGGGTAATGTCAAGGTCGCCTTCCCCATTTATATCAAAGGGAACCCGCATTTCCACAAGTCTCTTTATATCTGAAGGTCCCTCAGAAACCAACACGCTTACAGCGGAGTTATCGCATATGCCCGCCCCGGCCTCGCTGGTGTCCTCAAAGTGGTATTTTGGGCGGTCATCCATGGAGATTGCCGCTGCAATGCCTCCCTGCGCCAACCAGGAATTGCTGACATCAATGTCGCCCTTGCTTAGTATGCAACAGGAGTAGCGCTCGTCAATATGCAGGGCTGTATACAGTCCTGCAATGCCGGAGCCTATGATGACAACGTCAAATTTAAGGTGCTCAGTATCTTCCGGAAACTCATTAGCCGCAAATCTCATAATAGATGCCTCTCAATGTGTGTACTTATTCCATAATAACAATTCTTCCCCCATTTTTCAATAACTTTAACGAAAAAACA
The DNA here is from genome assembly GCA_964576195.1 of uncultured Oscillospiraceae bacterium. GTDB lineage: Bacteria > Bacillota > Clostridia > Oscillospirales > Oscillospiraceae > UBA2658. The sequence goes on along the minus strand of CAZNUD010000069.1, from coordinate 2,324 downwards.
TTGTTAATCCAAAAACTAGCCCGATAAGGCTTAATACCCTGCTTAACACATGATTTAAAAAGAGCGGCTCAAAAGAGCCGCTCTCATTTGCATGAGCTTTATCCGCGATCCATGGGAAGCATATCGTCTCTGATATGGAAGGTGTACTGTCTAAAGGGCTGGGCAGTAGCGGGCTGTCTGGGCTCGGGCTGCTTGCCATCGAACATGTCGTAATCATCACCGAAGTCGCACTCTTCAATAAGCGGTGTGGTAAGGATTTTTTCCTTCAGCCACTCACGGAAATCTGGATGAGCAACCTTAATGAGGGCCTTGATACGGTCAACATAGGTCTGCAAGTATATGTCTGCAACGCCATATTCGGTGACGATGAACATTACATAGTTCTTCAGGAAGGAAACTATGACGCCTTCAGGCAACCAGGGAACAACGTTGGACTTGCGCTCGCCGTTTGAGTCCTTGTAGGTGGAACGCAGGCAGATGAAGCTGCGTCCGCCCTTGCAGCGCTGAGAGCCGTAAAGGTAAGCCATGGAGCCGCCCATCCCGGTGTAGGGCTTGAGGCCCTGGGCTTCGGAAACGCACTGACCAAGAAGGTCAACCATGAAGGTAGAGTTGATGGCAACCATGTTTTCCTGTTCCATAATGCCCAGAGGGTCGATGCAAAGGGTACGGGGATACAGACGAACGTCCTTGTCGGTGGACGCCAGCCAACGGAAGGTGTCGGAGGAGCAGCCACCGGGGCTGGAGGCGTAGAGCGCTGTAATCTTGCCGGATTCGACCATGGGAACCATGTTGTCGCATAGAACCTCGGAGAATATCTCAAAGGTTCCGGTGAATTTATTAAGAGCCTGAATGATGATTTCGCCAAGTCCGCCGTAGCCAATCTGGATCTTGTCGCCCTCGCGGAGATAGGGGATAATATAACTGCCTATCTTCTCATCAACCGGAGAGGGTGCGGGAGACGGAATATCGATCATCTCGGAATCCAGCTCGACTATGTAATCGAAGTCTGTAACGTGAACAGCAATCTCCTCTTCAGGGCCGGGTGCCGGAAAAACGCCGGTTTTGTCGATGAAAGCGAGTTTCTTCTTAATTCTGGGGTCGCGAGAGGTGGTGTTGTTTGTGCAGGCACCGTAGCAGCCGCAGTTGCACCAGCCGTTGGCATCGGGGGGGCAATATCTCAGAGCAGAGGTATTTACGCCGTTTTCCCACATGGAGTACTCATATTGGTCGTAGGTAGAGCCCAGGGGTAGAACTGTGCGCTCATCAATGCCCATGCGTTCCATGGGAAGCTGATAGATACTCTTAAGTGTAATATGGCCCTTAATATCGTGATCAAAAATCATGTTGACTGGCCCGTTATACACGTTGGACCAAATGGTAAGATCCTTAAACTGCTCTTTCTTCTCGTGTACCTTGTCCCAAAATTCCAGAGGAATCATGGTAGCCTGGCCAACAAACACAACGTCCCCGTCTGCAAGTTTGTCTACTGCTTCATCGATAGTAATAAGATGATCCTTATAGTATTGCTGCCAGTCTGCCTTGATGTTTCTTTCTGCCATTTAGTAATACAACTCCCTTACCATAATATTAATACAATATGATATAGTCTCCAACTCAACATACTGATATGTTTATTCTACAGCATGGACTTCCAAAATGCAATGGAAACACCCTTCGGCTTCCAGACGATAATCTGACGACACTTTTGTGTATATTGCACTGATTGGTAAATGACAAACTAAAATTGTGGTAAAAATTTAATTATAAATTATGCTTTATGATAATTATTTGATTATACTCTAATGTTATATTTATTATTAGGCAGGCTTCCAAAAATGTAAAATAAAGGAACTTCCATTATAATTAATGAAAGTTCCTTTTATAATTATTGAAGTATGGCTTATTTGATAAACTGCTCAATGGCCTTGTTCAGCGAATCAATCTCCGACCGGTCATTGTGCTCAACAGCCTCGGTTACACACTCGCGGATATGATCTTGCAGCAGCACCTTACCCGCGTTATTAATGGCCGAGCGTACCGCCGCAATCTGCACAAGAACCTCCGCACAGTCGCGGTCATTATCTATCATGGAGATAACCGACTCTAAATGCCCCTTAGCCTTGGAAAGTCTGTCAATAACAGCTTTCTTATTGGTATGGACATGGGGATGTGGGTGATCACCAATGTGGCAATGAACAGTCCCATCAAGATGGGTATGAAAATGCTCCTGGTGAACGTGGGAATAATCCTCGTGCATTAGTCTTACTCCTTAAAACTCGGGATAGATTTTCTTTATAATTTTCACCACTGCCTGAGGGCAGGCG
>CAZNUD010000068.1:0-4954 GCA_964576195.1 uncultured Oscillospiraceae bacterium | reverse complement strand
CAGCATGATGTTGTTTTTTCCTCTTTGTTTTTCTTTCCAAACAGTGCCATAATAAATTTCTCCTTTTCAGAATATTAAAATCCAAGATAAAACATATAAAAACCAATGATCAAAATCAGTGAACCCATTACTGCTTTTAACACAGTACTTGCTCTGCCGTATTTTTCACTAGAAGACAACTTCTGCACAAAGCCTACAGATGTACCTGCAACAATGGCGAGTATGCCATGTCCGACTGAATACAGCAGCAATAATAATATACCCCAAAGAATACTGCCTTTTCCAGCGACGATGGCAAGCAAAGCAATAAGTACAGGCGTGGAGCAGGGTGACGAAAAGATGCCGCCAAGTATACCGGCGATGAACGCACCGATAAAGCCCTTTTTTGTGTTCTTTGAAACTAGATAGCTTGATGGGATAATCTCAAATATGCCCCAGGTTTGCAGCGCCATCAGAATCATGAGAACTCCCAGAATGATGTACCACCACGAAGCCGAGGTGCCCATCAACCTCCCGGCAAGCGAAGCGGTGACGCCCAATGCTGTGAACGTAACCGCAGCCCCCGCAGAAAAAATCACTGATAGCCAAAGCGCCCGTTTCGTATCACGTTGACCCACACCGCCAACATAACCGATGACCAAAGGAATGCTGGAAAGCGAACAGGGCGTAAAAGAGGTAAGTATACCGGCGAAAAGCGCAAGCAACGGCGCAAGCCAGCCACTATTTGTTATAAGCTCAGATAAGCTCTCCAGTATTTCTGTCACTCGGTCACCCCCATGTCGCCAAGAATCGCCCGCATCTGGCCCTCGGTTAAACCGCCTTGATGTACCGTGAAGGCGTGTTCACCGGTATCTTTAGAACTATACATAGTGAACTCAACCTCTATATCTTCACTGGGCACATAGGGAGTTCCATCGACGTTGATAAAAATCTGTGTCGGAATGACCTGAATTGGAAAACCGTCTGCAGCCTCGGAATGCTTCCATACATCAACAAATTTTATTATTGCCTTGCCCTGCATTTCAGCATTCATGGTTTTCAAAACGGGAGCCATCTCTTTGCATGGGATGCAGGAACCAGAGCCGAAGTCGATAATTATGGGAAGCCCGTACACAGTCAGCTTATCCAGATCTACAGCTTCGATCTCTAAAACAAAATCTTTATTGTTGCTTGGCGTTACCGAATCAGTCGTACCAGAGTTAATGTTTTTGAATATCCAGATTCCTACGATTACAATCACAATGAAAATCGGTAATATAATCTTTATCAGCTTCTTTTTGTCCATTAGCAGCAGTTACCTCCGCATGAGCATCCAGATTTGCTTTCCTTCGGGTTCCCAGGTAGTTCATACTCGCCACAAAAACAGCAGGGTTCTTCCGCTGTTTGCTCTCCATTTTGAGGTGTTCACCCTATGTCCTCGTCTACATAGGTGATTGCACCTACCGTGCATAGGTCGCCACAGCCGTGGCAATGGTCAACACATGCTTACGGGCTTCTAAAAACAGGGGAAGGGGCTTTTGCCGTGTTATATGCGCCTCGAGGACACTTTATAACACAGGTACCGCATTCGATACAAGTAAGGTAGTCTATAACAGGATACCAGTTCTTTGCCATAATTTTCGTGCCCCCTATACTATCGCAGCTTGCAAAGCGTTGAATAAATACCCGACAATAATAATCCCAGCTGCACATAAAGCAATGAACAATGCAAGCAGCTTCGACTTAATTGCCTTACGAAGCATAATCAAGGATGGAAGGGATAAGGTAGTTACACCCATCATAAATGATAATACTGTTCCCAGCTGTGCTCCTTTAGCCAGCAATGCTTCCGCAATCGGGATAGTACCGAAAATGTCAGCATACATGGGAACTCCAACCACAGTCGCAAGTATCACACCAAAGGGGTTATTGCTTCCAAGTAAGGATACAATCCAATCCTCGGGAATCCAGTTATGAATCGCTGCGCCAATACCGACACCGATAAGGATGTATGGAAATACTTTTTTGAAGGTCGAAAGCGTTTGTTCTTTGGCATATACAACACGGTCTTTCTTTGTCAGCTCAGGTGATTCGATATCAACACTACTCGCCGATAATATAAAACTTTCCACATGCTTTTCCATGTGCATTTTCTCGATAATAGTACCACCGACCACGGCTATTATAAGCCCGAACAGAACATATAAAATAGCAACCTTTGCGCCAAAGATACTCATCAGCAGAACAAGTGAACCGAGGTCTACCATTGGTGAGGAAATTAAGAATGAAAAAGTGACCCCGAGCGGCAAGCCCGCGGATGTAAAGCCTATAAATAATGGAATGGATGAGCAAGAGCAAAAGGGCGTCACTGTTCCGAGCAGCGCAGCCGCCGAGTTTGCTCCAATACCACGAAAACGTCCTAAAATCTTTTTGCTGCGCTCAGGCGGAAAATAACTCTGAATATAGCTGATAATAAAAATTAGGAAGCATAGTAGGACTACAATTTTTATTACGTCATAGATAAAAAACTGTGCACTGGCAACCCAGCGATTGGAGATGTCCAGCCCAAAAGAAGATAATACAGTTTCAATTAAGTCATTCAGCCATTTCATGCCGAGAACCTGGTTCTGGAAAATATCCCAGATTGATTTTAATATTTGCATCAATATAGCCCCTTTCAAAAACGGACAATCATATCCAAAATATTAGATGTGTAGTGCCTATAAAAAGCCATCTTATTTTTAAACGGCTTTTTACTTACAGCAAAAGCTTTCCTCTGCCGCCGCATTTGGCGTGATGAGCTCCTTCAAAAGTGCCATGGCTTCTCCGCCACCCTTTTCACATATTGTATAGTGCGTCCATTTTCCCTCAGGTCTGCTGTCCACAATCCCAGACTCACAGAGAATTTTCATGTGATAGGACAGAGAAGACTGCGGCATATCAAGCTGTTCAATCAGTATACAGGCACATTTTTCACCGCTCCTAAGCAGCTCAAGGATGCGAAGCCGCTTTTCATCACAAAAGGCTTTGAACACCTTTACTTGTTCATCATATGCGGTATCTATGTTCTCACCTCAAATCTAAAATACTTGATATGATATAGTATATGCTTCAAATTTAAAAATGTCAATGTGAATGCAAAGTATTTCACAAATAATTTGAATAAAGAAAAATCAATATCTGGCGGTCTTTTGATGGAGATGATAATGATTTAGTTTCAAAACTGCATAGGAAAATTGAAGCAACTGTAAATTGATTTCTGTTTATGAATCAAAACTGCGAACGCCCCTCTCGGATTGTACTGGTAGGGGCTTTGTCACACTTATTCAACCTCCGGCAATCCCGCCGACCGGTTTTGGGCATATATAAGCAGATTTGACTTTAAAAAAACGTATGATATACTTGAGTTGGCGCAAAGTGTGCGAGTAAAAACATAAATGGACAAAACTGCGTAAAGCCACTTTTATCGTGGCTTTTTTTGTTTTATTTATTTAATACGGTTGTTTGGAAAAGAAAGTGAAAAGAATTGGAGATGGAAATTGAAAGAAATTACGACAGCAGATTCTAAATCGTTTGAAGCCCTCCGTTTGCAGAATCGTGTATACAAAACAGGTGTCTATGCCTTTACCTTTGAACACGCATACCTTATTTATTACTACAAACGTGCTGACGGGAAGGGAAAGTTTCGATATGATTACTTAGCGGCAGATATCCACACCGGCACCGGCTCTCATATTTGCTCGAGAAAAAGTGTTCTCTCAGATGAGTATTTTACTTATTTAATACCAAACATTCTCCGTTCGATTAAGTACACTGGTGATAAGAGGGGCGTTAACGCTTCCAAATTACCATTCTCAGCATATACAAGCTAACACAAAGGGACGGCCTGCATCGGTCGTCCCTCGTTTTTTTACTGGCTATACTATATCACAGGTAGATTGTGGCATTCTTTTGTAGTCAAAACAATCACTCCTTCGGCATCGACGGATAGCCCCCTACTATCTTGCCGACTATCCCCATTTCCCTTTCTTTGCATATAATACGGGTAGAGGTGATTACATTGGCTATGCGCTCATTTTACAATATCCCGTTTCGCAGCTTTCCGGATGCCTATGCTTACATCACGGGAAGCCCTGCGTATTCTTCCATTAACGGGACTGTTCATTTCTATCAAACTGCATTCGGTGTGATGGTTGTGGCTCACATTAATGGACTTCCGAAAGGCGAGGAGCCTTGTTCGTCCAATGTTTTTGGATTTCACATTCACGAATTTGGCCCATGCTCAGGAACCGCCGACAATCCTTTTGGGAAAGTTGGGGGGCATTACAATCCGCAAAATTGCCCACATCCTGCACACGCTGGGGATCTCCCACCGTTATTTGGCAATAATGGGATCGCGTTCATGACTGTACTTACAAACCGCTTTATAGTTTCCCAAATCCTCGGTCGTTCGATTATTATTCATGATTCCCCCGATGATTTCACCACACAACCTTCTGGAAATTCAGGCATCATGATGGCCTGTGGGCAAATCCTTAGATACGTTTAACAATTAATATCGTATCCCTAGGCCACAAAAAAGGTTATGGAAAAAACTGCTGACTATATCAATGATGCTTTTGAGGAACTTCTAAGCGTCCAAAAAGCCGCGAGGGTGTACTTGGGTGTGTACCCAACAAAAGAAAAAACCCCCTGTAATCTCAATGATTACAGGGGGTTATTTGGTTTTGTATACAATAGCGAACACTCTTTAAATCAACACTAATTAAATAGCTGGTATTTCCTTTGATTTCAATGGTTTTAGAGTTTCACTAAGACTGTGCATTTAAAATCCTGAAACAATTACATTTTCTTTGCAATTATATTATATGCAAAAGCTCCAAAAAATATTACTAAATCAAGACAAATAATTCCTTTCCCTATTTCAATATTATTATACCACAGTTTTTTGCTTTTCAACGGTTTCCATTTTATA
>CAZNUD010000067.1:0-5191 GCA_964576195.1 uncultured Oscillospiraceae bacterium | reverse complement strand
TAAGCCCTATTTTGTAAAGACCGTTTTTCAGCCCGAATTCGAGTTGGCAGACGCAAGGTGTTTGGCAAAGGAGCTAGGGACAGAGTTGGAGCTTATAGAGGCAGACATTCTCGCAGTTCCCCATGTTGCAAACAACCCGGCGGAGCGCTGCTACTATTGCAAATCCGCCCTTTTCGGAGCGCTTAAAGAAAGAGCGAAAAAGGACGGTTATGATTTGATTTTGGATGGCACCAACGCCTCCGATGAAGTTTCCGACAGGCCCGGTATTCGCGCACTTAAAGAGCTTGGAGTCTTATCGCCCCTTAGAGAATGCGGGCTTACAAAAGACAAAATCCGCAGGCTTTCACGGGAGGCGGGGCTTTTCACCTGGGATAAGCCCGCCTATGCATGCCTTGCAACAAGGGTGCCCCCGGGAGAGAAAATTACCCAGAACCTGCTATCCCGAATTGAAGGGGCGGAGAGAGAAATTTCATCTCTTGGCTTTTCCGATTTTCGGGTAAGGGTGTTTTATGGGACGGCGCTCTTGCAGGTGAAAAAAGAACAACTGACTCAGGCAGTGTTGAAGGCGGACGAAATCCGCTTTGCACTTTCGCCTTATTATGACAGGGTATTACTTGACCTTGACGGGAGGTAGGCTCATGGACAGATCGGAGCTGACAGCGCTTCTACACGGGGTGGCGGATAGATCCGTTTCCATTGACGATGCGTTATTAAAACTTAGAATGGAGCCCTTTGAGGATTTGGGCTTTGCAAAATTTGACCGCCACCGCGCCCTGCGGCAAGGGGCGGCGGAAATGATTTATGGGGCGGGAAAAACCCCGGAGCAAATTTACGCAATTGCATCAAAAATGTGGCAGGAGGGGCAGAGGCCCGTGCTTATAACCCGCATGTCCCCGGAGGCGGCGGAATTTGTCGGCAAAGACCTACCTCTGGATTATGACGGGCTTTCAAAGATGGGCATTATGGGCAGTCTGCCCGAAAAGAGCGGCTGCAGAAAAATCCTTATCGTTACCGGCGGCACCAGCGACATGCCCGTTGCCGAGGAAGCGGCCCTTACGGCCGAGGCCTTGGGAAACGAGGTTATCCGCCTTTTTGACGTGGGCGTTGCGGGAATCCATAGGTTGCTTTCCCATGCCCAGCTTATTATGAGCGCAAGGGTCATTATCGCCATTGCAGGCATGGAGGGGGCTCTGGCAAGCGTTGTGGGCGGCCTTGCCGACTGCCCCGTTATCGCGGTGCCTACCAGCGTGGGATACGGTGCGGCCTTTGGAGGCATTTCAGCTCTGCTTTCCATGCTTAATTCATGCGCCAGCGGGGTTAGCGTTGTGAACATAGACAACGGCTTCGGTGCCGGCTATTTGGCCAGCATGATAAACCACCTGGGTGAGCAGGGCTATCAAGGATGATATGATTTTTAGTTTTTGTGTAATATATCATTTTTTGTTCTTTTCTTTTATCTTAATTTAGTATATAGTATAAAGAGACCATAATGCGAAAGATGTCGAGGGATTCACAGGGCAGCCCTTAGCATAAAACAATAGGAAAATAGTGTTTTTGGAGGAAAAAGAAATGGCAGTCAGACAAAATCTAATTGAACTATGCGAAAAGATCAGCAACGGTCACTACAAAATTGACGAGAACGCCGCTGAGTACAAGGCTTTTGAACAGTGGATGACAGACGACCAGATCAAGCTTCTTATGGCTATGGATCTGCTGCAGCCGTCCTTCATTGAAAACATTGCAGAAGCAACCGGATTCTCCGAAGAGAAAACTCTTGAAATGTGCCGCGAGCTTGCTGACATCGGCGTGGTTGCCAAGGTTGAAAAGTACGGCATGGAAATCTTCATGCTGCTGGTTTACGCACCCGGAATTTTTGAGTTCATGCTCGTTAACGACGAGTTCTGCTCAAAACACCCTGAGGTTCCCGCTGCCTTCCAGGGTCACGCAACAAAAACTATGGAAGGCCTCATTGAAACCTTCCCCATGGGCGCAGGAATTATGCGCGCTATTCCCGTGGAAAAGGCCATACCCAACGATGTTGAAAAGGGCAGTTTTGACCGTGTGAGTTACTATGTTGAGGCAAACAAAAATCATATTGCCCTTCTCCCCTGTCAGTGCCGCCGTGTCCGCCGTTACACCGGTGAGGGAGCAGGCGATCTTGAAGGTGCAGCGGATTTGGAAACCGGAATGTGTATGTTCCTTGGCATGGCCGCGGACATGTTTATTGCAAACGGACGGGGCATAAAGATTACCAAGGACGAAGCTTACGAAAAGCTAAAATACTTTGAAGACCTCGGCTGCGTGCATCAGATCACAACTCTTAACGCGGGCGTTTCCGTTGCTATCTGCAACTGCTTGCCCGACACCTGCCTTGCTCTGGGTGCAACCCAATATTTCAACACCCCCGAGGCCTCCTGCTCCAACTATAAGGCTGAGGTCAACGCTGAAAACTGCGTAGCCTGCGGTCAGTGCGTGGAGTATTGTCCCAACAACGCTCTCAGACTGGGCCAGAAAATCTGCACCAAGACCCCGATCGAGGTAAAATATAGCGAAACTCCCTTTGATACTGAGTGGTCCTCTGAAAAATGGAACCCCAATTACCGAGAGAACCGCCAGAACGTGGTTGAAACTGGAACCGCCCCCTGCAAGACCGAGTGCCCTGCACACATAGCAATTCAGGGTTACATAAAAAAGGCTGCCGAGGGCAACTACATTGACGCTCTTGAACTTATAAAGAAAGAAAACCCCTTCCCCGCCATCTGCGGCCGCGTTTGCCCCCACAATTGCGAAAGCGAATGCACCCGTGGCGACATTGACGAGCCAATCGCCATAGACGAAATTAAAAAGTTTATCGCCGACAAGGAGCTGGAGAGCGGCTTCCAGTTTATTCCCAAAAAGCTTCACAATTATGGCAAGTCCATCGCAGTTATCGGCTCCGGCCCTGCGGGACTTTCCTGCGCATATTATCTGGCAGCCGACGGCTACAAGGTAACCGTTTTTGAGAAGCAGCCGAGAGTCGGCGGCATGATGATGCTGGGCATCCCCTCCTTCCGTCTTGAAAAACCCGTGGTTTCTGCGGAAATCGACGTTCTTCGTCAGATGGGTGTTGTGTTTAAAACCGGCGTTGAGGTCGGTAAGGACATTAGCCTTGATGAGCTTCGGAAGCTGGGCTTTGAGGCCTTCTATATAGCCATCGGTGCACAGGGCGGACGTAAGCTCGGCATCGAGGGCGAGGACGCTGATGGCGTTATCACCGGCGTTGAGCTGCTGCGCAAGACTAACCTCTGCAAGCCCGTTAAGCTCTCCGGAAATGTTGTCGTTATCGGCGGCGGCAATGTTGCAATAGACGTTGCCCGCACCGCCATCAGGACCGGCGCTGAAGCCACTTCAATGTATTGCCTTGAAAGCGCCAAGGAAATGCCTGCATTGCCAGAGGAAATCGAAGAGGCCACTGACGAGGGCATTGTTATCAACAACGGTTGGGGCCCCAAGCGCATTGTTGTTGAGGACGGTAAAGCAACAGGCGTAGAATTTGTTAAGTGCGTTTCCGTATTTGATGACAAGGGCAAGTTCGCTCCCAAGTACGATGAAAATGTTACCAAGACCGTCCCCGCAGACTTCGTGCTCATGAGCGTCGGCCAGAGCATTGAATGGGGCGGACTGCTTGAGGGAAGTAAGGTTGACTTGGGCCGCGGCAACACAGCCAAGGCAGACAGCCTTACATATCAGACAGCCGAGCCCGACGTGTTTGTGGGCGGAGATGTGTTTACCGGTCCTAAGTATGCAATCGACGCGATTGCCGCAGGTAAGGAAGGCGCAGATTCTATCCACCGCTATGTATGGCCCGGACAGAGTCTCACCATCGGTCGCAACCGCCGCATATTTACCGCTCTTGACAAGGATAACCTTGACAAGGATGCCATCGTTAAGGGCTTTGACAATACTCCCCGCCAGAGGGTTTCCCGCGATGCTACTAAGGCAAATAGCTTTAATGACGACCGCATAACCTTCACCGAGGAGCAACTGAATAAGGAAACTGCCCGATGCCTTGGCTGCGGTGCAACCATTCTCGACTTTAACAAGTGCATCGGCTGCGGTGTCTGCACTACCAAGTGTAAATTTGACGCAATCCATCTTAAGAAGGTCTATGATATTCAGAGCGTTGAGTACAACGACAGACATGAAGTTTTCGCAGAGTATGCAAAAGAGCGCAAGCGCAACATAGCCATCAAGAAGGCAGCAAAATAATTTTCTTGCCTTTATATCCTTGATTTACGCTTTGTAAAGCAAAGACCCTGCGCTTCTAAGCTCAGGGTTTTTGTTTTACGTTGTAGAAACAACCGCATTCTCTTTAAAGTCAGAATATACTCGCTTATAGAAAATGGAAACAACACAATAGTAAAGACGCTAGTATGTCATCCCCCTTAGACAGCTTATAAAATCAATTTATACGAACGGAGGATTTTACAATGAATAAAGAAATGTTTTGTTTTCAATGCGAGCAGACGGCAGGCGGCACCGCTTGTACCGGCAGAGCCGGAGTTTGCGGAAAAGTCTCTCAGGTAGCAGTTCTTCAGGACGATTTAACAAGATCGCTTATGGGTCTTGCCTCGGCAGTTTCAGGCGAGCCCTCAAGTCAAGCGGTGCGCCTTGTGATTGAAGGACTTTTTACAACCATCACCAATGTAAACTTTAATGCCGAAACTATCACAGCACTTACAAACGCAGTTAAAGCTGAAACCGAAAAGCTGGGCGGCAGCAGGCTGGACTGCAACTGCTCTTCTAGCGCTCCCCTTAAGCTTTGGGATGCAAACGAGGACATTCGCTCTCTTAAGTCTCTGATACTGTTTGGTATTCGTGGCATGGCGGCTTATGCCTATCATGCGGCCGTTCTGGGCTACACGGATAAGACTGTCAACGCCTTCTTCTTTGAAGCTCTTCGCATTATCAGCGACAAAAACGCCACTGCCGATACACTGCTGCCCGCTGTATTAAAGGTGGGCGAGGTAAACCTTATCTGCATGGCTTTGCTGGACAAGGCAAACACGGAAACCTACGGCACTCCTGTTCCCACCACTGTGCCCTTAATGGTGGAAAAAGGCCCCTTTATTGTGGTTACAGGTCACGATTTGAAGGACCTGCAGTTACTCTTGGAGCAGACCGAGGGCAAGGGAATAAACATCTACACCCA
>CAZNUD010000066.1:0-5432 GCA_964576195.1 uncultured Oscillospiraceae bacterium | reverse complement strand
TACTATATTTACAATCGCGGCAATGTAACGTATACTGGCTTTGGACACACAACCCCTGCCGATGGCAAAACAGTGAATATAAATGAGGCAAAGCTGCTTATTAACACCATCGTCGCCGCCTACCGCAGCAATGAGCCGCAGCTTCGCTTCACAGATTCCACGGGCAGCGAGGAAAAAACCATGACCAGCTTCCTCATCCCCACCAACGACGGTGAGATAATCACCACAAAGGATTCTGCCTACGACCCCGCCAGAAGCATGTTCTTCATCGTCGAGGGAAATATTACCGAAGGCGAAACCATGCTGGTGCGGTTCTACCTTGCCGACGGAGAGCAGCACCTCGCCCTCCCTGTGTATTATCGAGAAAACGGGGTCGAGAGCTTGTGCCGGGTGTTCACCTCCGCCACAGACCCCACAGACCCCACAGACCCAACAGATACGGCGTATTACATCACGGGCAATAAGGTCTATTACGTCAAGCTTGATGATTTAATAGCGCTTCTGCCCGCCGATACCGATGCGTGGAGCGAGGGAGTCTCCCTGCGCGCCGCCATCAAGTCTGTCGAGGGCGCATCTCTCACGCTGCGAAAACTAGACCTATTTGACCTAAGCTAAATCCCGCGAAATAAATTTTCTGAGGAGCCGCTTATGAACGAGAACGAGAGCCTGTTTCGCCTGCTGCAAAAATATTCCGCCTCCGATGCCGCCGCCATGCACATGCCCGGACACAAGCGGAATGTCCTTGGCGTGCCCTTCCTCGAGGAGCTGGGCGCCCGCTATGACATCACGGAGATTTCGGGCTTTGACGACCTCCATCGTCCCATGGGCGTGCTGCTTGATGCCATGGAAAAGGCTGCCGCCCTCTGGGGCAGCGAGGATTGCCTTTTCCTCGTCAACGGCTCCACCTGCGGCATTCTTGCCGCCGTGCGCGCCGCCGCCGCTGCCACAGGCAGCCGAAAGCTGATTTTAGCGCGCAACTGCCACCGCTGCGTCTATAACGCCGCCGAGCTTTGCGCTCTGGAGCCTGTCTATATCGCTCCCGAACCGGTGGAAGACTTCGGATTCTGCGGCAGCATCCCTCCCAAGCAGATAGAAATCGCCGTTAGAGATAATCCCGGAACTCCCGTTATCCTCACAAGCCCCACCTACGAGGGCGTGCTCAGCAACATTTCAGAAATCGCAATAATCTGCCATATGTATGGCTCCCCCCTGATAGTGGATGAGGCGCACGGAGCCCACCTTGATTTATCGCCCTACTTCACAGGCGGAGCCGTCAGCGGCGGCGCGGACATAGTTGTGCAGAGTCTGCACAAAACGCTCACGGGGCTCACCCAGTCCGCCCTGCTCCATGTCAGCAGCAGCCTCATCTCCCTTGAGGATGTGCAAAAGGAGCTGTCCATCTTCGAAACCAGCAGCCCCTCCTATCTCCTCATGGCGTCTATCGACGGCACCAGAGAGCTGATAGAGCAGCGGGGCGGCGAGCTTTTCCGCAGCTGGAAGCGCGCGCTGGACTCCTTCGATAAGCGCGCCGGACTTCTCCAGAGCATTCGAATCCCGGGACACAGCGAGCTGTTTTCTTGTCAGCCCAGGATAAATGACGGGGGTTACAGCCTTGGCGCTGCCGAAACTCCCGAGGTTTATGGCTATGACAGGAGCAAAATCGTCATTTCCTGCGAGGGCACGGATACCTCGGGCGTTGCCATCATGAGCGAGCTTCGCCGCCATTACGGCATCGAGTGCGAAATGGCGTCCTGCGGCTATGTTGTCGCCATGACGGGACTGCTGGATACTCAGGAGAGCATAGGCAGGCTCGCCGATGCCCTTGCAATGATAGACAAGGAAATTCGCCGCACCGCTCCCCGCATCCAGTTTAAGCACCCCGGCGTTCCGCCAAAGCGCATGAGCGTCCGTCAGGCAAAGTCCGCCAGAACCGAGCAGATAAACATAAAGGAAGCCAAGGGCATGATTTCCGCCGAGTATGTCTGGGCGTATCCCCCCGGAATCCCGTTGGTTGTCCCCGGAGAGGAGCTTACGGACGAGCTGCTTCGCGGCTTCATTGTCCAGCGGGAGGCTGGCGTTGAGCTTCGCAGCAGCTCGGGCGGCATGCCGCTTACGGTTTCCGTGGTGCTTTAGCTCAAGCTCTTGACAAGAGCCGTGTTTTGCACTATATTTATACTACGCAAATACATTTAAGGAGTAACCACCATGAAAAGAATAAAAACTCTCAACACCCGCGACCTCAACAAATCTCTCAAGACAGGCGGCTGCGGCGAATGCCAGACCTCCTGCCAGTCCGCTTGCAAGACCTCCTGCGGTGTTGCAAACCAGAAGTGCGAGAATAAGTAAGTAACCGTCAAAAAATGCTGCTCGCTTTCCAGCGGGCGGCATTTTTTTGCTCACATATAATTCGGAGGAAAATCAATGGTACATCAGTATAAGCAAAGAGGCTTCAACATCGTGCTGGATGTTTTCAGCGGCGCTGTCCACAGCGTGGATGATTTAGCCTACGACGTCATAGCAATGTTCGAGCACAGCAGCGGCGATGAAATCGTTGCCGAGCTGCTCAAAAAATACGCTGCCGACCCCGAAATAGACGAGGGGGAAATCCGCCAGTGCCTTGCCGATGTGCAGGAGCTTGTGGACACAAAGCAGCTTTTCACCACCGACTGCTTTCAGGAGCACGCCTGCGACCTCAAAAACAAAAACAAAGCCATCAAAGCCCTGTGCCTGCATGTTGCCCACACCTGCAATCTAAGCTGCGAATACTGCTTTGCGGCTCAGGGCAAGTATCACGGGGACAGAGCGCTCATGAGCTTCGACGTGGGAAAAAGAGCGCTGGACTTTCTGATTGAAAATTCGGGCAAGCAGAAAAATCTTGAGGTGGACTTCTTCGGCGGCGAGCCGCTGATGAACTGGGAGGTCTGCAAAAGACTGGTGGAATACGGCAGAAGCCGCGAGGAGGAAACGGGAAAGCACTTCCGCTTTACCCTCACCACCAACGGCATGCTGGTGGACGATGATGTTATAGAATTCTCCAATAAGGAGATGAGCAATGTTGTTCTCAGCCTTGACGGACGCAAGGAAATCCACGATGCTCTACGCAAAACCGTAACAGGGCGCGGCAGCTACGACGAGATTGTGCCCAAGTTCCAAAAATTCGCAAAGCTCCGTGGTGACAAGGATTATTACATGCGCGGCACCTTCACGAAGAACAACACCGACTTCACCGAGGACATTTTCCACATGGCAGATTTGGGCTTTGACAAGCTCTCCATGGAACCTGTTGTATGCGCTGCCGAAGACCCCCTAGCATTATCCGCTGAGGATATGCCAGTGCTAATGAAACAGTATGAGATACTGGCGGAGGAAATGCTTAAGCGGAAGAAGGAGGGTAAGCCCATCACCTTCTACCATTACATGATAGATTTGGAGCACGGTCCCTGTGTTTATAAGCGTATATCCGGCTGCGGCAGTGGCACCGAGTATATGGCAGTGACCCCTTGGGGTGACCTTTATCCCTGCCATCAGTTTGTGGGGGAAGAAAAGTTTAGGTTGGGCAACATATGGGAGGGAGTTACAAATACCGCAGTTCGGGAGGAATTTAAAAGCTGCAATGCCTATGCCCGAGTGGACTGCCAGGACTGCTGGGCAAAACTCTACTGCTCCGGCGGCTGCGCCGCCAATGCCTACCACGCCACCGGCAAGATTACCGGAATATACGAATACGGCTGCGAACTGTTTAAAAAGCGCATAGAATGTGCAATTATGATTAAGGTTGCCGAAAGCAAGTTGGCAGCAATGGAATAAGACGGCTGTCTGAAAGAGATACATATATCTAAAAAATTAGCTTAAAGTGCCAAGATAAAGAATTTATAAAAAAGCCTCGAAACGAATTGTAAGACCCGTTTCGAGGCTTTATACCGTATGTTGTGGTTACAGACTGTAACCGACTCAATATCCAAGGTTTTCTGGTATTAAAATAACATGTATTCTATCCTTATCTCGCTGAAAGGTGGTTATAAGATATTGGCAGCACATGCGTTTATCTGCTGCGCAGCCGGCGGTTGCATCTCTGCCGCTGCCCACACATTTGCCTAAAGACTGACAGGGAGTATCCGTGTTGAGTCTAACAGCGTTGCAGGGGGCGGCTTCACACTTAACCCGTTCAATTGCTTCGTTCAGATTTCGCACAATTTTGTTTGCACCTGCTAGAACAATGACCTTGCGTGGGCCATAGCAGATGGCGGCTACACGGTTGGCGTTGCCATCTACGTTGTATAGTTCGCCGTTTTCTGTTATGGCGTTGGCACTGGTAAAATAGGCATCGGCAAAAAAGCTACGGCGGTAAAGCTCCTCTATTTCGTCCTTAGTCAAGTTAGGAAGACTGCGATCAAGAAAATTATAGTCGCCATCCCGGAAACGGTCTAAAATACCGCATTCCTTGAGAGTCTCTGAGCCGCCACGTGCAATGGTGCAGCCTTTGGGGATAAGGCTCATCGCAAGCTCCGCTGCGGCAACGGAGCTTTCCGCGTAATAGGCGGAGATGTTGTTCTTCTCGAGGGCGGCCATGGTGCGTTTGATTCTTTCATTGGTCACTACAAACTTAACTTCGTTGGTTGGCACTGCGGAACTTCCTTTCCTTATATATTTGGATAATTTAGCTTACCATATTATCTAAACGGTCTACTTCGCTAAATTATCGAAGTAGCCTTGAATGAAGATGACAGGGGTTCCCTTGTCACCGCTACCGCTGGTAAGGTCGCAAAGAGAGCCAATAAGGTCCGTAAGCTGGCGGGGTGTGGTTCCCTGTGAGGCCATGCTGTCATTAAGCACCGTATCCTTTTCCATAATACACTTGCGCATAGCAGCTTCAAGCTCCTCGCCCTTTAAGTAGGCAAACTGGTTGTCAGCAAGGTATTTTAGTTTAAGCTCTTTGGGAGTTCCGGCAAGGCCGGCAGTGTATGCGGGAGAAACAACGGGGTCAGCAAGTTCCCATATTTTGCCCATCGGGTCCTTAAAGGCGCCGTCTCCGTAAATCATTACCTCAATGTTCTTGCCGGTTTTCTGACGAAGCTTGTGGTGGAGGGAATCCACAAAGGCCTGGCAGTCCCTGGGGAAAAGCTTGATAGTGTCCTCTGTGGCCTTGTTGGAGCCCAGGAGACCGTATTGCTCATTATAGCCGCTGCCATCTATAGGGGACGTCAAAAGATCGTCAAGGCAGAGAAGCTTTTCGGCGCCGGCGGAGAGTAGCTGGCGTCTGCTGCGTGATCTGGTGTGAATGTCGCAGCAAAGTACGTTTTTGGTGTAGCTCAGGATAGTCTTAACATTGTTTGAGAAGATAAACTCCACCTTACAGTCGCAGCTTTCAATTATCTCGCGGTAGTAGTCCACATAGTCCACTCCAGTGAAGGAGTGAGGAGCATGGCCGAACT
>CAZNUD010000065.1:1185-5529 GCA_964576195.1 uncultured Oscillospiraceae bacterium | reverse complement strand
GGGACTTATTAGAAATTCTTTGTTTTAACTACTTGACATATTACCGCCGGACTTTAGTTTTTTATTTTTGCCTATCGGCTGCTGGTGCATGATAGCCGGATTCGTCCGTCCTTTGTCCCTGCTCAGCGCATCAGTTCTCCGCATTTCGTCCTTGATCGCTTTGAGTTCCTGCCGCACAGAGGGGCGTGACTCTGCGGGATCAGACTTAGTTTTTTCGGATCTGCTTTTCACGCTTGAGGAAGGCTCGGACTGACGGGACTTCGCAACCCTCGCCTCCGTAGGGTTTTTGGTCTGTTGTTCCTCCTTCGAGGGGGCTGGTTTCAGCAATTCTTCGATAAACAGGTCTTCCTTGCTTTTTGCCGGCGCGGCACGCTCCGGTTCGGGAATGTCGTTTTTCTTTTCTGCGCGCTGGCGCTCGATTGTACTTTTCACACTGCCCATGTCCACTGTGGTAAGCTTGAACCGCTCAAAAATACGGTTAATTTTGCTGGCGTCTTCTGCACGCACCATGATATCGGTAATCCCGTCGGTGGCATTTTTGTCCTTCAACACACAGTAAAGAACACCGTATTTCTTAGCTTCTTCGCAGAAGCGCTGCAAGTCTCCGTCTTGAACGGCAAATACCTTTAACTCCTTACCGCTGCGCAGCATATTGGTAAGTCTGATTTTGCCTTTGGTTTTCTTTTGATCGCGCATAACTGCATAGAGCAGAAGGGCAAGCTGCTTTGCACCGGCACCGGTGATTTTTGCAGCAACTTCAGTTCCTTCCAGTGTCATCCTGACGACTTGTTCTGCCGCATCGCCTGAGTAACTCATGTTGTTGTTCCTCCATTTCCTTGGTTTCCTGTGCTTTGTCTATCGCGTCCAGATCGCGCACAATACGACCGGAACGCTCTTCAATGCCTTCACATAACGAAATCTCCTTTCCAATCGTTTTAATTTGTTCGGATATGGATACAATCCGGGCTTTCACTGCATCACCGCCAGAAAAATCATTCTGCCGGAGGCAGCGCTTCAGCTCGTTTCGCAGTGCCTTGCGTTCTCCCAATAGGGATTCCACTTGCAGCTGGGCCGCTTCTTTATGCGCTGTCAATTCTTCTATTGCGTGAATGCCGGTACGCCCCAGAAATAGAGCCTGTTCATCAAGCTTTGACAGCTTTGCCAAATCCTCGCGCATGAAAAAAGACACCCGCTTTGCGGATGCCGGGTAGCGCTGGATAATGCGAAGCTCATAGCAGTAGCGAAGGTATAGCGCATAGATGCCTGTGGCCTTACGTTTATTGATCTCACCGCGGTATGCGTTGCGAAGGTGTTTCACAGCCTTTTGGTCACTTTCCGGATATGGTTCATCCCGGAAAGGGTATGCCTCAATGCGAGACAGAATGGCACCCATGCCGTATTGCTCACCAAGTCTTTCAAGCCGATAATAGTATGGAGAGTCTGGTGGTCTTACGCTGGGCCATTTGAGCCTTGTTCCTTTGTCTGAGGTAAACTTGAACTCATAGCCCTTTTCCTCCATAGCCCGGATGAATTCTTTACCGTCCACCGACGCTGTGATTGCATCGTCGATGTCCTGCCGAATCGTGCCGCGAATGACAGGCTTGCCGTTCTTTTCAGCCTGCCATTCGGAGTAGTTTTTCCCTCGCCCGTGTGTGGTAGGAATAACCGATAGCCCATATTCGATACAGAGCCGGTCAGATTCCTCACGCATCTGTCTGTAATCAGCCGGGGTGTTGTCAAACTTAAAGCCGTCCAGAAATGATACGGAGTTCAGTACGAAATGATTATGATAGCAACCGGTGTTGCAATGTGTGGCGACAAGCACCTCAAAGCGGTCACCCCAGAGACGTTTGGCAAGCTCTACACCAATGGCATGTGCAGTCTCTGCTGTTGTTTCGCCTTTGGCGAAGGACTGGTATCCATGAAAGCAAAGTCGGCCACCGGTCTTTTTCCAATGACGCTTTGTTTCCATGAAATCTTCCGTAGCGTGAGTCTCATTGCAGTTGATGCCGGATACAAACTCACGCTTTTCCGTCTTCATGTCGTTTGCCGTGTATTGAACCACATGGTTGATTTGGTGCAACTGCGAGATTTCTTCCTGTACGCTCTCAACCGTTTTCTCCGGATTGCAGGCGTATTTAATGACGGTATTTAACCTCGTTGAGATCGGCCAGATGGATGTAACCGCCATGGCTCATTCAGTCCTCAAATCAAAGGTGTTCCAAAGCATTTGTTCGGTATTATGGATCTC
This sequence comes from uncultured Oscillospiraceae bacterium, assembly GCA_964576195.1. Taxonomy (GTDB): domain Bacteria; phylum Bacillota; class Clostridia; order Oscillospirales; family Oscillospiraceae; genus UBA2658. The sequence goes on along the minus strand of CAZNUD010000065.1, from coordinate 3,278 downwards.
GTCAAGGCTTTTTCGGATAGCAGGAACATCCAACAACCCTTTGGAATTTGCAAGCTGCAGGAGCTGATTGAGATTACTGCCCACGCGCTTGACTTCACGCATAAGCGCGTAGAAGTCGGCTGGCGGTGCTTCCTTGATTTCAACGCCGCTGACGATGTGGCGGACAAAACCACCGTTTGACATACCTGCCTTCCGTGCCTTCTTTGTCAGGTCGGAAAGCTCATCTTTGGTAAAGCGAACTTCAAGTCTGCAGTTTCGTTTTCGCATTGCAATCTCCTTTACATGAATATATTGTGGAACAAAAGCGTATCTATTGAATAGACTTGTTCCACAACTGTGGGCAACAAAGAAAGCAGGCTCGTTTTATCGAACCTGCTCTGCTGCCACTTGTTCAGATTTTTGTAAGACACTTTTCGTACAGGAATTTGCTGATCGGCTCCTTGTCGTCTGTCTCATAGTATCCTATCAGAAGCCGCTTGTATTCTGGGACATCCTCTTCGGGAATGGCAATTAGACCTGCTCCCTGTGAAATCAAGATATGATTAGCGAAAATAACCGAAGTTCTCTTGTTGCCGTCGATGAATAGCTGCTTCTTTGTGACAAATAGAAGTGCGGACACCGCCTTTGCGTATACATCATCCAAAGCTAAAATGTCCGATAGCTGCTCTTTCACAAGACTTTCGATAGGCAACTCCGGCTTCCACTTTGTTCCGCCGATAGAAACGGGAACGCTGCGAAGTGAACCGGCGTTGTAATAGAAACCTTCCTCCACCAGTTTGTTGACCAAGCACAGCAGATTAAAGTCAGAGGGAGAAGTTATAACCCCTTCATCCAGAATTAGCTGCCATGCGTGTTTCAGATTGTTGATTTTCTGAATGTCATCCACCGACACATTGTTGATCTTCCCTCCCTCGATGATTGTCTCCGTATCAAGGAAGGTAACGGCAACGCCCTCTAAAACTGCCTGCTTATAAATGGTATCTACCATGTTTCGCTTGGCAAAGTCGATGTTGGTACGCACCTTATCGGAAAGCTCCGCTTCTACATATCCCTGCTTTTTCAGCTTTGCGTTAATCGCCCTGATCTGTCGCTTTATCTCTTTGGCTTCCATATTGTTTTTGAGCAGCTGATTGTTGAGCTCATCGTTGTATTCGCCGACATAGGATGAGCGTTTGATTCCAGCTACTCTTTTGTGGAGATAAATATATCGGCCTCCTTTGACCTCACGGATTTCCACGGTACCCCATAAGAGATTTCCCAGCTTCTTTTCAAGGCTTCTTCTTTGATTCAGCAATTCCATGCTCTCAATGATTACATTAGCCATAGTCATAGTATACCGCAGTTGTGGAACATTTTCAAGGTAATTCTCACGACTCTGTTCCACAACTTTCAGCATACTTTGCAGAGGGATCTGCATGGCAAAACCATCAGATAATTTGGCACACGATGTGATTAAGCGGGGTCTCAGGGGCGCAAAGCCCCTGACAAGTGTCTCCGTACGGACGGAGACGTTGCTTGCTAAGACGATGCCGCAGTCTACCCCTGCGCGTATCCAGCGCCTCAGTCCTCATCACAGGCGCGCATCCCATCGAGCAGAATTTTTGCCAACACGCGGTCAGGAAGCTCTCCATCGGTGTCTCGGCTGAAACGAATCAGATCCGCAAGCGTCTTCACGCACTCCGTTTCGTCGTCGCTGTCAGGGGCAAGTTTGCCGGTCACATGGGTTACTTTGTCAAGGTCGATCACATCAACATCGATGGCGTCGTCCTCATCAAAAGCGCCTTCGTCTATCAGCTCACCCATAAGCTCATCAGCCAGGTGAAGTGCTTCTCCACGGTTCTCAGCAGAGAGGGTAAAGACTTCCTTGCTCGTGTGGACTGCGGAAATGATGGCTGCAAATGTTTTCATTTTCTGCTCTCCTTTATCTTTCAAAATCTTTGGTGTTGGGCTTGAATGGAATGGCCTCGATCTCGTCATTCACGCGGATAAACCTTTCGGGATAACGGTACTTGGCCGTGAAGCGGTTAAGCTGTTCGGTAGAGAGGCTGGCGAAGTTTTCTCCGGAGCAATCGCAGATGAAGAAAGGGCCGAAA
>CAZNUD010000065.1:0-1175 GCA_964576195.1 uncultured Oscillospiraceae bacterium | reverse complement strand
CATGTAGTTTTCCAGCCGCACCATTGGGTCGGAGCCATCAATGGCGGAAGCGTAGATTGAGTATCCTCCCATGTTGGGCTGGAATGCTTTATTGTCACTGCTGACCGCATAGGTTCTCGCGGACTCCGGATACGGTTCCGGGAAGCTGTCCTGAGAAAAGACGATATAGCCGGAAATATGCTTCCGGCCTCGCTCCGCGTCTGCGAAAAGCTCGGTCATTTCGCGGTAGCTCATTTCGTGGATGGTGTCTTCCTCACGGATTGCGCGATTGAGCGGCAGACCTTCAATCTTTCCGTCTTCATTGCAGATGAAGGCAATTTCCTCCTCAAAGGGACAAAACTCTTCAATATTGCCTCCGACAACACGCTGCATTCCCTCAAGAGAGCCGTCAATTTCTGCTTTTCGAGCGACCTTGCCCGGCTCCAAAAGCACAACTGTCATCGTTTTCTTCACATCCTGTTCCTGCGCCTTTTCCGGTTCAAAGGGTACTCGCTCAAAACCGATGCTGTCACAGAAGTAGAAGCCGGGTTTTACATTCTCAGCCTCAACGATTTCAACCACATCGGAGACCGAGAGCGAACGTCCGCGATAGTCCGACGGATACGCCGTGTTGAACATACCAAACACGCCCTCAAGCGACTGGCAGTCGGCTTCGCCGTCATACACCTTGTCGTAGATGGAGCTGTCGATTTCCTTGCTGCCGTGGATGCGCTCCAGAAGCTCCATGCCGTCAAAGGCCACATTGTTCACATCACGGTTACGGTTAATCTGATAGATACGAATGTTCACCTAACATAGTCCTCCTTTATTTGATTTTTTCTGATCTGCGCCATGAGTTGGTCGTTGACATCCTTGCCAACCTGTGGCGGCTCGTCCAGTACCGTGTACCTGCCGCCAAGGCCGGAGACAATGCCAAGCGCTGCGGCACGCCCAATCTCATCATTATCAAGATGAAGATGAAGCGTGCAAATCTGCGGGTAGTCGGTTAAATAGCGTTCCAGGGCAATGGGAACCACATCCTTTCTGGTGGTCTTATATACGCCGGCGAGCGAGAGCAGGTGGTGTCTTCGCCAGTCACGCCCGCTCATCAGTTCCAGTGTCGCATAACTCAGTAGGTCAATGGCTGCTTTTACCTTTTGAACTGCCTCGAACAGCCTTGCTCTGCCGGGGATGCC
>CAZNUD010000064.1:0-6100 GCA_964576195.1 uncultured Oscillospiraceae bacterium | reverse complement strand
AAAATTCTGGTATTCGACAGCTTATATAAAAAAATAGTTCCTTGAAAACTGTTTCCTATTTCCGTTTTTTATGATATAAATATATTATAAGGAGTGATATACCCGTGGCAAAAGTCATCTCTCTGATAAATCAGAAGGGAGGGGTCGGAAAGACTGCCTCCACCAATGCCATCAGCACCTGTCTCAATCACAAGGGATACAGCGTCCTTTGCGTGGATTTTGACCCCCAAGGCTACCTATCCTTCAGTATGAACGCCGATACGCGTGAGCATAGCTCTATATACGACGTAATTAAACATAAAGTCAAAGCTCGCTACGCAATTCAAAAAACAGATGTGGTCGACATCATCCCGGCTGACGCTCTTTTGGGTAACGTTGAGCGCGAGTTCACAGGCCCCGGCAGCGAACGTATGCTTAAGGACTCCCTAAAAACGATCCTTCCCATGTACGATTATGTACTTGTGGATTCTCCCCCCGAGCTGGGCCTTTTGTCCTCAAACGCAATAATCGCCTCGGATGTAGTGCTTATTCCCGGACTTTCCGACGGCTACAGTCTGCAGGGAGTTATTCAGGTACACGAAACCATTTCCCGCATTAAGCAGGCCTTTAACCCCCACCTGACCATCGGGGGTATGTTTCTGGTGAGATATTACCCAAGGGAGGCGCTTAGCCGCACCACCTTAGAAACCGCCCGGCTTTTAGCAGCTCACCTTAACATCCCGCTTTTGGAGACAACTATACGTCACAGCAACGTTATTAGTAAAGCCATGACAACTTTGCAGCAGGACATCATCGAATATGCACCGGACAACACAGCCGTTTTAGACTATATCGCGCTGGTGGACGAGCTGTTTGAAAGGGGGCTTATTTAACTGATGGCAAAAACAAATAAAGAGCTGGACAAGGATCTGATGTTTTCCAAGATCATGCCGGCTCTTAAAAGCAACCCATTTAGTACAATGTCCCCCGCCGTTGGCCAGTTAACGGAGACTTCGGACGACGCTATTTCCGCTTTAAGAGACAAAATTTTTGCCAGGAGCGGCGACTTTATCGAGTCTGACTCTATTGCAACAATAAACGTGATGGAAAATTTGGTCTTGCGAAATGTGGACATCGTAATGCAGCGCTTTAATGTTTGCGGCTGCGATCGTTGCCGCTGTGACATATGTGCCTGTGCTCTAAACCAGCTTCCGCCCCGCTACATAGTAGCAAAAAAGGAGAAAATTCTTAAGGCAGAGTCGGAAATTGACCAAAAATCTATTATGGACGCTCTTATTAAAGCCGTTATTCAGGTTAGGTCGCACCCCAGGCATTAAAAAAACCCTCCCAAACCGCAGTGTGGGAGGGTTTTTGTTATTTGTTTTAGTTTCCTGTGCGCTGGGAAATCCCCTTAATGGAACTGATGACCCAGTCGTAGTCCCTGGCACTGATAACAGTGTCGCAATAGGGGCACTTGGCGCTTTGGTTAACATCCAGCGGGGCGCCGCAGGAGGGGCAGTGAATGCTGGTAGTGTTTTCGCTTCCCTGACCTTCATGGGCAGGAGTTGTCATGCCCATGGAACGGATAAGTGTCCATTGGTAGGTCATGAACTTCTCGGCAGTCTTAGAGCCGCTGATAAGCTCGCCGGATTTGTCATCCAGGGTGTAGTCAATAATGCGCGTCCTCACGGTTGCAAGGATAATATCGTTCACCTCGTCCTCGCCCCAACCCATAAGGTCAACGCCAAGAACAGCTATACGCTCAACATAGTTTGTTGCGTTCGCGCGAACCAGCTCGCCGAGTTGGAGGTTAAACTGGTTGTAAAGTCTGTCAGTCATGTGCGGGCGCATAGGCTCAAAGTCCTTGCCCTGCCATGCCTGCTGCATCTGAATATAAAGGTTTGAGATCCTTTCCATAATAGCGGCTTCGGAGAAGTTTGCATCCTTTTCTTTCAGCATTGCCACAGGCCTCATGGAGTCGGTCTTAACATCGCTGCCTCCGGCTTCCGGGGCAGCAGCTCCACCCTTTTTCTTAATAAGGGAAATTACAACTACAATAATAACTATCGCCACAAAAATGCCAATTCCGCCCCCGGAAGCGTCACCGTCGCCAAAGTTGTAATCGCTGCTATAATCGCTGCTGTAGTCACTGCCGTAGTCATTGCTCCAGTCATATCCGCCGCCACCACCGTAATCCGATCCGCCGGAGAAATTTCCGGCATCAAGAGCAATTGCGGAAATACTCATAAGGCTGACAGCCAGGATAAGCACAGCCAAAAATATGTATGAAAATTTGCTCTTTTTCATATATGTTTCCCCCTATGTTTTTTGGCGTATCCGATTCGGGCTCTCCCGCCTTGGGAGCATATTATTATTATACCTAAAATATGTAGGGGCGCAAGTGTTTTGTTTTTTCGACAGTTAAATCTATTGGGGGAAGTTTTAATAAATATATCCTAATGGGAGATTTTTTTCATTTTTTGCTTGCATTAGCATTCACATTAATATATACTTACGCTGAGGTGATATGGAGTGGCAAACAGTTTCGGCGAAAAAATCTGCGCCTTTCGTAAGCAACGGGGACTATCCCAACGGGATTTTGCAGCTTTGCTTAACAAGCGCGGTGTCAGGGTGACAAATCAGGCCGTATCGAAATGGGAGAGCGGAGCATCTCTGCCCAATGCTGTCCAATTCCTTATAATATGCGACATTCTGGATATTTTGGACATAAGCGGTATTTTTATAGGCAAGAGCTACGATTTGTTCTCCGGTCTTAATGAAGATGGGCGCACCCGCGTGTTTGAATACGCTGATATGCTTAGAGATAGCGGACGTTACGATGACCCGGAGCTTCCCGGCCCCCATGGCACCAAAATACGCACCCTGCCGGTTTACGACCTTGAAGAGGCCGCAGGAAAAGGACGACTTTTAGACCTGCCGGATTACACGCCCGTTGAGGTCGGCACTGAGGTTCCCATTTCCGCAAATTTCGGCGTTAGAATTTCCGGCAACGGCATGGAGCCTGACTATCACGACGGACAAATTGTCTGGATACACCAGCAGTCCAAGCTTGAGCATGGTGACGTTGGCGTTTTTCTTTACGAGGGCAATGCCTGCTTTAAGCGTCTTCGTGACCGCGTTGGAGGCATTCGCCTTCAATGTATAGACTCGAACTATCCGGACATTATCGTTTCTGCTCCGGAAAACCTTACCTGCGTGGGCATTGTTGCAAATTAATTTATTTGTAGACCTATTGCCACGAATAACGGTATGGCATTTATTCGATCCGTCGAACAATAATTAAAACTTAACGCCTCAGGGAGATTAATTTCCCTGAGGCGTTTTAGATTGTCTAAGAGACCCTATAAACCAGCACCGACGCATAGCCCAGCGTTTCCTATGTTTGACGAAAAGGCGAAGCTTTAGAAAATTACATAAGTCCGCCTAAATTTAGACCGCCGGTAAGCTTTGCCATACCTTCGTTTGCACTGGATTCGGCCTTGCGGAGGGCTTCGTTAACTGCGGCAACCACCATGTCCTGAAGCATTTCAACGTCTTCCGGGTCAACAGCTTCCGGGTCGATGGTCAGAGACATTAGCTCCTTTTTCCCGCTGACAACTGCCGTTACTACTCCCCCGCCTGCGGTTGCGCTGTACTCTGCGTTTTCAAGCTCCTCCTGCATTTTTAGCATGTCCTGCTGCATTTTTTGAGCCTGCTTGATCATGTTCATGTTCATGCCGCCGCCCATGGGGCCGCCGCGGAAACCGCCTTTTGCCATTTCTAATTTCCTCCCGAATAGTAGTTATTTATTCAAACTTAACGTTTTCAAATTTTGATAGGTCCTCCAGCTTCCTTCCTCCGTCACCGCTTTTGGCCTTTCCTATGACAACTTTTATTGGCAGAGTGTTGCCGTTTACTTTATTAAGTGCTGCACGAATATGTCCCTGTGCCGTTTCCTGCTCCAACTGCGTCTGCTGAAAAGAATCCTTGACGGCTATTGTAAGCGTTCCGTTTTGTATCTCGCCATGGGCATCTTTTAGATGTATAAAAAGGGAAACCGGCATGGTGCTATTTAGCTCCGCCAATATTTCTCCCCATGCACCGCTAATAATTGCGGATTCATGTGCTTGTCTGTGTTCATCTTTTATCGGTGCATGATCAGAGCCAACAGGCTCTCCCTGCGCCGAATAGGCGGGGCTGCAGTTCTCACCAACCGGCTCCTCGGGGGCCGGGGGCGTAATAGTATCCTTAGAGGATATGCAAGGTGGCTGCTCATAAAGACCAAGCGGCGGTCTGTCATCCTCAGTCTGTGTTAATCCCGCCTCGGCTTCAAAGCTTTGCCTTTCCTCGGGCTGTTGGTTTTTCGAAGCCGGGATTACAGCGCCGTTTTTTATTACGCTTTCAAGCTTTGCCACCCTTGCTCGCAAGGTGCCTATACTCTCGCCCAAATCCTGCTCGCAAAGACCGATTATGCAAAGCTCTGCAGCAGTTTTCGGGTCCCTCCCGTCCCGAAGGGCACCCACACGGGCATGTATGGAGTCTATATGAGAAATTATCTCCTCAGCGCTCATGCAGGATGAAAAGTCCTTAAGTGTTTGTAAATCAAAGCCGCCGGACAGCAGCGCCACTCCGCCCTTTGGAGCAACCTTTAGCATGAGGATATCCCGCAGAAGATTGGAAAGCTCAGTTAAAAGAGTTGCCGGCGCCTTTCCATCCCCCCACATGGAGCTGAAAACGCTTAGAGCGCGCTCAGTTTCGCTTTTCGAAACGGCATTTAACAGCTCAATAGTTTGCAAATTACCCACAAGGCCCATAGCGGAGAGAATGCTTTCCATCGTGATGTCCTCAACCCCGGAGCACTGGTCAAGCAGTGACAGACCGTCGCGCATAGAACCGTCGGCAAGTCTTGCCAGGAGGTCGGCGGCATTTTGCTCTAAGTTAAGTCCCTCTTGCTCTGCCACATATTTAAGACGTTCGGCAACCGCCTGGGGACGGATGCGTTTAAAGACGTGGCGCTGGCATCGCGAAAGTACCGTTGCCGGAACCTTCTGAAGCTCCGTTGTTGCAAGAATAAACATCAGATGCTCCGGTGGCTCCTCAAGGATTTTTAGCAGCGCATTAAAAGCCGAGGTGGAAAGCATGTGCACCTCGTCGATGATGTAAACCCGCTTGCGGACTGACACTGGGGAATAAATCGCCTCGTCCCGTAGGGCGCGGACATTGTCAACGCCGTTATTTGAAGCGGCATCCAGTTCCACCACGTCAAGCACCGAGCCGTCCTCAATGCCAAGACAGCTCTTGCATTTATTGCAGGGATTTCCGTTTTCCGGCCGCTCGCAGTTTACGGCACGGGCTAAGATTTTTGCGCAGGTGGTTTTGCCGGTTCCGCGAGTGCCCACGAAAAGGTAGGCATGGCTGAGGCGGCCGTTAATTATCTGGTTTTTCAGAGTTTCCGTCACCTGCTCCTGCCCCGCCACATCATCAAAGGTACGCGGACGCCATTTGCGATACAAAGCCTGATACACGAAAACTCCTCCTTTTAGTGCTATGTCTTTAAGCCCATAAAAATATGGTCCATGACAAGACTGCACACCCACCTTTGAATAAATTGATATGCCCGTTACCGAAGCAGTTAACTCCAGCCCGGCTACCTCGCGGCACACGGAGTTACCCGCTTAATGCTGCTCAGTTCCCCGCCTGACATGGTTCACAGGCTCCCGTTGCGCAAGACCAGACCTTCAACGCCACTTGCCGCGGTCAGACGACACATCAAATACCCTCGGGTGGGAATTCATCCCTGCTGTAGCGGATTGCAGGTATAGGGCACCGCTAGCTCCCCGACTAGTGCAGCCTTGTCATGGGCCACGTCTGGTTATTTTACTACAAAATTGAGTAAATATCAATATAGGCGGGAAATTTATTTTGACAATGAGAGCATTTGTGCTATAATAATGTCCGCAATAGCAACCTATTATAAAATAAAGAGTGCCCACGGGCTCGTAGCTTAGCTGGTAAAGCGCCGCGTTCGCAACGCGGAGACCGAGAGTTCGAATCTCTTCGGGTCCACCATATAAGAACGCTAATTTTGATACACTGGCTATCAACATTAGCGTTCTTGTTT
>CAZNUD010000063.1:0-6349 GCA_964576195.1 uncultured Oscillospiraceae bacterium | reverse complement strand
CTGTCGACCTCCAGCGTGACAGGCTGGCGTTCTAACCAACTGAACTACTGGGCCACAAGCGCTTTGCCATTGTACAATGAAAAACGGCCTTTGTCAACACCTTTTTACAAAATTTGTTCCATTCAATTTCACTACATTTTGTATATAAATAAACTGAATTTGCGCTAGATAGTAGAAAATACATGATTTCGGGATTACGGCAATGGCGGGCTGCAAGGATACTCACAGCCCGCCGGGAAATATATAAGTTTCTTTATCTTATGCGTACCACACTATGGGCGCTGATCAGATCACCCTTATCTTCGGCGGGCTCAATGGAAACTCTGTCCCCCACCGACAAAACGGCAGCGTAGGGACTGTCGGCAATGGAGATAATATAATAGTTACTATCAGTATCAAGACGGATAAACATGTGAGTGTTTCCATTTATCATAGCGGAACGAAGATCTGTTATATAGCCCTTAACCGCCGGAAGCTCAATCACGTTATCAATTATGCCTATATTGTTTCCCTGCAAAAGCGCTATATAGTTTCGCTCGCACTCGGCAACAGTTGTTCCGGAGGCGACAATTTGATATTGCTGGACATTTACCATGGCATACATTTTAACAAGACCGCCGATGTCCTTTAAGGCCATAAAATAGGTGGGCTGGTTAGAAATATTAAGAAGTAGCGGGAAGGTGGAGCGGTAGTCCATATACTGAACTATACCCTCAGCACTTGACATAGCCGCGCTTTCGATAGCTCCTGCACAGGCGTAATACTTGGTTTCTTTGGTGCGCTGGTTTGTCAGGATGAAGCCAATATTTGAGTTGTCATAGCCCACGCTGGTTATGCCTGTATACATATAAACATCGTCGTTTATGGCAATATAGTTGTAGCCATCAGTAGTTACAGTCACGTCCTTTTGACCTATAAAGGAGTTAAACCAGCCGTTTTGGTATATGCCGTGGTAGTCATACTGCTGCATGATGAGGCTGGCCGTATAGACCCTGTCAACCCAGTTGGGAGTCTCCTCGTAATACTCGCACTGGCCGGTGATGGCGTTCATCAGGACAGCGCCCTGAATGTCTTCGCCCCCGAAAAGGCCCACACGCTTTACTATTCTGGGGCAAACCCAATAGGGCGTGCCATCATCATCTATTTCAAAGTTTGGCGAATCGAAGATGAAGGTCGGATACTGAAAACGCAGTTGGCGGCTAACGTTGCGGAAAAAATACTCGCAGGTTGAATATTTCATGCCCTGCTCAAGGCGGATGGCATCAGCATCCTGAGTTACCATGTCAATAATGATGTAAGCAGGCAGACCCTTGGACTGATTGGCAAGCCATTTAAAAATATCACCGTACTCAAGAGGTGTAACACGTACCGGTACGCCCTGAAAATTAATTTGAGTGTAGTCGTCAGCTACTTCGAACTGGGAAACCATATCTGCCAGCTCTCCCATTTTTTTATCTCCCAGCTTCATGGCAGAGGCCTCGTCCAGCATGGGAATCTGGTCAAAGGAGATTTGCTCTACCTCGGCAGCGAAGTCACCGGTTTCCACCTCCAGCAGGTCTTTATATGAGCGGGAGCGCAGAATCGGAGCCGAAATGAGGCTGCCGATAATATAGATAACAAGAAGTGCAACGCACAGAAAAAACGGAATAGCGCATTGGGTTTTCACGTTATGCCAAAATTCCCTGCCGCTATCGGCGCGGAAGATGCCCTGGCTTAAGATGGACAGAAAGCAATAAACCGCAGCAAGTAACAAGAAGAAGGAGTAAAAGGCGCGATCCTGCAAATTTATCGCTGGAAGCTCTGCGTAAAAATATACTAGACCCACAGCGAGAGTAATTAAAAGGTTTTTTATTGTGCGCTTTGCTTTACTGTCGGGTCTTTTTTTCTCGTGGTTCATGCTTTACCTCCGATGGGCTTATTTGTTGCTTTTATATTAGCATAGTATAACACATATTACCACGTATTACAATAAAAACGGAGACAGTAGACTACTGTCTCCGTATAGATTAGGCACGAGGTATTATGAGCGGACGTCGGGTAATAGAGAAATTGTCACCATTGTTATTTACAGCTTCTATCAGCTCCACAGTGGAGCGATATTTTTTTGCAAGTGTCCAAGCATCCTGCTCCCCGGGCGCCAAGAGCACGACGACAGACGGGCGGTCACTTACACAGGGGCAGCTTTCGTCATACTCAATGGCACAGACTGCTTCTATGCTTCCCTGCTGGTGTATACAATATTCAACAGTTGCATTTAGGCTTATCTCTCCGTTTGACTCAATGTAGACCGGATCACTGCAGGTACACATAATCTCAAGGCTTTGCCCTTGTGCCAGGGATACTTCCTCCTCGGCGCTTAGGGTCAGCTTCAGAGGTATGCGCTGGCCATCCTCCTCCCTTCCGATGCCGCTAAGTTCGGCCGTGCATATTAAACGGCAACCTTCCGCACGGCATGACACGGTTATTGGTGCAAGGTAGAGCACGCAGTCGGCACTTATAGGCATACGGCCTTTCAGTGGTATGCGAAGCTTTTGATGGGCGGTCATGAGCTTGAAGGTCGTTTCCTCAGTGCTCAGAGATAGGTCAAAGTTTGTGCTGTATGCGTCTGAAACATGGCAGGAGCATACGCTTTGAACGCAGAGAACTTGGGCACTCATAGAAAGGCGCATGGAAATGCATGGTGTTTCCCTTTCTGGCAGGAATATAAATTCCGTATCCTTCAGGAGAGCTGTTACAATGCACTCGGCATCTTCAGCGCAGGTAATTTCAATTATTTGAGAAAACTGAGTAGAGAAATCCCATTTGAATACACTACCATCCTCGGGATTTAGAAAAACCGCATGGGTGCTGGCACCCGCCTTTAGCACCAGCTTGTTTCCAACGGGCTTAGAATCATTTATTGAAAGCTCCGTTTCAGCTAAGAGCATTTTAGCACCGGAAAATTTTGCCGGTAAGGAATACTCATCGGAAATAGTAAAGTTCTTTTCCCGAAGGTCGGTGACAAGGCTATGGTTAAGGTCGCAGCGCTTTATGTGGGCAGGGGGAGCACAGTTATCGTCAAAGCCGTCAAAGGTTATAAAAGTCCCCTTATTATAGCAACGAAGCTGGCAGGTACATTCAGCGCGGATAAAAAGTTTGCGAGGGTTTAAGGCCCGAGCATCTAAAGAGCTCAGACAAAGGCCGACAACAAGCTCGCAATCCTCATCGGAGGCTGCTACGGCGAAGCTTTGCTCGATGGGAATCTGGGCGCTGACGTATTCCGTTTGGCCGCTTCCCTCGGCAGCAAACAATACGCAGAGCTCGGCCCGGGAGGAAATCAGCGCTTCGCCCTCCATGAGTGTTTTGGAGCTAAGAAAAATCTGACCACGGACATCGAGAATTTTGCCAATGTCACCGCACCGGTCGGGAACGACTAGCTCCAGCGTTTCCTCTTTTTTTCCTTCTGTGTTTAATAGCAGCTTATAGCAATCGCTCTGGACACGATGCAGCTCGGTTCGCATAATACCAGTCCTTTCTTTACTGTCAAATAAAAAGGGTAACGGCGCTACCCCGTTACCCTAACAATATGAAGGAAGGACAAAGATTATGCTAGCGGCAAAAAAGCCGTGAGAGCATGTTTCTAAATAATTTGGGCGGATACCAGACTATTACTCGCATAAACACCTCCGAATTTTACCGGCATTTTAAAATCCAAAATCCGGCATATATGAGCACAGCGCCAAAAATGAACCACCAGAAACCCGGCGGCAGAACCAGCGCCAAAAGTACAAAGATGCCCACAAACACTGTTAGGCAGCCCATTTTGTGGCTAAGAGAACCGCTCCCTCTTCTGCGCATACAGCCCACCGCCCTTCTAAAAAACGCCCCTCACCTAAATGCACTACGATACATTATACGCAAGGGGCGTGTTATTAGTGATTAGGAGGCGACTGCTCCCAGTCCTTAAACTGCGATGATATCTCATATAGTCGCCGATAGCTTTCAAGGCGTGAGGGGCTTATAACACCGTTTTTCGCAGCTTCTATAACGGCACAACCGGGTTCCCTAAGGTGGGCGCAATCATCAAAGCGGCAGTTGACTATATATGGCTGGAATTCCCTAAAGCAAAACTGTAAGTCGGCCTTTGGGATGTACTCTGTTTTCTCCATCTCAAAGGATGAAAAGCCAGGAGTATCGGCAATGAAAGAGCCGTTTCCCAAGTAGAAAAGCTCAACATGGCGCGTGGTGTGACGACCTCGGCCCAGCTTTTGGCTAACCTCACCCACCTGAATGTTAAATCCAGGGCATAGGGCGTTAAGTATGCTGGACTTTCCCACGCCAGAATTGCCCGTAAATGCGCAGACCTTGCCGGAGATAGCTTCTCGGAAAGCGTCCACACCCTCCCCGGTTTCGGCGCTGGTGCGGATAAGGGTGTAGCCTGTGGTCTTATAGATGTTAAAAAGCTCATCGGCAGAGTTAAGGTCAGTTTTATTGATGCAAATAATTACCTCGCAGTTTGCATACTCAGTAGTGGCACTTACCCTATCTATAAGAAAGGGATCTGTAACGGGATTAATGGCTGAGGCAAGAATAACCATACAGTCAAGGTTTGCAACAGTGGGCCGCAAAAAGCAGTTTTTGCGTTCATGTACGCTTATGACTGTGCCTTTTCCGTTTTCTTCAACAGCAATATCCACCCTGTCACCAACCAGGGGTAAAACGCCGTCTTTGCGGAAGCGTCCCCTGGCCCGGCATTCAACCAGGGCAGTATCAGTTTGAACATAATAAAAGCCGCTGATGGCTTTAGTTATAATACCCGTTGCCATCAAGCAGTACCACCTGTGCCAAGGGGCTTAGTTTCTGAAGTGGCGGGCTCTGTGGCCGGCGGAGCTGTGCCGGGGTCAGGTTCAGTTGAGGGTTCAACTGAGGGCGAGGGGGTTTCAGTCTCCTTTGGACCAGTAGAAACCTTAAGGTATACTACAGTACCCTTGGTGACCTTTTCACCCGGGTCAATGTTCTGCCAGAAGACAACACCCTCCGTGTAATTACTTTCAACCATGCTAACACTTCCAAGCTCAAGACCGCTGCTTTCTATTGTTGAGATGGCTCCTGTCTGGGATTTTCCTATAAGGTTCGGCATGTCGATCTCAATAAGCTCCGGGCCTCCGCTTATGGACATATAGACCGTCGAACCTGCGGGAAGCTCCTCGCCGGCAACAGGCTGAGTGCTAACAACGTAGTCCTCGGTGATAGTTTCGGAAGCAACCAATTCGGTCTTAACTACAAAACCCAGCTTTTCAAGGGCTATGGTGGCCTCACGATATTCTAGGTTAACAACATCAGGGATTTTTGTCATGAGAATCCCGGTGCTAACGGTAAGCTCAATGTCGATTCTCTCGCTGGTGAGAGCTATGCTGCGGCCAGCCTCCGGAGATTGGGAAATAACCTGCCCCTCGGCGTAGTTGGGGTCAATGGCGTAAACTACGTAGAAGTTGTAAATATTTTTGTAGGCGGCACTGTTTATTATTTCCTCGCTGTTTTCGCCAACGAAGCTGTGGATAGTAATACGCTGGGATTCAGCAAAAATATCGTTAAGCCAAAAATTCCAAAGGAAAACACCTACGGCAATAATAAAAATGGCAATAAGACCAAATCCGGAAAGTGTGCTTACCTTGCGGGAACGATATTTGCGGCGGGTATAGCTTTTCTTGGAAAGCTCACCGGTACGGCGCATAGGCTTCAAACCTGAGGCCATACCCTCAACATATTCCGTTATCTGCTCATTTTCGCTGACATCTGTGGAAATGCCGATCTGCTCCTTGCGGAAGGCTTCCAGATCTTCTATTAGTTCATCAGCAGATTGGTAGCGGTTATTAATATCGGCAGACATTGCTTTAAGCGTTATTTCTTCAAGACGAAGGGGAATATCAGGGTTAACATCCCCCGGAGGAGTAAGGAGACTGCCAAGGTGCTGCATAGCCACTACCTCAACCGTTTCCCCCTCATAGGGAAGACGGCCGGTTAGCATTTCATACATTACGATGCCTAATGAATATATGTCTGAGCGCGCATCCACAGGGTCACCATGGATTTGCTCCGGGGAGATGTAATGAACGGAGCCAATAGTTTCTCTGGAGTCAGCGCAGGTTTCATTTTGGAGGTGTGCAATACCGAAGTCGGCAACCTTTATGCTGCCGTCTTTCACCACCATAATGTTCTGAGGCTTAATATCCCGGTGGACTATACCCTTGGAGTGGGCATGGCTAAGGGCCATGGCAACCTGAGTTGAAAAGTGCAGGGCTTCCTTCCAGCTAAGGGCGCCATCTTTCTTCTGCATGTACTGCTTAAGGGTTATGCCCTGTAAAAGCTC
>CAZNUD010000062.1:0-6652 GCA_964576195.1 uncultured Oscillospiraceae bacterium | reverse complement strand
GCGAATCTCAACCATATCGCTTGTTGCCATTACTTTTCCTCCAGTCAATAAGTGTGATAAATCATACCGTTAATTATAGTGCAAGTCTTACAGGTCCGCCTAAAGACAGCAAGCCGGGCATTAGTTGCTAACGCCAAAATCGTCTTATAATTCGGGGGTTAAAAACAAAAATAGCCTTCGTTCCGCAAAGGGACGAAAGCTATAAAGCTATCGCTATACCACCCATTTCAAGCGTACTGTCATAAGCCTTCCCTGTGACGGGGGATACCGTCGGAGCCTACTTGATAAATCGTTCGGTCCGCAGCTCGGGAGTGATTTTCGGCTTCAGACTACTAGTACCGGGCTTTCACCGTTCCCGGTTCGCTGAAACGTTCGGCTGAAACTTACTCTCTCCGTCAATGCCTTTGGTTAGAGTTTAATTATTTAAAGTATAAAACTCGACTTGCTTTTTGTCAATAATTGTTTTTAATTTTCAGATTTGCTGCAAAATATGCTCATACTCACGCAATTTGTCGTGAAAAATCACTATTCGCATATAATGCATCGATTTTGTAAGCGTTTAGTCCTCGGTCGCAATGCTGTTAAGCTTACAAAACGGGTTTCTTATCACCTCAAGCGAATAGAGATAGGGATATTCCGCACTTAGGTGCTGCAGATACTCAACCCATTGAATAAGGAGCGTTTTAAGTGCTCTTTTAATATCATTTGCAAGATGAAGCATATCCGAAGCGTTGTTATCGTTAAATTCATCTCTTGCAATCAGTTCTTCTGTGATATGGAATATCGCCAGCAGCATATCCGTGAATGTGTCGTGCTCAAGAAGATTGGGGTTTTCAATCATTCGGATTAAAAAGTCCCTTTTATTTTGCAGCAGAGCTTTCAGCGACTCAAGCTCCTTCGCTTCACACTTAACGGCTAAATCAAAGTCATTCAAAAACTTGATTGTTTGTGAAAAAGCACTGTTATTCCAGTTTAATTGCACGTCAAGCTTGGGACGTAGGTCATCACAGTTTTTATCAAACTCGGTGAGTTTTAAAAGCAGCTCTGTTCCGGCTTCGCTGAAAAACGCATTGATTACCATGCTGATTTTTCCCAAGCGCTCGGTTTTTTCGCGTTTTTTAAATATCTGCCGAGAACAACAGTAACAATCGCAATTTGCAGCGGAAGGAAGGCAAAGTCCTGCAGAATATAAAAGGACGTATCACGCGGAGAGCTAAAAACGATTAGCTGAAGAATATACAGTACTGCCGATAGCAAAATCAGGAGCAGGACAATAAGAAAACTTGACTTGTTCTTTTTCATGCAGGTCCCCTCAATAAAAATTATGATTGAGAAACTTAGCTCTAACACTTTGCCGCTTTAAAACATCACGAAATAATCCGCCTTGCGCCCCAGTAGTGGTTCGCGTAATAAGAATCCGAAAGGCTGGAAATTTTGACAACGTCCCCGGTATGCGGCGCATGAATAAACTGCCCTCCGCCTATGTAAATGCCCGTATGACCGATGTAGCTGCCGCTTCCCGAAGTGAAAAGGATAACATCTCCAACCTGAAGAGCAGTCGACGATACTGCAGTACCGTTGTAGGCAAGGCCTGCCGCGGTGCGGTTCACCGTGTAGCCGAAGTGCTTGTAGCAATAGTAAACAAGCCCTGAGCAGTCAAAGCCCGAAGGAGAGGTGCCGCCGTAGACATACGGAACTCCGAGAAAGGTTTGTGCGTAATTAACTATGTCCTGTCCTGAACCGGAACCGACCGCGTCGCTGTACCAGCTGCTGTCGCTGCCGGATGAAATCTGCTTCGAGGCATTTTGTTCCGCCTGTAGGCGTTCCTGCTCCGCAAGAGCGTTTGCCATATTGGTGATTTGTCCGCCGATTGCAGAAACCAGCGCGTTCACGGATTCAAGCTGCTTTTGGTATTCCGCCGAATTAGCTGTCAGGCTGGCAAGAACTACCTCAACCTCCTCTTGCTGAGCAAGAAGGTCTGCCTTTTTATCCTGATATGCCTCGAAGGCTTCCTGCTGAGCCTCCATCTCTGCTTCCATATCTGCCTTTGCCTGTTTAACCTTGACTTGCGCCTGCTGAACTTCAACAACAAGCCCGTCATCATATTCCATTATGTCCTTGATACAGTAATAGCGGCTTAAAAGGTCTTGAAAGCTGCTTGCCCCCAGAAGTATCGATATGTATGTAGCGCTTCCGTTTTCCTCCATCACTCGCATACGGGTTTTGTAGCGCTCAAGCAGTTCCTGCTCCTTCTGCTTGTCGATAACAAGCTGATTCTCCATTTCCGCTATGGAATTAGTGTATATCGCAATCTGCTCGGAGAGGATTTCAATTTCCTGATTAGTAATGTCGAGCTGTTCCGACAGAAGCTCCAGCTGCTCCGTCTGAGAAGCGACCTTGCTGCTCAGCTCATCCGCCTGTGCCTGAATGCCGGCCTTTTTTTGCGCGAGCTGCGCCTGCTGCTGCTTTAACGCATTTAATTCCGATTTGCTGACTGCCTGCGCAGATGTATCTAAAAGCGTGGCGCTCATGGACAGCACCATTATTAAAGTCATTATCCACGCTAAAACTGACTTTTTCTTTTTCGAATATACAAAAACCATGTTAATCACCCAATTGTTACAAGTTGTCACTTATTGTTACATCATCAAGCATTATAGTCCAAAAACAGGCGACTTGCAATACAATAAGGCAAATAATCTTGCGGCTACCGCTTCATAGTGCGGAGTGAAGCGCGGTTTCAAAGGGCATAAATTCGTCTGTGATAACACTATTTGACTTCATCTGCCAAATAATGTTAATATACTAATCAAGCTGTGTTGGCTTGGGCTCTATGCGATTAAATTATCATTTAAAAAACATTTTTTTCGATGCAATAAAATGAGCACTTCAAGCGTTAATATATGGACAGGAGGCGAAAAAAACTATTGTTTAGAACAGCTACATACGAACAAAACGTAACTTTTTCGAAAGCCCCGTTGGAGAAGCACATCGCTGGAATCGCAGCCGGAGATAAAACCTCCGTCAGCGCGCTGTACGAGGAAACCAAAACAGCGGTTTACGGCTTTGCCCTCTCGATTCTAAAGAATACCAGCGATGCGGAGGATGTGCTGCAAGACACTTATGTGAAAATCTGGTCAAACGCGGCAGGCTACGACCCTTTAGGCAAGCCCATGGCCTGGGTTCTGACGATAACAAAAAATCTCGCAATGAGTATGCTGCGCGAAAGAAGCAAAACAGCGGATATATCCGACGAAAGCTGGCTAATGCTTGAAGCAAAAAGCTCCGCCGTAAGCACTGAGGATAGGTTGGTTCTTAACGCCGCACTGCAGGCGCTTTCGAGCGATGAGAGGCAAATTGTAATCCTTCACGCTATTTCGGGATTTAAACACGTAGAGATTTCAAGCCTTCTCTCCATACCGCTCTCAACCGTCCTTTCAAAGTACAACAGAGCGAAAAAAAAATTGCAAAACACTTTAAAGGAGGGGAAATCGATTGAAAACTTCTGAAATAGAGATAAA
The DNA here is from genome assembly GCA_964576195.1 of uncultured Oscillospiraceae bacterium. GTDB lineage: Bacteria > Bacillota > Clostridia > Oscillospirales > Oscillospiraceae > UBA2658. The sequence continues at coordinate 3,131 of CAZNUD010000062.1, read as the reverse complement.
GCTTGCAAATGAAATTTCAAATGAAGTTCCTGATGTGCTCGACAGCATCCTCTCAAGGTGTGAAGCAACGGAGCAAAACGTAATTGAATTCAGCCAATTACAAAGCAAGCCTAAAAATAACGCGTGGATAAAGTCGCTTTGCGCCACCGCGGCAGCACTTGCGGTAATAGTCGGAGGATATCTTGGAATTGGTCAGTATCAAACAGCTATAGCAGTTGAATCCGTCATCACGCTGGATGTCAACCCCAGCGTAAGGCTTGAAGTAAACAAGAACGAAAAAGTCATTTCGGCAACCGGTTTAAACGAAGACGGCATTGCCCTTCTTTGCAAAATTGAGCAAGACGGGGAAAAGCTGAAATCAAAATCTCTTGAAGTTGCAGTCAATGTTCTTATTACCGCCATGGTCGAGGACGGCTACCTCAGCCAAACGAGCAATTCAATTCTTGTTACCGTAAACAATTCAGATGAGAAAAAAAGCGCAGAAATAAAAGCACAGCTTTTGATAAGCGTTGATACTGCCTTAACCGAAAAAGGCATTGAAGGCGCCATTTTGGGACAAAGCGGTGCTGAAAATGAAAAAATCACAGAGCTTGCAGCACAATATGGCATTTCCGAGGGCAAGGCAAGCTTCATCGAAAAAATCATAATAAAGGCCCCAGGGCTATCCTTCGATGATTTGGCAGGGCTCAACATCAACGATTTAAGCCTGCTTGCAAAAAAATGGCTTGGAGAAATAGATAAGCTCACAATAATCGGTACTCCCAACGATAACGGGGTCATCAGCGCAGAAAACGCAATCGAAAGTGCTTGCTCCGACGTCAATATCACAATTGGCAGCAGCGCTGAAATTGGCTCAATTCAGCTGGAAAACGGCAAACTTGTCTACGAGGTAACTGTAAAAGCAGGAAACACACTTTACGATTATGTAATCGACGCAAAAACAGGCGAGGTCATTAATTGGGTATCAAAGCTAATTGAAGACGAAAGCACGGCCACTAACCAAAGCGGTGCTGCCGGAAGCGCCACCCGCAGCCAAGTCAACGATTGGGTATCGAAGCTTATCGAAGGCGAAAGCACAGCCACTGACCAAAGCGGTGCTGCCGGAAGCACTCCCGGCAGCGACCAGGTCAGCAATACAGATAATTCAGGCATCACCGCCAACAACGGTCAAAACAATAATGCAAACAATTCAGCCGATTCTATAACCGATGCCGGAAAAATTATAGACAGTGTCTTTGACACAGTTACCGGCATAATCGGCTCTTCCCGGTAAAGCAAAGCCGCTTCCTCTCAAAGCTTATCCCTATGCCATGCGGCGTTCAATCCGCATGGCATTTTTATTGTTTGAAATAAATAAAAAATTTTTTACATTAATGCAATAAAACGGCATCTCCGCGCGTTATTGTAGTGTCAGGCAAATCCAATAAACAATTTTAAAGGAGAATTAATCATGAAGAAAATCGGAAAGACCGCATTCGTATCAACCCTCGCCCTCGCAGTCGTCATCTCTTGCTCCGCAGCATCAATGGCAATGGAAAATCCTTATGAAAAAGCCGCTGAGGATTACGCACAGAGCATTGAAACCCTTGTTGAAAACACCGGTGACTCTTACGAGAAGCTCACCGAGGCATATCCCGACAGCGCAATTAATAATCCTAATGCCCCCGCAGAATATGTTAAGGCAGCTGTTGACCTCGGCAACAAATATTTGTCCGGAATTTTCAGCAGAACAAGCAGCTTTACAAAAAGCTTTAGATAAGCAAAGCAAGCTGGATTTCTAAAACACTCGCGTAATATTCAATCAAAAGCTCTCCACCAGTCGGTCTTGAAACTTTGAAATTTCAAGAGCCTTCACTGGCGGGGAGCTTTTCAGCAGTTAAGGATATTTGATAAACATCTGTGTCCAATAGAAGGTTCCGTTCGAGCTTTTTGCAACGCCTACCTCTTTTTTGCCCTCTTGAACTATCTGAAAAAGCCAGTATACTAGAAGCATATCCAGAACGTTTGTTCCATATAGGAGAAAAGCGCATGAGAAGTAAAAATACGGAGCTTATGACCCATATCAAAGAATATATTGAGAGGTACTTTGACCGGTGCTCCTCCACACCTACGGTGCGTGAGATTGCTGGGGCCATGCATATAGCAACTTCCTCTGCACACAGGTACCTGGTCGCTATGGCCGAGCGAAATATGATTACTTATTCAAACGGCGCACTCACCACTCCCAAAATAGAGATGATGACACCGGCGGTCAATCATGCGGCAATTGTCGGTTCCATCCCCTGCGGCACACCAGAGGAAAAGGAAGCGCAAATTGAAGAGTATCTCCCCCTCCCGGTTTCAGTGTTCGGCAGCGGCAGTTTCTATGCACTCAGGGCTTCCGGCAATTCAATGATTGATGCTAAAATCGACGACGGCGATTTGGTCATCATCAGGGAACAGAAAACTGCCAATCTTGGAGATATCGTGGTAGCCCTTACCGATGAAGAGAAAAACACATTAAAGCGCCTGTGCTATGACCATGATAAGGAAAGCTATTATTTACATCCTGAGAACAAGGAACTTGACGACATTTACGTTAAGCGACTTTGTATTCAAGGAATAGCAACGTATGTGATAAAGGCACTCTAAGGGGGTGAGGCATTTTGCAGAAATATGCAACCAAGGAGTTTTACGAGGAATCGGATGGAATTGCCGCCCCTACCGCAATTATCTGGAATGACGACAGGCGCTGGAAGATTAGAACAGTTTTGCATACCTGTGCTGCGTTCGGCCACAAGTTTGAGGGAATTCGCTACACCGATATAATCGGTTGTGCGGCTAAATATTTATACAGAGACCGTCAACGGTGGTATGTGGGCTGTTCTCCGTAGCGGAGGTGGATTATAAACTATGGCGATTTTTTCTTATGAGCAGCTAGACGAACTCGGCGAAGGTTTGATTCGGCAGTACCTCGGCAGAAAAGCCGAAACCGTTTTTTGCGTGGACATTGAAGGCTTTGTAATGGCATCGAGACCCATTTCTTTGCAATTTACAATCAAATCAGACATGAAAAACCTCCGGGTATGATTTATATATTTTAGCAATTATATATACCGGAGACGAAAAAATGAATAAACCAGAAGTCAAGT
>CAZNUD010000061.1:0-6824 GCA_964576195.1 uncultured Oscillospiraceae bacterium | reverse complement strand
ATGTGAAGCATGAGGGCAGTCGGCCAATGAATATTACATGGAAGCTGGACCAGCCGATTCCGGCGAAGTTTCTCAAGAAGACAAATAAACTGGTGGTGGGATAAGACACTACTTTTTTACTTTGGCACCGTACACAATAGGCAGGACCCGGTTGTCCCAAACCAAAATCCAGCCATCGCCGTACTCTAACCTTACATCCAGCCATTTTTCATTATAGTATTGAAAACAATCCCCACAGTGCAGTCCACCATATTGCGCTCCGTTTTCAAAGACAATATCGGGCCGATCACCCATTAACACAATCGTACCTAACATGATTTACTCCTTCAGGTGGTGAGTTTATGAAATTATTTGATGCGGTGCCGAATGATCTGTTTTCCGTTTTGGCTTCGCCCAATCGAATCCTTTATGCAGATGCTCTAACTGTACTTTATGATGCATATCGCGATACGCTGAAGATTCCCGAAGAAAAACTATACTCTATGCTGCGCAGCAAATTGGAACATCAACTTGCTGAGGCAACTTTTGAAGGAGAAGATATTGATGAAGACGAATTGCGAGACATTTCAGGCCGAGCCCGTTTTTTGATTCGAAAGCTTTGCAGTAAGGGTTGGTTTGAAAAGGAACGCGGCGATGATTTTGGTGAATACATCACTGTGCCTGGATACAGCAGTCTCATTTTGGAATTGTTTCAGCAAATCACCAACGAAGAGCCTTCTCGTGGCTACTCCTATGTGTTTGGCACCTATTCTTCCCTCAAGGTAGCGCAAGATGGAGGCAGTGTTTTCGAGAAGATGTCCGCTTTATACAGTTCCTACGATAGCACACAGTCCTTAATAAAATTGTTGCAAATGGTCTATCACAACGTAAAACACTATTTTCAGTTACAAATCGATATGCAAAATGTGAATGACGTGCTCTCCGCGCATTTCGATGATTTTGGGCAAACGGTTGTGGAAACATACATTCGTCCGCTGAAAATCAGAGACTCCGTCCCCAAGTACCGGGTCCCGATCCAAAGTATATTGGACGGGTGGCTGGAGGACGATGCGCTCATCACTGCCATGGCAAATTCTGCATATCAGGACAGGCGAGGAGAAACACTGGAGAGTTGTCGAAGTGATATCTTACAGAAGATTTTCTGGATCAAAGAGCGCTATGATAGCATAGAGCCAGACTATCTGGATGAAATTGACGCTCAAGTTCGCCGCTATACACGAGCCACCACGCAGAAACTCGAGAATTTGACCAACAGGGATCAAAATATTCGTGGAAATCTAAATTATCTACTCACCGCTCTATCCAGAAATTCGCGTGCTTCAGAGCTGGTGGAGCAAATTCAACCTGCATTTTCCCTGTGTGAGCAGTCTTATCTCTCGGAAAAGAGCCTGTGGTTCCGAAAGCGCCCCGGCAAGCGGGGGAAAGCAGATCCAGTGATGATTGAGGATCTAACGCCAGATGAAGCTGCTACAAGGCAAGCAGAATTACTGCTGAATTCTGAATATGGGCGAGCTGAAATTTCTGCCTACATTGATCAGCTGTTGGGAGAGCGCGGCTTTTGTTATTCCAAGGACATGACGCTTACAGACGACAAATCGTATATCATGAGTTTGCTCTCAGTATTGGCAACAAGCGATGTTGGAACGCCATATGTCGCAGAGATCTATGGGGGTGCCTTTACAGAAAACGGATATACCATTCCTCAGCTTAAAATTGCGCGAAAGGGGACGGAAAAATGAACTATGATTGGTTTGAAAATGCCACGCAAAAAGAACTGACGCAGTTCAAGTCTGTCTGCAATCAACTGCTCAGCAAGACATTTGTAGTTCGTTCTGTCTATGTCCCGGAGAAGGGGCCCACCAACAATCCTGATTATTCATTTCTTTCTATCCATTTTGAGGAGGTCAGGGACTATCTCTCCCTCTTGGACTGGGATTTACGAAAAGACGATTTTAACGGATATTTTTATATTTGGAACACGGACGAGGCAAACCGATGCAATCTCAACAAAAATACAACCGCGATTTTGCTAACTCTGCGCATGATCTATGATGAAAATCAAGAGCGCGTCGGGTTGGAACACGATGTCATCTGCACAGTCCGAGATATATTGGAAAAAGTGGTGACCGATTATGCTATTTTACCCACCAAACCCAATATGGACGAAGTCAAGCGCGCACTGACTGTTCTGGACAATCACTGTGTCATCCAGCGAATGGAAGGAAAATACAACCAAGCGGGCTGTAAGTTTTCCATTCTACCTACAATTCTAACAGTTGTCTCCAGCGAGAAGCTCAATACGGTAGTATCCGTGCTGAGAAAGGAGGACGAAGATGAAGAAGCTGAAGAAAATCCTGTTGATTAATTGGCTTTATTTTTCCAAACAGCTGATTGAAGTGGAGGACATCAATTTTCTGACCGGGAAAAATGGAGCAGGAAAGTCAACTGTCATCGATGCTCTTCAAATTGTCCTCTTGGGTGAAACCAATGCGCGCAATTTCAATCAGGCTGCAAATGAAAAATCACAGCGCACAGTGGATGGCTATCTGCGCGCAGATATGGATGACAACAACCCATATTCCAGACGCGGAAAAGATTTTTCCAGCTATATTGCCTGCGAGTTTTTAGACGATGTGGAAGGCACGCAGTTTGTCATTGGTATTGTTTTTGACTGCCGGAGTGACGGCAGTCGACAGGATCGCTTTTTCGCCTTTGATGGGGCAATTCCGGAAAACTGCTTTATTGAAGGCCGTCAGGCCATGGAAATCAGCGCTCTGCGCAGCTATCTCAAGCAGCGCTTCGGTGCGCATGCAAAGCTATATGACAGTCAGAAGCAATACCGTACCGATATGTTGGCGAAATGGAACGTGCACACCGAGCAAGTGTGTAGAATGCTCAAAAAAGCGGTTTCGTTCCGCCCGATTGTGAACATTCAGCAATTTATAACGGAAAACATCTGCGACATTCCCGAAAAGCCGGATATCGAGGCGATGCAGCAAAATATCAGGGATTACAAGCGGCACGAACAGCTGGCAAAGCGGCAAGAAGAAAAGCTGCTCATGCTGCAGGAAATTAGCAGTCTCTATCGAGAAATGCAAGCGGCATTAGATCGTTGGCAGCAACACAAATTTCTGGTTCTGTGGGCTGAAAAAGAAGACCTTGCAGGACGAATTGACCATTTAGAATTGGAAAAAGGTACCTGCCAGGCTGATATTCAAAAAGCGATTGATGACATTGTGCAGGCGGAAGCCACTCTCGAAAGCAAACGAAAGCGAAGGGACGAGTTGGTTGCTGCAAGAAGTAACAGCGATGTTTTTCACGAAGATCAACGTCTAACAGAACAAAAAGGGAATCTGGAATCGACCCAAAAGGGCTTAGCAGAACAGCTACAGCGCACAACGCTGGAAGTCAAAAAAGAAACACAAAATTTGAAAGTCCTTTGTCTGCGCATTCAGGAGCGGGAAGATACAGACGAGATACAATCTCTCAAGAAAATATCCGCGGATGTTTTAGATGCCTATGCAATATTTGATGCCTGTACCCAAGAGGTATTTTCAAAGCCGCTTGCGGTTTTTGAACAGGCGGCAGAGGCCTCTGCTCGGTTTCACAAATGCCTGCGGGAGGTCTCCTACACCGTGGAAGGCAAACTGGAAGAACTGAAAAATCAAGAGGACCAGCTTTCCGCGACTCTGCTGAATCTTCGCAAGGGCATTAAGGACTATCCTCAAGAGCTTAAATCGCTTCAGGCGCGTCTCAAAGATGAGCTAAACAAGCCGCTTCATAGTCCCGTCACCATCGAAATTCTGGCAGATACCTTGGAAATCGCCCCAGGCGAAGAAGCATGGCGCAATGCCGTTGAGGGATACTTGAATACACAGAAATTTTATTTGCTGGTGGAACCTCGCTTCTATCCCCGGGCACTTTCCTTATTTGATCAATTTAAGCAGGAGTATGGCAATCACGGTTATGGCCTGGTGGATATTGGAAAATTACGTGAAAGGGAGCATGTTGCCGCTGCGCCAAACAGCTTGGCAAAAAAGATCGACACAGACAATCCGCTTGCAAGAGCCTATATTGATTACCTGCTTGGGCATGTTGTCTGCTGCGCTCATGTCAATGAACTGCGGCAATACAAAACAGCGCTCACTGCCGAGGGCATGGTATATCAGGGCTATGTAGCGCGCCCCCTTTCTAAAAGCCGTATGGAGGATGCCTTCATCGGCCAGAAAGCAGTTGCACTGCGTATCGAAAAAGCCACACACGCATTGGCAGAGATTCAGTGTGATTTAGGGAAATGGAGCCTGCTTTGCGCTCAGCTGATGAAAAGCAAGGACAGAGAGCCTTTATTTACGCAGAACTTCCTTGCTGGTGAGATTTCCCAGCGCCAGCAGGATTATTTGCGCGGGCTTGAAATCACAAAGGAACTGCAAGAAATTGAGGAACGCCGCTCCCACTTAGATCTGTTCTGGCTTGTAGGCATTGAGCGGCAAATTCAGGCACTGGATGATGAGGTTCGTTCTATTGAGAAACAGCATAAGTCCCTGATTGGTAAAAAAGGAGGCTTGGAGGAGCGAGTTCGTAAACTCGAATATGAGGATCTTCCGGATCTGTACCAAGCCATGACCTCAAAAGAGGATACAATTGCAGAACAGTTTTCAGAGACATTTCGAGATACAGTAGGCATTCCCCGCTACAAGCAGGAACTGGCGCGTTTAAAGCGTGCCTCCATTGTGGCAAAAAACTTCAGTGACCGACTGTCGCAAACTATCAACGAAAGGGATGGTGCACAAAGCCATCTGTTCAAGAAACGAGAAGATTATGTTCGTACGTTTCAGCCATGTTCTTTCAAAATTGAGGTGATGGATAATGATGAGTACGCCGAGGAGCAGCGCATTTTAGAGGAAAGTGAGCTTCCGAAGTACCGTGAAAAAATCAAAGCGGCCCGTGAAAGCGCTATGGAACAATTCCAAAACGACTTTTTGGCCAAACTGAAATCCAGTATCGATCAGGTGCAGGATCAGGTGAAAAGCCTAAACAAAGCATTGCGACAGGCTCAATTCGGTACGGACCAATATCAGTTCCGTGTAGATCGCAACCCCGATTATTCCGATTTCTATGATATGATCATGGCTCCGGAGCTGATGGAGGGCGAGGGGGGTCTGTTTGCCATTCCCTTCCAAAGCAAATACGGCAAGCTGATTGAAGACCTGTTTAGTCGGATTTCCACAGCGGATGATACACAGCTCAACGCAAGGAAACAAAGTGAGCTCCAACAGAACATCGAACGCTATACAGACTTTCGAACCTACTTAAAATTTGATTTGGAAACTACAGATCAAAACGGTAGCAAGCAGCTTTTATCCCAGACCTTAAATACGAAGTCAGGCGGAGAAACACAAACACCGTTTTACATTGCTGTTTTAGCCTCCTTTGCACAGCTGTATCAGGTGAACAACCACTCCGGGCTTGCCAACAATACCGTCCGATTGGTGGTGTTTGACGAAGCGTTTAATAAAATGGACAGTGATCGAATTATCGAAAGCATTCATCTGCTGCGGCAAATGCATTTACAGGCAATTATCTGCACCCCACCGGACAAATTACCGGATATCATGCCACTGGCAGACCAAACGCTTCTGGTCAGCAAGGATAAGTACCAGATGAACGTTTTATCATACAGCAAGGAGATCACGGAGGGATGAAGCATACCATTATCATTTCAAGACTCATCCAGAAGTATGAGAGGAGCAAGCATCTCACCCAACCTGGTTCGTCCAAGCGGCGTGTGATGCTGAACATTGCAAAAAAGGAGCTGCCCGAGTATGAATATGAAAACGCAGATATCCGAGACAGCTTCAATCAGGAGTCACTCTCGCTGGAGCAGCAAGGCCTGATTCATCTGGAATGGCTCAAGGGACGCCCAGTGCTCTCTGCAATTATTCTCAATTTAGACGCAATTGACCGTTGCTATACAATCATTGATAAGATACCACCGCAAAAACTGGCTGAGTCGGTCGCAGCCTTCATTGAAATGCGCGTGGCAGATGTCTCCACACCATGGATCAGAAGTTGGGGCACAGACACGTGCACAGCGGCAAGAGAATCTTTCCGGATCCCACACTACTGTAAAGAGGATTTAACCTTTTTGTCCGGCTTGCTGGATGCATTGCTCGCCTATGATGGGCTGCACGGAGAATCCACTACCATGCGTGCCTTTAGCACGCGGTGCTATCAGGACAGCAAGCGGTTTGAGCGTGTGTTTCGCGACGAGTTTTTACACATTGCTTCTCGGTACAATCAAGAGCTTTTTGAAATCTGTCAGCAGCAAGAATTGGGAATCCGTGACGCTCTGGCATTTTTAGGGATTTATGCCCGTCCGGAATTGTATGAATTCTCCGGAAAATGCTCGGTATACGCAAAGACAGGAGTCGTAGATATTTCTCCGCTGTACCCCTTTGGTATTGCACTTCCCAGCACCCTGGTTGAACAGATGAGCGACTTTTGTCTTGATCAAATCCAAAAGGTTATTTTTATAGAAAACAAAACCAACTATGATGAATATCTTTTATCAGAGATTCAACCGGATGAATTGGTATTTTATCACGGTGGATTTCTCAGTCCGCAAAAGCGTGCTTTCCTCAAGGTTTTAGCACAGTCCTTATGCCCAGAAACCAAGGTGCTGTTTTGGGCAGATATTGATTTGGGCGGGTTTCAAATGTTCTTCCATCTACAAGCAATTTTTCCAAGACTTGTTCCCATGCGCATGGGTGCCGAGGAAGTTCGAAAATATAAGGCGATGGGACTTGCTCGCTCAGACGAGTATT
>CAZNUD010000060.1:0-7219 GCA_964576195.1 uncultured Oscillospiraceae bacterium | reverse complement strand
ATTTTTTTATCACTATCCGCAGTTTCGGGCTTGACTTTTAATAGTTAGTCTTTTACTATATAAAATAGAGAAAAGCACACGAATTGTCCTCACCCGAACGGGTGATTTCACGCAAAAGGCCTCTCACCCAATGGGTGAGAGGCTTTTTGCGACGGTATTCGTGTTTACTTATGAGTTGCTTTGGTTTTTGAGCAGTGTGCTGATAAGCTCTGCACGTCCGCCGACATCATACTTGGAATATATGCTTTTCGCGTGGGTCTTGACTGTATTTTCGCTTATGAACAGCTCCCCGGCAATAGCACGGTTTGATTTGCCGGACAAAATGAGCTCCAGCACATCGCGCTCTCTTTCCGTGAGTGGGTCAAGCATTTTCGTATGGCGAATGATTGCGCTGCGCTGCGGCTGAGTCATGCCCGAATATGCGGTTAGGTAGGCGTGGCTCTTAAGCAGCATAAGCAGCTGACGATTAAGCGGCGGGAGGATAACAAGCGTTACGCACACGACGCAAAGCGCGATTACGGTAACCTCCGCGCCGGGCAGACGAATAGCTCTGATATCAACACCCAAAACATCCCCGCACAGGACGCCGAACACGTTTGCGGAAAGCCCTATACCGAACACTTTAACGGGGTTCTCTGCGTATTCCAGCATTTCGCCGATGATGCTCCACCAGAATAGGTCAAAGATGCCGCAGGCTCCCAGCATCAGTGTGTCGATAACGATGTATTCAGCCGCGCCTCGCCCAATGAGCATGAAGCATATGAACGCCGCCATTATCATCGCCATACCCGCATAGAGAATTGACGAGCGCTTCACACCTGAGGGCAGATTTCTCATAACGACGAGCGCGATTATATACGGCACCGCCCAGTACCAACTCGTTAGCGCCGTTAGATGCTCGAAAGCGGGGTTTATCACCTGATACATGAGTCCGGAGTTTACGGTTATCACCGCAACGAAAAGGAACAGTATCCGCATCGGCTTTTTTAGGTCACCCGGGAGCTTTCTTTTGCCCTTATCCTCCCATACCGCAGCCTCGCCCTCCGGCAATCGCCATGTAAGCGCCCCGCTGATAAAAAGGCAAAGCATGGATAGTGATAAACCTATAAGCGGTGAAAAATTCACAGCAATGACGTTTACCGCTATCATGATAAGATTTGAAAAAATGAGCACATCGGCGCAGGTCTTTATGCGCTCGTTTTTGGGTGTTGCGGTTTTGAGATAATAGCCCCATGCTGCCACAGCACAGCCTCCCGCGAAGCCCGCCACCACAAGGCAGATAAGCCAGAGCAATGAGGGCTCAAAGAAAAACGGAACAGCCCCCGCAAGACACACAGAGGAGTAGATAAGCATGGCTCGGCGTGCCTGTTGGGGTAATTTCACAAAATAGCCGCAGGAAAAAAGCCCTGCAAAATGCGCGATTATTGCGGCGATTATGTAGGTATCAGCACGCAGATCCGCGCTCTCAAGAAGCTCATACAGCACCTTTCCCTCAAATACGAACGACAGGAGATAGGCAAAGAGAAACGAAAACGCCGCGACCGATAAGGCTCGCTTGTTATGCCCAAGCTGCTTCATGCCTACTCCCTCCTTAATTGTGAAATAGCATATGTATAAAGAATTATATAATAGCCGCTTGTAATATTCAAGCGATAAGGAGATGGTTTGCAATTGAAGCTTTTGCTATACGTGCAGAAGCCTTCATTGAAATAATTGAAAATTAGGAAAGGGAGGATACTTAAATGGCTAGCTATATAGCTACCCTTGAGATCGTGTATGCATATAATTAAACGTCCTGAGTTATCTTGGGGGACATTTCTTTAACTATAGCGACTCAAAAATGACACTTTGTTTTTTAGAAAATACATCTGCTTTTTTTCTCCGCTAAGGTAGCTTATTAGCAAAACAGCAGTTTCCGCCACTCCGACCAAAAAAGGACGAAAAGCAGTCCATTTGACTGTTTTTCGTCCTCTTATTACTTTTCAAAGACTGTATAACCCGCTTTTAAAAATTTGTCAAGGACCTCCTGCTTGGGACACCATTGACTCTCGCTCAAACTGATATTCTGCCTTACAAGGGCATAGCAGCCGCTGATTTGAAAAAAGGAGAGCACTCTAAACTCTTCTGCTGTAAGACCGGTTTCAGATGTCATTCCATTGAGGAAGTTCTTTTCACGCTTTGCTGCAATTTGATTTACTATACGGCCTGTTAAAGTATCGTCCGAAAACAGGCAACGGTACTTTTTGCTGTTACGTATAAAATCGCAAAGCGGAAAAATACTTTTCTCGCCTTCAAATGCTTCTGCTCCTTCCGACTTTTCACCTGTTCCCATTACTTCGGAAAGTGCGTCATCTATCAGCTCATCCAGCACCTCGGAAATGTTGGCATAGTGCAAATAAAATGTGCCCCGGCTTATTTCGGCTAACTTGCAAAGCTCGGTTATACTTATACTGTCTAAAGCTCTTTTTCGCTTAAGCTCCAGAAATGTGTCCTTAATAACTAATTTTGTATAAAGGGTCCGCCTGTCGGTATTTTTGCTCTTTTCTCGCATCTTGGTTCTCCTTATGGGAAAGTACTGCTTAAAAACGGTCAATAAACAAGTGTTTTATAATAAAACACCACTTACATTTTTGCACAACATTTAAAATCTGTCAACAATATAGACATATTTCTGTTTTTGTATATGAAATCATCCCTCCCCCGGGGTTGTCCTTGCTTTTATTATGTTCTATGCTAATTATGCTTAGTGACTGAACGGCAACGCTGCGCTTCTCGCGGGGCGTTGAAAGTATACATTAACCAAAGAATAAGTTGAGAGGTAAAAAATGAAAAAGACAAAACACATTTCTATTTTGTTAGTAGCAGTAATGCTGCTGGCCCTTTGCGCTTGCGGAACACCGGCAGAAAGCACCACCCCCGATGATAGTGCAGGTGGTACCAGAACAATTACTGACGGAACGGGCCGAAGCGTAGAAATTCCCGAAACCGTTAACTCCATTGTTCCTTTAGGGAACACCCCCAGAATGATTACATATCTGGGCATTGCAGACAAAATAGTGGGCATTGAGCAGTGCGAGCACGCAACAAGCCCCATAATGGCATATGCCTATGTGAATACTGACACATGGAAAGACCTGCCCAATGTGGGCAACAACACTCTCGGAGCTGCCGAATGGTATGCTGAGGAGTTGGTCGCCTGCGCGCCAGACCTTATTCTCTGCACATATGACAAGGATACCGCAGACGAAATTCAGACACAGACCGGTATTCCCACCGTTGCCGTTTCTCAAGGCACCTTGTTCGGTGACGACTATGACCAAGCCCTGCGCATCCTTGCGGATGCCTGCGGTGTTTCCGACAAGGCCGAGGCCCTCATAGGCTATATTGACGAATGCATAGACGACCTAATAAACAGAACCAAGGATATTCCGGAGGACAATAAGCCCCTTGTTTTGGGCGCTGGTGCAACCTTCAAGGGCGGCCACAGCATCGACGGCGTTTACTGCCAGTACCCCGTTTTCACTATTCTCCACGCTAATGACGCTGTCAAGGATATGTACGACTCTATTGGCGGACTTCTTGTGGACAAGGAGCAGATAATTCTGTGGGACCCCGACATTATATTTTTTGATGTCGGCAGCATGGAACTGGTAAGGCAGGACTATGCTGAAAATAGCGCTTACTTTGCCCAACTCAAGGCTGTAAATGAGGGACAACTCTATCAGTGGCCCAACTCCACTTGGCACTGGACCAACGTTGAAATCCCGCTGGTAAGTTGCTACTATGTGGGTTCCCTTCTTTACCCCGATGCCTTTGCAGACCTTGATTTTGAAGCCAAAGCTTCCGAGATTTTTGATATGTTCCTCGGTCAGCCCGATTACCTTAAGACCCTTGAGGACTCAGGCTATGGCTATGGCAAAATGACCCTAAATTAAAGCCATGGATATAAACAAAACTTTACCACTGGACAGATACAGGCGCTTCACCGCCAGAAAGCGAGTGGCGTTAATAATCGCGATACTTATGACCCTTGCAATATCCTTGCTTGCCGCAGGAGTTGGTTCCATAAGCTTTTCATTTAAAGAGATTTTGAGCGCTATCTTCGGTGCCGGCGACCAAAGAGCAAAAACCGTTATCATGGGCATAAGATTGCCACGGGTCGTTGCCGCATTAATCGTTGGAGCTGTGCTGGCCTCCTCCGGGGCAGTTATGCAATGCGTCTTGCGTAATCCGCTGGCATCCGCTTCCACTCTGGGCGTATCTCAGGGCGCCGCATTTGGAGCCGCAATAGGCATTGTGGTTTTTTCCGGCGGCCTTGTTAATTCCGAAACCGCATCCAGCGCAGTCACCATTCAAAACCCTTATATCGTTACCTTGTGTGCATTCGTGTTCGGCTCGCTGTCGACGATTGTAATTATTCTCATCTCCCAGTTAAAAAAGAACATCGGCCCCGGAGGGCTTATACTTGCCGGTGTGGCTCTCAGTTCCCTTTTTACCGGCGGCAGCACTTTGCTCCAGTATTTTACTGACGATACAAAGCTTGGGGCCATTGTATTCTGGACCTTCGGGAATCTGGGCGGGACTGGCTGGAAGGAGCTTTTCATTTTAGCCGTGGTGTTTGTCCTATCCATGGGATATTTCATTGTTAACGGCTGGAACTACAATGCCATGGTTTGCGGAGCGGACACTGCAAAGAGTCTGGGCATAAACACCAGGTCTGTTATGCTGGTAAGTATGGCTACCTGCTCTTTGGCAGCTTCTGTGGCGGTGTCCTTTGTGGGTATAATCAGCTTTGTGGGTCTTATTGCACCTCATATCATGCGGCGCTTTGTTGGCAACGACTATCGTTATCTCATCCCCAGTTCAGCGGTGGCCGGCTCCCTTATTCTCATACTTGCGGACACCGCGGCTAGAATAATAGTTTCTCCTGTTGTGCTGCCGATCGGCGCTATCACCTCCTTCCTCGGCGCGCCCATGTTCATTTTCCTTCTATTCAAGGGGGGCAAAAATATTGGTTAATGTAAAAAACATAAATTTTGCCTATAATCGTGGCAGAACAATTCTCAATGGAGTGGGTTTTGAGATACAGTCCGGCGAATGCCTCGCTATCCTCGGAAACAATGGCGCGGGAAAAAGCACTCTTTTAAAATGCATGGATAAGATTTGCCCCACACGCGGCAGCACAGTTTTTGTTGATGGAAAAGATGTCTTTAAAATAAGCGGCAGCAAAAGAGCACGCAGCATTGCCTATGTAAGACAAAACACAGAAAGCGTTGAAATGACCGTATTTGACACGGTCATGCTGGGTAGGAAGCCTTATATAAAATTCGGCGCGACCAGTGAGGACGAAAGAAAAGTAAGCCAGCTTATTTGCGACATGGGGCTTGAGGAATACTCCGTTCAAAATGTCTCGGAGCTTTCCGGAGGTGAGGCACAAAAGGTTATGCTGGCAATGGCCCTTGCTCAGCAGCCAAGACTTTTGCTTCTTGACGAGCCAACCAGCAACCTTGATCCCCGAAATCAACATGAGGTGCTCCGCACGGTAAAGCGCATTGCAAAAGAGCATGATATTTGCGTGGCTATTGTAATCCATGACCTAAATCTGGCTATCAGGTATTGTGAAAAATTTTTGTTCCTTAAGGATACTGAGGTTTTTGCCTTTGGCGGCCGTGAGGTAATGACTTCGAAGAACATAGAAAGTGTCTATGACTTGCATGTTCATGTGGTAGAATATATGAACATCCCTGTAATAGTTCCTTTTCCTGATGAGCACGCACAGGCTAATCCTCCGCATAAGAAGGAGATAACTTCATGAGCCTTGGCAAATTAAAGCAAACCTGGAAAAACTCCGCCAATTCCATAAGCCAGCAAAAAATATGGGATAATGCGGCTGACTCCTATTTGGGGAAGCCCCTTCCTGACTTTGGCAGCAACATTTTTCTCAAGACACTGTTGGAGAAAAATGCAATTACACCGGAAACTACGGCGCTGGATCTGGGCTGTGGTGCAGGGCGCTACAGCTTGGCCCTTGCAGGTAAAGTAAAATCTGTAATGGGCGTAGACATATCTCCTAAAATGCTGGGATATGCCTGTGAGCAAATCAGGGCAAATGGAGTTACAAACGCGAGTTTTCAGCAATTGGACTGGGCTTTAGCGGACGCGGGGAAGCTTGAATTATACGGAGCATTCGACTTGGTTTTTGCCCACAAAACCCCTGCCATATCCGACTTTGAGACTCTTGAAAAAATGAACCTTTGCTCCCGACGCCACTGCTTTGTCGTTAAACCCACGCGCCGCAAAGACGAAATATCTGAGCTTATCTTTGATGAGCTGGGAATAGAAAAAAGCAACCCCGATGAACTTATCTCAAAAATATTTGAGTATCTGTGGAAAAGTGGCTATTATCCTGAGCTTAGTTATAACACCGAGCACTGGAGCTTTGATTATACTCTCGGGGAGGCCATCACTAACTATCTGGAGCGTACCCGCCTTCAGCGGCAGCTCTCCCATAAGGAAACGGCTCTGGTTGAGGAAATCGTGATTAGCCGTTCCACAGACGGGCGCGTTAATCAGGAAACTGACGTGTCTACTGTTACAATTTATTGGAACAAGGAGAATAGGTATGATTATGACTAAACAGGATTTATGGAAAAAATGCGTTGAATTTCATGGCCATGAGTGTGGCGGGCTGACTATAGGCTATAAAGCCGCCCTTTATGCCATCGACCTTCTGAACATTGCCTTTTCCGAGGACGAGAGTATTGTTTGCATCTCCGAAAATGATGCCTGCAGCGTGGATGCCATTCAGGTGATCCTGGGCTGCAGCTTAGGTAAGGGCAATCTGCTTTTCCACATGACAGGCAAGCAGGCCTATTCCATCTATGAGCGTAACAGTGGAAAATCTATTCGCCTTGTACTTAAAAAACAGCCTGAGGGACAAAGCCGTGAAGAATCCTTTAAGCGTCTTCAGCAGTCTGAGCCCGCCGATATTTTCGATGTTAAGGAAACCACAATCCTGCTTCCCGAAAGAGCGCGCATATTCAGCAGCCACGCCTGCGAATGCTGCGGTGAAACCGCAGGAGACAACTGGATCAGGGTCCAGGAAGGCAAATCTTACTGCCTTGACTGCTACGAGCAGTATGACCGTTTCAAGGTTTAAGCTGCAAATTAGCGTCCCATCACCTAGAACAATATAAAGATGCGATTTAATAAGCCAGCG
>CAZNUD010000059.1:0-7267 GCA_964576195.1 uncultured Oscillospiraceae bacterium | reverse complement strand
TATATTTATGCAACAGAAGCGGCAAAAATGAAATAGTAAAACGCTATATTTCTCAGTCTTTTGTCAAAGTGCGAAAAATGACTTCACCTAATGCATTTATAAGCAAAATTTTTCCGAAATAAAAAACCCCCATTGCTCGCAAGCAGCGCGCAATGGGGATGTTTTCGAATACTATTTTTGTCTGCGGCTTTGCAGCACATAGCCGAAAAGCTGAGAAAGGCTATCAAGATCGCTTACTTCGCAATTGTCTGCGTCTCTTTGTATAACCACCAGCTTGGCAAAGCCGGCATCGGCGTTTTTAAGTGTTAGCATAATAAAGCGCTCTTGAGAGTTAACACTGTTTAAAACGCTTGCTTCCTTTATGTCCTCGAACATAAAAATCTCGCAGTTTTTTTCCCGGCGAAAGCGCTCAAGGTCAACGGAAATATGTTTTTTTGTGGAATCCGTGGGGAAGATGGCCAGCATTCGGTTTTTAAAGTCCGCCATAACAAGCGTATCAACGGTGTATAGGCAACTATCCACGTTGGGGGCAAAAGCTTCATAGCGACTTTTTTTATTGTGCAAAAAAGCAATATTGTCCTTCATCTGCTTGGGTGTGGGACGGCTGTTGGCATAGTTGTTATAGTAAAACTGAAAGGTCTCAGAAGTCTTTGCCGTACAATCTGCACAGGCAACTCCGCTGGACAGAGGAAACTCACTGGCTGTGTATGCTTTTGTCTGCTTACAAATTCTGCAGGCTTCGTTCATTATCGTATTCATAATACACTCCTTGGACGAAATCGCTTGTTAAATGATAGCATATTCGGCCAAAACCGTCAATCACCTAATAATTTGTACTTTTTTGCGGAAAACTATTGGCGAAAGGAGTGTGAAGCTTTGGGCACAAATAACCACAGGCCGATTGGCCCTATGATACCCACGGGTGATAGTTATCTGGATTTCGTGGCCATGGAAAATGAAATGACCGGTGCATTTCCCGCTGAAACAGACAAATCTGGAGATACCTATAACATGGTTTTCACCGAGCTTTATGGTATGCCTCTCGGCTCCGGTGAGGACGAGGAAATAGGTAAAGAAATAATTAAATAGTATAATATAAAACCGCTAAATTAGTTAGTAGATAAACTAATTTGACGGTTTTTTATGATTATGCTCAGAAAATCGCAACTTTGCAATACAGCTCTATTTTACTTTACATTTGAAAGCGGGTTTGTTATAATAAGCCTGTTGCAAATATGCGCCTGTAGCTCAGTTGGATAGAGTGTCAGACTCCGACTCTGAAGGTCGTGCGTTCGAATCGCATCAGGCGTACCAATTTGAAGACCACCTTGCCGTTTTGTTTTCTCCTTTGCGGTGAAAGTGCCGGATGTAGGCCATTGGCTTTTGTTATGATGTTGCACTTGGCTTCGGCAAATGAGAATGGCCATAAGCATAGGGCTTCATTTAGAAAAGAGACAGTCTTAAAAGACTGTCTCTTTTTCGCTCTCCATTTTAAGATTCGGGCTTTGATGCTTCTGCAATATTCATGTATTCATCGTAGCTGCACATGCAGTCAATGCAGCCGTTGTCGGTCAACTCAATTATGCGGTTTGCAACCGTTTGGGTAAGCTGGTGGTCGTGGCTAGAGAAGATAATGTTGAAGGGAAAGGAGTCCATACCATTATTTAAGGCTGCAATGCTTTCAAGGTCAAGATGGTTGGTGGGCTGGTCAAATAAGAGCACATTAGCTCCCGAAAGCATCATTTTGCTTATCATGCAACGAACCCTTTCACCACCGGAGAGCACTTTAACGAGCTTATACACATCATCACCGGAAAACAGCATGCGGCCGAGGAAGGTGCGCAAATAGCTCTCACGCTTGTCCTCGGAAAACTGCCGCATCCAGTCCATAATGTCATAGTCGCAGTTATCGAAATATTCGCCGTTGTCCTTGGGAAAATAGGCCTGCGTGGTGGAAACACCCCATTTTACTTCGCCCTCATCCGGTTCGAGCTCCCCTGCGAGGATTTTGAAAAGGGTAGTAACGGCAATTTCATTTTTGCCTGTTAAGGCAATCTTGTCGTCCTTAGCCATAATGAAACTGACCTTGTTTAAGACTTTTACTCCGTCAACAGTTTTGCTTAAATCGGTGACAAAAAGCCTGTCTTTACCTGGTTCGCGTTCTGCCTTGAATCCAACCCAGGGATAGCGCCGGGAGGAGGCAGGCATTTCTTCAACAGAGAGCTTATCTATAAGCTTCCGACGGCTGGTGGCTTGGCGAGACTTGGATTTATTTGCAGAGAAGCGGCGGATAAAGCTTTGCAGTTCCTCAATTTTCTGTTCGGCCTTCTTGTTCTGGTCTTTCATTAGTTTTTGCATCAACTGGCTGGACTCGTACCAGAAGTCGTAGTTACCCACGTACATCCTGATCTTGCCGAAGTCAATATCAACAATGTGGGTACAAACGGTGTTGAGAAAGTAGCGGTCATGGGAGACAACCAGCACAGTTCCGTCGTAGTCCAGCAAAAAATCCTCAAGCCAAACGACACTGGCAAGGTCAAGGTTGTTTGTAGGCTCGTCCAGCAGAATAATGTCCGGGTGACCGAAAAGCGCCTGAGCTAGCAGAACCTTAACCTTTTGGCGGCCCTCAAGCTCGCTCATTTGGCTGTAATGCAGGTCCGTGGTAATACCGAGGCCCTGTAAAATTCGGGAGGCATCGCTTTCGGACTCCCAGCCCCCAAGCTCTGCATATTCGTCCTCAAGCTCCGCTGCGCGAATGCCGTCAGCGTCGGAAAAATCCGGCTTATCGTAAATGATGTCCTTCTCTTTTCCGCAATCATATAGGCGCTTATTGCCCATTATGACCGTGTCTATTACGTTATACTCATCGTACATGTTCTGGTTCTGCTTTAGAACTGACATGCGACGTTTCTTATTAATACTAACGCTTCCGTCAAAGCCCGTCAGCTCGCCGGAGAGTATACGAAGAAAGGTTGATTTGCCTGCGCCGTTTGCGCCGATGATTCCGTAGCAATTACCGGCGGTAAATTGCAGGTCCACTCGGTCAAAAAGTTTTTGACCGCCGAATTGCAGGGAAAGATTGTTTACTGTAATCATTAATATACTCCAAAATCAAAAGTTGTTAGCGCTATCGGTAAATCTATCTAATGAAATAAACAGCACGCAGCCGGCCACAGCGCCGAAGATGCCCTGCACACAGTTGCCGGGGATCTCCACAACGGCGCCCCAGCCAAAGTTGAGCACTATTGCGGTAAAGGCAAAGTAGCCAGCAATCATAATAAGTTCAGCCACAGCGCTGCCGAGGATAATGTAGGGAAGGGGTCTTTTTTGGCCGCCTTTGCGAAGAATAAGGCCGGCAAATAAAGCCATAAGGGCTTTTATTATAAGCGTTGCGGGAAGATAAATCAAATGTCCGGATATAAGATCTGCCAAAGCAGAACCGATGCCGGCCGCCGCAGCGCCCCAGAATGGGCCGAGAATAAATGCGCCTAAAACAACCATTGTGTCTCCGGCATTAAGATAACCGCCGGTCGGGGAGGGCACTTGCACAACGATTGTTGAAACGGCTGTGAGGGCCGTAAACATAGCGGCCAGAATTACGCGCTTAGTATTTGTATTGGTCATTGGTCGTAAATCACTTTCCTATTTAAAAGCCTGAGGCTTTTTTGTTTTTTGAAATGCCTATTGCCGCCATGGAGATGCCTGCCAGGATAAAGAAGGCGAAGAAGGTGCGGGGGTAATACCAGACATACTCCACCCAGAAAGTAAAGGCAATGCCTATAAGACTCCCTATGCAGGCGGAGAGCACGTAAACAATTGTTTTATCCTTGCTGCGGCAAGCGTCGCTGGCTGTTTCCTTCCAAAGGCGAAGCATAAACCACATGAAGGCGATAAAGCCCAGAATGCCAAGCTCAATAATAAGCTCCATATATACCATATGGCTGTGCGGCGCGCCGATAAGAGCATGGCGGTTGGCATATGTGGGGTATATTGCCGCAAAGCTGTCCGGTCCTAAACCGATGCCCGTAAGGAAAAAATCACGGACTATCTGCATAGCGCCCATCCAGATATATATGCGAAACATATTTGAACTGTCGTCTGGGTTTAGCAAGGTGCCGAAACGTATAAAAACGCTGTCAGGCAGCAAAGGAATAAATCCAAGACAGATGATAAAAAAGGCGGGTAGCAGCTTCTTGTTAGCGTAATAAACGAACACGACGCAGGCAAGGAACATTGAGATCCAACCGGAGCGCGAATAGGTCATCAAAAGTGCCATGGCAGGTAAAGCAAGTGACAGACATAAGCCCAGCCTGACCCAATTTCGCTTTACATTGGCAGCAAAAACCGCAGCCAAAGGTGTCATAATCACAAGAAACTCAGCGTAGTTATTGGGGTTGCCCAGAGATGAAAAAACCCTGCCCGGAACGCCCTTGTTGCTTTCCAGGTCTGTGAGGCTGGAGCTAACATCAACGCCCACATAGCGCTGATAAACGGCGTAAAGTGCAGTAATTACAACTGCAAAATAGATAAAGCCCAAAAGCTTCATAAGACGTTCTTTAGTCGTAATGTCCGCAGCAATAAGGTATACGAACATAAGAGAAGTAACATAAAAAAGCAGGACACGGAGGCTGTCGCTTCTGGCGCTGCTGAAGGCTATGCTGAAAACACAGGCAATGGCAAAGAGCAGAAGAGGAAAGCCCATGTTGTGAATATAAAACTGCTTTCTTGCGCCGGCGCTTACCATTAGCTGATAAAGCAAAAAGAGCGCCAGAACAGCAAAAAGAGCATAGGTGTTTGACCAATAATCGTGGGGGATGATGAACATCAGCAGTATGAAACCGCCAAGAAAGGTCTCATAGTTAATTAAATAGGAGCTTTTTATAAAGCGGTTAATAAATCGCTCGGTGGCACTGCCCTTTGCCAAGAAGCGTACTGATGTGATCAGCTTAGAAATTAGCCCTGTTATCAAATCAAAGATCCACTTAAAAATACGGGCAAAAAGCGAATTTTCATACAGCTTTTCCGTAATGCCCTCGCGCACAAAAATGTGTATGACTTTGCTGTTTGCAAAGGAACGGCTAAAAGCTTGATATACTACTTCCAGCCACGAAAACACTGTGCTGTATGTCCAAATGTAATATATTCTTCCTAAAATGCTTGAGGAGAGCAACGCTGCCACCTCGCTTTCGTAAAAATATCGTGAGGTCTGCAGATTAAGCGATCACTTCGATGCTGCTTAATTTAACCCATAACTTTGCCTTTCCAGAAAAGATGACCATAGTGTTACCAACGCCGTAAAGGGTTCCGCCGATAAGGGCACCGTGCTCTGTTATCGTGCAGGAAGTAGCGGCGGTAAGAGAAACGGACTTGTAGCCTTCCTTTTCGACTCTCTGAACATCGCCGCTGGTACCGGTCAGATAGCTTTGAGGAGCACCCAGTTCAAAGTTTACAACTGTGCCCATGGTAATGTTTTCGGTGAAGTCCAGAACGCTGTCACCTTGCTGGAGGTATTCAGTAACATAATCGGGTACTTCCTCGGAATAAAAGCTGATTTCGACCTGCTTATAGTCGGCTTCGGGATCCTGTCGGTTAATAACTTTTATTGCCACAAAGGCAACAAGAGCCAAAACAAGAATTACGATAATAAGGTCAATTAAATTGATTTTTCCAAATAGTTTTCCGTTTTCGTCTATCATTTTACATTCCTCCAATTATTTGTATGCTTGAAAAACATCGTTTGCAAGCTTATACAAGTCAAAGCTCTTATTAATTTTGTCAGTAGCACATTTTGAATATTCTTGGCGCAGAGCATCATTCTCCATTAGCTGCCTTAAAGCATTTGCAAAGCCGGATACATCGCCGTACTCAAGCACAAAGCCGCACTGAATGTCAGTTTCCGCCAAATCGCGGTTACCGCCTACATCAGTTACCACCAGAGGCAAGCCCGCATTCATGGCTTCAAGTATTGCAAAGCTCATGGCCTCGTTTCTGCTTGAAGTGCAGATGTAGGCATCCGAGCCAAGAAGAATCTCCCTGGTGTCGTTTCGGTAACCTAAAAGCCGGCACTCCTCTTCAAGTCCCAATTCCTTAACACGGTCTCCAATGTGGCCAAACATATCACCATCTCCGCATATTAGGCAGCAGAAGGGCTTGTCCACTTGGGATTTAAGCCTGCAAAGAACATCCAGCAAAAAACCCAGTCCCTTTTCTGGAGAAAAGCGCGCAAGGATAGTGAAAACGAAGCAGTTATCTTCAAGGCCCAGCTCACGGCGTATTGCGTTGTTTTTGGTAGGTGCCCCGTCTGGTTCAATACCGTTGAAGATAACCTGTATTTTGTCGGCAGCAACCTTGTTTTCAAGCATAATGTCCCTGCCCTCATTGCATACGGCAATTATGCGGTGGTTTTTTCGGGTAAAGTGACGGTTAAGTAGTCTCCATACAGCGCCGCTGGCACCGCTAAGCCGCAGGGTAAGGTGATTTGTAAGCACAACCTTAAGGCTGGGATAATGCTGCTTTGCAAGGAGCGCAATCAGATTTTCCCGGGGATATTGAGCGTGTATAACGTCAATTTGGTTCTCCCGGCAATAAGCTGCAAGCCTTTTAGAGGCGGAAAAAACTGCTGTCTTGTTCATGTTAAGCTGAAGGCTGGGAACGCCTAAGTTTTCAAGCTTTTCCGAAAGCTCGCCGGGGACGTTATATGCCAAGTAGGGGATGATTTTATCCTCTCCCAGTATTCTTATAAGGTTTTCAACATATTTTTCAGTTCCGGCCTTGCCGGCAAAGTTTATTAGGTAAAGAATTTTCAAAAAAAAGTCCCCCTTTCGTGGGAAAGCTAACCATAAGTGAGTATACCCCAAGCCGAGCTAACAAGTCAATAGAATATAGCCGCCGTTACTCCAATTAGGAGGCACGGCGGCCAGCTTGTGCATTTTTGCTTTTCTCAACCGCCCAGATAGGCCTTCTTAACGGAGTCGTCATTAAGAAGTGTTGCAGCGTCTGCTGTGGTAACAACTTTTCCGGTTTCAAGAACGTATCCTCTGTCCGCAATGGAGAGGGCTATTTGCGCATTCTGTTCCACCAAAAGAATGGTGGTTCCGGCGTTGTTCAGCTCCTTGATAATGTCAAAAATTTGCTCCACCAAAATCGGTGCAAGGCCCATAGATGGCTCATCAAGCATCAGCAGGCTGGGCTTTGACATAAGGGCTCTACCCATGGCGAGCATTTGCTGCTCTCCCCCCGAGAGAGTGCCGGCAATTTGCTTATAGCG
>CAZNUD010000058.1:0-8165 GCA_964576195.1 uncultured Oscillospiraceae bacterium | reverse complement strand
TTCTGAACCTTTTCTAATAGACGAAAGTATTTTGTACCTTTTGTCTGTTACTAACCGTTAATAACAAAAATTATTAGCCATTGGTCAAACAATCCAAGAGCTATATAGCTCTTACTTCGGTATAGGGATCAACTAAATTAGAATAAAAAGGCCGCCCAAATAGGACGGCCCTTTTTATTTTGATTTGCTTAGCCCTTTGTGCAATAACTGAAGAAGAAGTAGCCAAGCGGGCTGTAATACATGCCGCTAATGTCTTCGGCAAGCATGTAGCGCTGAGTGTAGAAGTAGATGGGGGCAATGGCATAATCCTTACCCACAACAAGATCTTCAGCAGCGTGGAAGTTTTTCATGCGCTCAACGGGATCGGTGGTTGCCTTCGCTGCGTCGATGTATGCGTCGTACTCCGCATTGCTATAGTGTGCATCGTTGTTACCACCGCCGGTATACCACATATCGAGGAAGGTGCAGGGATCGTTATAGTCGGCAATCCAGCCATGACGGCTAATCTGAAAGTTTCCATTCTTGCGGTTGTCAATTAAAACAGCCCAGTCTTGGTTTGTCAAGTTAACGTCAACATTAAGAACGGTCTTCCACATCTGCTGGAGGGCCTCGCCAATTGCCTTGTGGTCGTCATTGGTGTTGTAGATGTAGTCAATTGCAGGGAAGCCTTCGCCGTTAGGATAGCCGGCTTCTTCAAGAAGGGTGCGAGCCTTTTCACAATTTGCCTCGTAATCAGCGTCCGCTACAGAGTAGTAGTCGCCGCCAATTGTGCGGAAATCATCTCCGGAGACGCCTTCCGCATCGTTAACGCCAGCGGGAATAAAACCGGAAGCGGGAACCTCACCAGTTTGTTTAACCTGCTCGCAGATATAATTGCGGTCAATTGCAAGAGAGAATGCTTCACGAACAAGAGCGTTGTCAAAGGGAGCCTTCTGAGTGTTAAAGCAGCAGAAATATGTTCCGATGTATGGAACAATATTCAGATCGCCGCTGGCAAGAAGTGTAGTAACCTCATCGGTGGGAACTTCTTCAATAAACTGAAGAGTGCCGCTCTGGAAAGCGGAAAACATAGCATTGGCATCGTCCATGAGCTGGAAGGTGATGGAGTCGGGGCCAAGGCTTTCTACGTCGTAATAATTTTCATTTGGAAGAGCCTTGATATAGGAGTTGTGAACCCATTCTCCCATAATATAGGGGCCGTTTCCAACATAGGTTGCAGTATCGAAAGTCCACTGATCGCCAGCAGCCTCAATAACGTCCTTACGGACAGGATAGGTTGCGGGGAATGCGCAGATTTCTCCAAAATATGCACAGTCGTTCTTAAGGTTAACAACAAAGGTATCATTATTTGGAGCGGAAACCTGCAGGAGAGTGGGGTCATATTCCATGACTTCTTCCTCGCTGGTCTCACCGGTTTCTTCGTCAGTAACGGTTTTCATTTCACCGGTGGGAGTGCCTACCTGAACCTCGTCATAACCGCAAACCATATCTATCATGTAGCAATAGTCAGCGGTTGTGGTGGGGTCTGCAAGGCGCTGCCAGCTATATACAAAGTCGTTAGCGGTAACGGGTGTGCCATCGCTCCACTTTGCATCTTCACGGATTTTGAAGGTATAGGTAACGGTGCCGTCTTCGTTAGCTACCTTATCCTCAACAGTTGCCTGACCGTCAGCTAAAATGGCATTGCCTTTACCATCATCAACCCATTTGAACAGACCTTCAAAGAAGTGCTGAATCATGATTGCACCATCAACCGCGGAGTTAATAGCTGGGTCAATGGAGTTAGGTTCAGCAGCAAGACATACTGAAAGGTCAAAGGTTTCGTGAGTTTCTGCAGGACTAGTCGGCTCTTCAGGCGTCTCTACGGGGGCCTTGGGAGCGCATGCAGCCATAATGCCAACAAGCATTATAACTGTGAGAAGCAGCGCAAGAAGTTTCTTGGTGTTCATATTTTACCTCCAAAGTAATTTTACCTTCAACCAAGCAGCCGAAGGCTAATCTAAGGTCTTAAAACCTAATTAAAATGATAATAGCACAACTCTCTTTCCGTGTAAAGTAATTGTTACAAGAATGTTAAGCAATTTGTTCCCGCCACTTTTTCCCTATGTTTCTTGCAGCGTTTATAAACTGCTAAAAACTGGCACAGCCATGCTGTGCCGGTTTTTATGTATGATGAATATTCTATTTCATTATTGCCTTTACCTGCTCAAGGGCTATCATAACATTGCCATACAATTCATCAAGCCCCTGTGTTTCTCCTGCACGAAGTGGGTCGACTATATCACATATGGTGTCAAAAAGAGGCTTTAGTCCCAAATTGGCCGACACTCCCTTTAACGAGTGGGCTTTCTCGAAGGCTGTCTTATAATCCCCCGCATCAATAGCATAGCCAAGCTCCGGAAAGGTCTTGTCATCTACGAAAAGGTGAAGGCAGTGGATATACATTTTCTCGTCGCCCACGAAGCGCTCCAGTACCGCCGGTATGTTAACGCCATATACTGAAAGTTTTTCTGTTAATTTGCTCATTACGCTCTCCTTAAATGGATATAAAGTCCAGTATTAGCCAAGCTCCTCTCCGTATATTACGCAGCCGTTTTTGCTTTTTTTCTTAACCTCTCTCATGGCCCTTACAGCCTGTGAGAAAAGGACCTCATAAGCGGAGCATTCCTGGCTTCCTAAGGCAACGCCCATGGAACAGGACACCCCAATTTGAGCAATCATGCGCTTGCAAATACTATTCATTCGTTCAAAAACGCCTTCCGGCCGAGTTAAGCTGGTAATCAAAACTGCAAACTCGTCGCTGCCAAACCTGGCAATAATATCGTTTTCCCTAAATTCGCTGCGCAAAAAATCCGCCAATACTCGTAACAGCTCATCGCAATGTTTATGTCCGTAATTTTCGTTGACAAGGAAAAAATTGTCCAAGTCGAGCATAATAAGGGCGCAGTTTTCGCACTCTGAAGCAAGCCTTTCCGCAGCCAGCTTTTCAAAGGCCGTTTTGTTAAGCAACTGAGTCAGGCTATCAATGTTGGTATTCATACTATTAAGCTGTCCCATGGTCTGGTCGGTTTTGTCTTTAACAACAGCATAGCACCAACGGTTGCCCGCGCCATCTCTGATAAGCCTGATGATAGTTGTAAACCACCGGGTCTTACCGTCAAGTAGTTCAAGGCGGTGGTCGCATACAGCCTCACCGTACATATTAAGTTGCTCCGCCATATGGACAAGGGTGTATTCCCTATCCCCCCCAAATAGCATTTTATCAAAGCGTCCGGCGTATCTAAGTATAATCTCCTCACCGGTGTAACCGGTAAGCTCGCTGAAGGAGTCAGAAACAAAATCAATCTGATAGTCATCGGCGTTGAACTTAATAAGTCCACCGGGCAAATTGCTTATAATAGCCTTGAGGTCATTATAGCTTGCCGACTCTGCATATTCCTCTGTAAAGTCCGAAAGAAGTGCAAACACCACATCCCTGCCGCCAATCTTAGTGCTCTTAAGCAAAAGCGTACACTGGGATCTGCCTCCGTTTCTGGACTCGGGCAAAACTCCGAAAGCTTCGGCAGTGCTCATTGCCCCAGAGCGGAGCTTATCCATCATATCGGAGCAAATTTCACGAAATTGAACATCAAAAAGGCTCTCAATGGCGGGGTTTGCGCTGCAAAGCTCTTTAGGCTCCTTATAACCGAGAATGCGGGCAAAAATTTCGTTGCAGGATATAAGCCTTCCTGCCGACAAATCAAACCTTGCAAGTCCGCAGGGTAAGATGCCCAGAGCGCCCTCAAGGTTCTGCTCCATGCAGCCAATGCTCTCCTCGGCCTCGCTAACGCTCCCATGCTCGGCGGCGTATCTTTCTGCCAAAATCTTACTAAAATCATCTTCGGTAACAGGCTTGCAGTAATAAAAGCCCTGACCATATTTGCATTTAAGCGCCTTAAGGTAGTTTAAGTCATCTCTGGTTTCCACACCCTCGGCAATAACGGGAATACCAAGCTCTCTGGAAAGGTTTATAATAAAGCGCAAAACACTTGTGCTTTTTTCACTTTTCTTTCGATTAGAAAGCAGACTTATATCAAGCTTAATAACATCTACAGGGATTTCCGAAAGCATAGTAAGGGAGGAAAAACCTGAGCCGAAGTCGTCCATTTCAATGATAAACCCGCATTTTTTTAGACGATTAACCATACTGATGAGCTGCAGTTGGTTTTTTACATAGGCCGTTTCCGTAATCTCAAGATGCAGCATTTTGGGCTGAAGCTGATACTTATCTATCAGACCCATAAGCATTTCGGGCAGAGCGTCGTTGTATATGTCTATCCTAGAAACGTTAACAGATATTGAAGGAGGATTTTTTCCTTCATCTATCCATTTTCGCAAATTTTTACAAACAACTTCCCAAACGTAGAAATCCAGTTGGGTTATAAAGCCATTGGCTTCAAAAACGGGGATAAAGCCTGCAGGTGAAATCAACCCTTTCTCAGGGTGATCCCATCGCACGAGCGCCTCCGCACCAAAGATTTTTTCGGTGTTAAGGTCGTATTTGGGCTGATAGTATATCTTAAACTGGCTTTCACTGATGGCCCGCTTCATGTCATTTGTAAGCTCAAGCTCGTATTTACGGCGCTCGCCCATCTCGTCATCGTAATAGGCATGGATGATGCCGTATTTGCCCTTAATGGATTCGAGAGCCTGGAGCGCCCTGTCGCACATGGCGCGAATACTGAGATGTCGGTCTATAGTGCGGTAAATGCCATACTTTACTTGAATGTTTGTGGGCATTTTATGACCTTTAAGCTTATTATGAAACTCCTCGGCAAACTCCTGCCATTGAAGCTGGTCCAGTACAGGCATTATGGCCACGAAAACGTCGCCGCCCAAGCGCCCGACAATTCCACCCACGCTGCCAACAATAGCATCCAGGGACTCTGCCATGGTGCAAAGAAGCCTGTCTCCCTCTGCCTCGCCAAAAAGGTCGTTTACAAGGCGGAAGTTTTCAATGTCCACACAAACCACGTCGAACATATTTGAGGGCTCATGGGATATAAGCGAGGTTGCCCTGGTATAGAAAGCCTCCTTGGTATAAAGGGAGGTCAACAGATCTCTTTCAATAGTATTAATAAAGGCGGCAGTCTCGCGCAGTTTTATAATGTTGTTAATCCTATGGCAAATAACATCGGGCTTGTATGGTTTTGTAATATAGTCCGCTGCGCCCGCGGCAAGAGCGCGAACCTCATCATGCTCGCTGTCCATCTGTGTTGCAACAATAACGGGAATGCTGCCTGCATGAGGGATTTTGCTATAGTTTTCAAGGAAAGTGTAACCGTCCATAATTGGCATGACAATATCGAGAATGATAAGAGAAATGCTTTCGGCCTCTTGGGCCAATATCTGCATTGCGTCAAGTCCGTCCTCCGCTTCAATTATCTCGAAGTTATCGGACAGGATTTTTGCCATAATTATGCGGTTAACCGGGCTATCGTCAACCACAAGAATCTTTCTAGTATAATTCATGATAGTTCCACCCTCCATTTTAGTCGAGGAAAACACTAATATGTAAGAGAAAATACTAATATTTGACAACCTTAACAAGTGTATCACAAAGGTGCTTCATCCACAAGTAATAAGGCACCGCCCCGACTTTAAACTTAAAAAGCTTAGCCCTGCACCCTGCTTAACGCGGCGCTGGCAAGGGCGTTGTTTACACGCCGAACCACCAACTTCTCGTTGTAGGGCTTTGAAATATAGTCAAGCGCGCCCATTTCTATGGTTCTTTCCTCGTTACCCTCGCCGTACTGGGAGGTCACAACGACGGGGATGTGCCTTAGCCTTTCATCAGACTTAAGAGCCTCCAGAAGTTGAAACCCGTCCATAAACGGCATAACAAGGTCCAACAGAACTATGTCGATCTCTTCATTATGAGCCTTTACGTACTCTAAGGCTGCCGCACCGTTTCCCGCCTCGACAATGGTGAATTGTTTTTCAAAAAAGCCTCGCAACACCTTGCGGCTAACATGGATATCATCCACAATAAGCATATTGCCCTTAGGACATTTGTTTTCTTTTACACTTATCTCCATGCTGGTTTCGGAGTACTTGCTCCGAAACTCGGGATCGTCTTTGTCAACATCACCTGAACAGAGCAAATCCGTAAACTCCACACAGGGCATGGGCTTTGCAAAATAAAATCCTTGCACATAGTTGCAGTCCATTACTTTAAGGTGCTCGACCTGCTCCTCAGTTTCAACTCCCTCTGCATTAACCGTAAGGTCCATCCATCGGGCAAGGCTTATGACAAAGCTGAGAATATTACGTCCCTTGCTATTGCTGCCCTCATTTTGAATAAACTTCATGTCCAGTTTTAATATATCAATGGGCAACTGGCTTAGCATATTAAGGGATGAGTAACCTGTACCGAAGTCGTCCATCTCAATAATAAAACCATGGTGCCTAAGCTTTCTGACCATCTCAATTATTTGATTTGGATCCTCCGTATAGGCAGACTCTGTTATTTCCAGATGCAGCATGTTTGGCTTAAGCTGGTATTTTTCCACCAGGTTTAAAAACACATCGGGCAGCGACGGATCATAGAAATCGTAGCGGGACACATTCACCGAAACGGGTACCGCCTCAATTCCCCTATCCAGCCAGTCTCTTAAAATGCTGCAGGTTTCTTCCCATACATAGCGATCGAGCTTGTAGATAAAACCGTTTTTTTCAAACAGCGGAATAAACTGTGCCGGCGACATAAAACCCTTTTCAGGGTGAGCCCAGCGAACTAAAGCCTCAGCGCCATATATCTTGCGGTTTTTTATGTTGTATTTTGGCTGCAAATAAACTAAAAACTGTTTTTTCTCCAAGGCGGTTTCCATGCAGTTGGTAATTGCCTGCTCGTCTAAAAGAGCCTGGAGCTGGGAACCGTCGTAGTAGGCAAAAAGCTTGTCATATTTCTGCTTAAGGCCCATGCCGGCCAGTATAGCCCTGTCGCACATCTGGGTAATTGGCAGAGACAAGTCATCGACAATAAAAACACCGTATTTAACCACAATCGCAATAGGTATCTCAAAGCTGTTAACCTTGCTGTTAAGCTGGGCAAATAGATCCTGAGTGTAGTCCTCCCGGTGCTTTACAAGCATTGCAAACATGTCCACACCCAGCCGTCCGCATATGCCGCTCTCGCCAACAGTCTCGGTACATATCTCGGCAAGATTGATCAATATTTCATTGCATGTTTTGGTTCCATAAGCATCGTTTAAAAGCTTAAAGCTTTTAATGTCACTGCAAATAATGTCAAAGCGTTCATTTGGGTTTTCATCCAGCATTTGTCTGGCGTATTTATAAAAAAACTCCTTGCTGTAAACACCGGTTAGTCTGTCATATTCAAGACGGTTGATCATTGCGACGTTCTCGCATAGTTTAATGATAGCATCTACCCTATGGCGAATGACCTTTGACCTGTAAGGCTTCGTGATAAAGTCTGACGCACCTGCTAAAAGCGCCTTTACTTCGTTGTCCTCGTCGTCATTCTTGGTGGTTACTATAACGGGAATGTAGGAGATGTCGGGGTTTGACCTATGCACGGAAAGGAAGGTGAAGCCGTCCATGACTGGCATGTCGATATCAAGTATAACAAGCGAAATCTCGCTGCCCTTCTCTCTCAACATGTCAAGAGCCTGCAGCCCGTTTTCCGCCTCAACTATCTCGTATCTGTCCGCAAGTATTTTTGATACTACCTGCCGATTAAGCATGCTGTCATCAACCACCAAAATCTTTCTTTTCGCCCCCATTGCCCCAATTTCCCCCTTTTAATGCGGAGTACGCCTTGCCTACGCTTAAGCCTGAACATTCGCATATTAAACCACATTCTACTAT
The DNA here is from genome assembly GCA_964576195.1 of uncultured Oscillospiraceae bacterium. Classification (GTDB taxonomy): domain Bacteria; phylum Bacillota; class Clostridia; order Oscillospirales; family Oscillospiraceae; genus UBA2658. Next base: position 296 of record CAZNUD010000058.1, on the reverse strand, counting down.
GGAAATATTAACATGTTCCTTTTTAAAAAACAAGAAGCTTACCTATGCTTAACGACTTTTCGTTTCTTTTCCACAAAATGTATTTTGTTTTTTAATCAATACAATGAATAAGCGTGAGTATTTCTCTATATTTATACAAATTTATGTAGAAACAACATTAGACACCGAAAACCAAAATTTGATAACCTTTGTTTGGATTCATAATTTATATTTAATACATGACGTGAAATGGTTAATAAAAACGGCTTGCTACCAAGCAGCAAGCCGATGGAATTCGTATTAACTTGGACTAAGCC
>CAZNUD010000057.1:0-8335 GCA_964576195.1 uncultured Oscillospiraceae bacterium | reverse complement strand
CATCAGTGAGCATCTTCCAGCCCTCCCAGTCGTCCTCGGCCATACCGTCCTCGATGGAAATGATAGGATACTTGTTAACAAAGTCCACCCACATATCGACCATCTGCTGACGGGTCATAACGTTGCCACGTTTAGGCAGATGGTAGCAACCGTCTTTTTCGTCAAACCACTCGGAAACAGCGGGATCCATAGCAATCATGAAGTCATCTCCCGGCTTGTAGCCAGCCTTGGCGATGGCTTCAACCAATGCCTTGAGAGCGTCCTCGTCAGAGGCAAGGTCAGGAGCGTAGCCGCCCTCATCGCCTACGCCGGAGGAGGGAACGACCTTCTTTAAGGTGTGGAACACCTCGGCGCACATACGCAGAGCCTCTCGGAAGTTAGGCGCGGATATGGGCATTATCATGAACTCCTGAATGTCAACAGAGTTTGTTGCATGAGCTCCGCCGTTTAGAACATTCATCATCGGAACAGGCAGGGTCTTGGCATTGCAGCCGCCGATGTAGGTGTAAAGAGGCATACCGAGAGCTTCTGCCGCCGCCTTTGCGCAGGCAAGAGATACGCCGAGGGTGGCGTTTGCGCCAAGACGGGTCTTGTTGGCAGTTCCGTCAAGCTCGATTAGAAGCTTATCTATAGAGGGCTGATCCATGGCATTAAGCCCTACCATAGCCTCTGCGATCTCGGTGTTAACATTTTCAACTGCCTTTAAAACGCCCTTGCCCAAATAACGGTTCTTGTCGCCGTCACGAAGCTCGCAGGCCTCAAAAATGCCGGTGGAGGCGCCGGAAGGAACGGCGGTACGACCGATGGTGCCATCTGTGAGGGCAACTTCTACCTCAATTGTGGGGTTTCCGCGGGAGTCAAGGATCTCCCTGGCATGAACGTCAATAATTTCGCAATAGTTATTTACAAACATAGTCTTTCTCCTTTAAGGTTCTGTTTTTATTTTATAATCAGACTTTCGCCGGTCATTTTATCGGGTTTTTTGATGCCCATAAGGTCCAGCATGGTGGGTGTTATGTCGGAAAGGCGGCCGCTTTTCAGTTTAACGTCCGCGCCGCAGATAATGAAGGGAACGGGGTTTGTGGTATGGGCAGTATGAGGCTGTCCGTCCTGAGCTACCATACAGTCGGCATTGCCATGGTCAGCAGTTACTAAAATGGTTCCGCCCATCTCGGAAACAGCAGTGACTATGCGTCCAACACAGGCATCAACGGTTTCAACAGCTTTTATTGCGGCCTCTATGACGCCGGTGTGACCGACCATATCGCAGTTAGCAAGGTTGCAGACCACAACATCGTACTTGCCGCTGCCAATTGCCTCGGCGCACTTGTCGGCCACCTCGTTGGCACTCATTTCAGGGATGAGGTCATAGGTAGGAAACTGCTTAGGCGAGGGTACCAAAATTCTATCTTCTCCGTCGCAGATCTTTTCTATTCCGCCATTAAAGAAAAAGGTAACGTGCGCGTACTTTTCCGTTTCGGCAATGCGAAGTTGGGTAAGACCGAGCTTGCTTATATAGTCTCCGAAAGTGTCTTCAAGTTCCTCGGGAGGGAATGCCACGGGAAGGCCGGTTAGCTTTTCGTCGTAGCGGGCAGTGCAGACAAAGCTAAGCTCCAATGGACCGTTGGGGCGGACAAATCCGTCAAAGTCCGGCTGAGTGAGGGCGTAGGTAATTTCTCTTGCCCTGTCCGGACGGAAATTAAAGAAAATAACGCTGTCGCCAGACTTTATCATGCCCTCCGGGTCACATACAACGGGCTCCATAAACTCATCGGTAATATTGTTTCTGTAACTTTCCTCCACGGCCTTAACTGGGTCGGGGTTTTGCATGCCCACGCCAAGCACCATTGTCTCGTAGGCCCTTTCAACTCTGTCCCATCGTCTGTCTCTGTCCATGGCATAAAAGCGGCCCTGAATTGTGGCAATACTGCCAAGGCCAAGCTCGACAATCTTCTTCTGAAGCTGCGCAACAAATTGCGCTCCGCTTGAGGGGGAAACGTCCCGCCCGTCTAAAAAGCCATGAACAAAAACCCTGTTTAGTCCTCTGCGCTTTGCCATTTCCAACAGAGCGAAAAGGTGGCTAATATGGCTATGCACTCCTCCATCGGATAAAAGGCCCATAAGGTGAAGGGCAGTTCCCCTTTCACGGCAGGCATCCATGGCAGAGGCATACGTCTTATTATCAAAAAAGCTGCCGTCCGTAATTGAGTTTGAAATGCGGGGAAGCACCTGAAACACCACCCGGCCTGCTCCAATATTTGTGTGGCCAACCTCGCTATTACCAATCTGGCCATCGGGAAGTCCCACATCCATGGCAGAGGCCTGTAACGTGGAATTTGGACAGATAGCAAAAAGTTCGTTAAGAACAGGAGTATATGCCCTGCTTATGGCATTGGCGCTACTGGCGGGGGCAAGACCGAAACCGTCCATTATTAATAGGGCAGTCGGAATTTTTTTCATTTATTCTCCTCTCCGGTTACGGCGGCTACTGCAGCGATAATTTTGGAAAGTTCCTCAGGTTTTAGGGATGCTCCCCCTATAAGGCCACCGTCGATGTCGGGCATGGATAGAAGCTCCTCGGCATTTTTAGCGTTCATAGAGCCGCCGTAGAGGATGCTGACGCTTCTTGCGACTCTTGCGCCACGGCGCTCGCGGATAACCCGGCGGATGCACTCGCAAACCTCCTGGGCCTGGACAGCGGTGGCGGTTTTGCCGGTTCCTATGGCCCAAATTGGCTCATAGGCTATTACGCACTGGCGGAGCTTATTATCGGGAATATAGGAGAGCGCCGCAAGCACCTGATAGCGGATGTAATCCATAGTCAGCTCGCGCTCGCGCTGCTGCAGGCTTTCCCCAACGCAAATTATTGGAGTCATCCCATGGTCAAGGACTATGGCAGCCTTCTCGCCAACCATAAAGTCGGTTTCGCCATGATACTGGCGCCGCTCACTGTGGCCTACTATAACATACTGTGTGCTCATGTCTTGAAGCATGGCGGCTGAGACTTCACCGGTGTAGGCTCCCTTGTCGTGGAGGCTAACGTCTTCGGCACCAACGGAGATTCGGCTGTCTTTCATAGCCCTGCGGAGGTTGGATATATGAGTGTAGGGTGCGCAAAGAACCACCTCGCAGGTTTTTGTCTTAGGAATGAGGGGACGAAGCGCCTCAACGAAGCTCTTTACTTCCGAGGGGACCATATTCATTTTCCAGTTTCCGGCAATAACAGCCTTACGATATTTTTTGTTCATTGTTTTTTCCTCCCGTGCGCATTGCACATAAGAAATTTTTTTATATCCTTGTGTGTTCGCTCTTATTTATCCAGAAGGCATGCAACGCCAGGAAGCTCCTTGCCCTCGAGAAATTCCAAAGATGCTCCGCCGCCGGTGGAAATATGGGTTATCTTGTCTGCATAACCCAACTGCTCAACAGCGGCCGCGCTGTCGCCGCCACCGACTATTGTGACAGCTCCGGAGCCGGCTAGCGCCTCAGCTATGGCCCTGGTGCCAATGGAAAAGGCGGGAAATTCGAACACGCCCATGGGTCCGTTCCAAACAACAGTGCCCGCTCCCTTAATGGCAGATTTAAACAGTTCTATGGTTTTATCGCCTATATCCATTCCTGTCCAGTCAGCTGGAATGGCCTTGCTGTTAACAACTTTTCTCTCACAGTCGGGGGCAAAGTGGCTGCCAACGGCAGTGTCAACGGGAAGAAGCAGCTTCACACCCTTGTTCTCAGCCTTTTTTATAAGTTCCTTTGCAAGCTCTACCTTATCTTCCTCAAGGAGAGACTTGCCAATCTCGTAGCCCATGGCCTTCATGAAGGTGTACGCCATGCCGCCGCCGATGATCAGAGTGTCTGCCTTATCAATGAGGTTTTCAATTACACCGATCTTGTCAGAAACCTTGGCGCCGCCAAGTATGGATACGAATGGGCGCTTTGGATCTTCCAGCGCTCCTCCCATAATGGAAAGCTCCTTTTCAACCAAAAGTCCGGCGTATGCGGGAAGATAGGAGGCCACGCCAACTGTGGATGAATGGGCGCGGTGGACTGTTCCGAAAGCGTCGGAAACGAATATCTCACCCAAGGATGCAAGCTTTTTTGCAAGCTCCGGGTCGTTTTTGGTTTCCCCGGCTTCAAAGCGAACATTTTCAATTAGCATTATATCGCCGTCCTTAAGGTCGGCGGCAAACCTCTGCGACTCCTCCCCAGCAACATCGTGAGCAAAAGCAACAGATTTTCCCAAAAGCTCCGAAAGACGCTTTGCAATGGGCTCAAGAGACAGTTCGGGTTTTACCTCGCCCTTAGGCTTACCAAGATGGGAACAGGCAACCACGCGGGCGCCTTTCTCAAGAAGGTAGTTTATGGTGGGAAGTGATGCCACAATGCGTTTATCACTGGTTATTTCGCCTGTCTGCTTATCCTGAGGAACGTTAAAATCGCAGCGGAGAAGGACTTTCTTCCCTTTAACGTCTACATTCTTGACGTTCATTTTGTTGTAGTTCATATTTACCTCCATATTAAAAGTGAGTATTTATGCGGACTTATGCCCACGTCTTAGGCCATGGAACCTTTACCGGTCAAGCCGGGAAAGCCCTGCTGGCGGAGTGCCTCATAACAGAGGATTGCCACACTGTTTGATAGGTTAAGACTTCTTGATTCATCTTTCATGGGAATACGAATGCACTTTTTGCGGTAACGCTCCCGAAGGTATTCGGGCAGTCCGGAGGTTTCCTTGCCGAACATGATCCTCACGTCGCCGGAAAGGTCGGCCTTATCGTAACTCATGGGGGCCTTGGTCGTGGCAAGCCAAAGGTTCCCCTCGCCGTTTTTCTCAAAATATTCTTCTAGGTTTTTATATACGCTTACATTGAGATATTTCCAATAGTCAAGACCCGCCCGCCTGAGGGCCTTATCAGAAATGTCAAAACCAAGAGGCTCTATAAGATGAAGCCTTACACCTGTAACGGCGCAGGTGCGGGAGATGTTACCAGTGTTTGCAGGTATTTCTGGCTCTACTAAAATAATGTCTACCATTTTGCCGTCCTCTATGCAGAAACTTTGACTTAGCTTTGAAGGAGGCACTTTCCATAGGCTTCCATCCGTGTAAATTGTAGCCTTAATTTATTAATAATTCAACTAAAAACGGGCAAAAATTATACAAAACACGCATTTTTATTAAAGTTGTTGAAAATTACAAAGATGTTTTGCCTAAAATGTATGGAATGACCGTGTCAAGGCAGACATTTGTTGCCCTTTAGGGGGTATTTGTTCAGTATTGCTTTTTGCTGTGTGCTGAAGTATAATGTGTTTGGCGCAAATCACCATAATTATGCTGTGCGTTTTATGGATTATTGAGAACGGAGCAAGGTATGAATACTTTTGATGCTTCTTATCGAGGACGCATCCTTTATATAGTTATCCCATGCTTTAACGAGGAGGACGCGCTTCCGGAAACTGCCAAACGGCTGCGGGAGAAAATGAACTCTCTTATTAGCGCAGGGCAGATTTCCGAAAGCAGCAGGGTGATGTTGATAGACGACGGGTCCACCGACCGCACATGGGAGCTTATTTGCGCGCTGCACAAGGCGGACAGGCTCTTTTGCGGGGTTAAGCTAACCCGCAACCGAGGTCACCAGAATGCACTGCTTTCCGGTCTTATGACTGCCCGCTACCGTTCGGATTTCACCATATCCATGGATGCTGATCTGCAAGACGACATTGATGCCATAGACAAGATGATAGAAAAATACCATGAGGGCTGCGAGATCGTATATGGGGTACGATCCTCCAGAGAAAAAGATAAGTTTTTTAAGAGATTTACTGCGGAAGGTTATTATAAGTTGCTGGACTCTCTGGGCGGCGAGGTGGTGTTCAACCACGCAGATTACAGGCTGATGAGCAAGAAAGCACTGGAGGCTCTTTCTAATTACGGCGAGGTCAATCTCTTTTTGCGGGGCATCGTGCCCATGCTTGGATACAAAACCGATGTGGTGGAATATGAGCGGGGAGAGAGAATTGCGGGAGAGAGCAAATATCCGCTTAAGAAGATGCTGTCTCTGGCTGGTGAGGGCATCACCTCCCTGTCCATAAAGCCGCTGAGGGCTATTATAACCCTAGGGGGAGTTACGGAGCTGGTCTGTCTGGCGCTGCTGATCCTCTTTTTTGTTCAAAGTGCTTTGGGCAGTGCCTTCGTAGGATGGAAAATTCTCCTTCTGGTGGTTCTATTCATGGGCGGACTTATCTTGCTTAGTATTGGCATTGTTGGCGAATATGCGGGCAAAATATACCTGGAAATAAAGCACAGGCCACCTTACTTTATAGAATATATTGTTGAATAACGCCCCCCGCAATTCCTTTCATGTGGAATGGAGCCTCACATAGAGCGACACAATATATTGTGTTCATAACAGCTAATTAGCACATATTGATAACAATATGTGCTTTTTTTGTTTAATTTTTGGATTGCACTTTTGGGGTAGATATTGTAAAATAATAGTGCGACCTTTTCCACAGGGAGGAATATATGCTTATTTGCGGACTTCAAAAGCTCTCTTTGCTCGACTATCCTGAGAAGCTGGCGGCAACCATATTTACCGGCGGCTGCAATCTGCGCTGTCCTTTCTGCCACAACCCCGGGCTGGTTACCCATGCGGAAGAAAGCATGCCCATATCTGAGGAATATGTTCTGGAATTTTTAAATTCACGTAAGGGAAAACTGGACGGCGTTTGCATTACCGGTGGAGAACCTCTTTTACAGCCAGATTTAGAGAGTTTCATTACGGCTGTTCGTGAAATGGGCTTTTTGGTTAAGCTGGACACCAACGGGAGCAATCCCCTTAAGCTAAAGGCTCTGTTAAAAAAAGGACTTTTAGATTACGTAGCTATGGATATAAAGAATTCACCGGAAAAATATCCGGAGACTGTGGGTATTGAAGGCTTTGACCCGGAAGTGGTTTTTGAAAGCGTGGCTATTTTAAAGGGCGCTGGTGTCCCATACGAATTTCGCACGACGCTTGTTAAGGGCTTCCATGAGGCAGCCGATTTGGAGAGGCTCGGAATGCTTCTTGCCGGGGCTGATAAGTACTATTTACAGAGTTTTAGGGACAGCGGAGATTTGGTGGGATTTTCCAATTCCTTAGGATTTGAGATGGCTGCTCTGCCCAAGAACGATATTGAGAACTTTCGCAATATACTTTCGCGATACATTAAAAATGTGAAAATCCGCAACTAAATTTTAACCACAATATTTAGTGGATAAATGCTGTTTTATCACCTTGACAACTACAATATACGTGATAGAATAGTGCGTAACCCACGATTTGGTAAAAGCATTTTCGCTATAAAACAGCGACTTTTTTCAATGCGATTTCATTGAAAATTATGATACATTTTATAATTTGGGACATAAAATAAAGTTTATAAAGTTCAATGGAGGTCAACAAAATGTACAACGTAGTCAAGCGCGATGGGCAGGTTTGCGATTTTAATCTATCTAAAATAAGCGTCGCGATCACTAAGGCTTTCGAGGCCCAAAATAAGCAGTTTACGCCTGACATTATCGACCTTCTTGCCCTTAAGGTCACGGCGGACTATGAAAGCAAAATAAAAGACGGGCTCATTGGCGTTGAGGACATTCAGGACAGCGTAGAATCTGTCTTGGTTCAGGCAGGTTACTCAGATGTTGCCAAAGCCTACATCCTCTACCGAAAGCAGAGAGAAAAGATTCGCAACATGAAGTCCACCATCCTCGACTACAGGGAGCTTGTAAATAGCTATGTGCAAGTTACGGACTGGCGCGTAAAGGAAAACTCCACCGTTACCTACTCTGTGGGCGGTCTTATTCTGTCGAACTCCGGAGCTATTACAGCCAACTACTGGCTGTCAGAGATTTACGATGATGAGGTTGCCACAGCCCACCGCAGCGCGGATTTGCATCTCCACGACCTTTCCATGCTTACAGGCTACTGCGCGGGCTGGTCGCTGCGCCAGCTTATTACCGAGGGACTGGGAGGAATTCCCGGAAAAATCACCTCCTCTCCCGCAAGCCATCTTTCCACCCTTTGCAACCAGATGGTAAACTTTTTGGGCATTATGCAAAACGAGTGGGCAGGCGCTCAGGCCTTTTCCTCTTTCGATACCTATCTTGCCCCCTTTGTGAAGGTTGATAAGCTCTCTCAAAAGGAAGTCAAGCAGTGCATCCAGTCTTTTGTTTATGGTGTAAATACTCCCAGCCGCTGGGGAACTCAGGCTCCCTTCTCAAACATCACCCTGGACTGGACCGTACCTGCCGACATGGCGGATACTCCCTGCATCGTTGGCGGCAAGGAAAAGGATT
>CAZNUD010000056.1:0-8376 GCA_964576195.1 uncultured Oscillospiraceae bacterium | reverse complement strand
GAAGGTGCAACCACAGAAATCCACAACATGCTTAACCGCATGGTAACTCTGGCAACCAAGTCCGCAAACGGCACCATCCAGAACGAGGTCGACCGCGATGCTATCCAGACCGAGGTTGACGCTCTTAAGACAGAAATCACCCGTATCGCAAAGGCTACCAACTTCAACGGAATCAACCTTCTTGATGGTTCTATGGGCACTGGAACCTCTGGTGCTGCCATTACCACCGCTGGCACCACCGCTGCCGATTCAATCATCGGTGTTAATGCAAACACATACACCCTCAAGTCCACAGAAGGACTCACTGTTAAGTTTGCAGGTGCTACCGGTGCAGCAAAGAACCAGGCAGCTGCCTTTGATGCCGGTTCCAAAACCTTAACAATCACCCTCACCGGTAGCAATGCTTTCACCAGCACAAACTACACCTACACCGAAACAGAACTCAATCAATTGATTAGTGACACTCTTGCAGGCACGTCTTTTGCTGGTGCATCATTGGATTTGGCAAATGACATCGTTATTGCCGGTTCTACTGGAACTGGCGCTGGTTCTGCAACTCAGATTAACAACGGATTGGGCACGCTCGCCACCACTGGTCTTGTTTCTACGGTAGCGAAGAGTGCGTACACCGAGGCGACAGTTGGCACAAACAACACGAAGGTTCTTCTTTCGGCGGACAAAGCAGGTGCGTTTACTCCCACTTTCCAGGTTACAAACGGTGCTGCAGCTATCGGTGCAGCAGTAGCTGGAGATACCGGTAATACCGTTCTTAACCTTAAAGCCACTGATGAGTATTCCGCCAGTGAACTTAACTCTATGATGAAGGACTCCAATGCGGGAATGAGCTTCTCCTTCTCCGGCAAAGGACTCCAATGCGGGAATGAGCTTCTCCTTCTCCGGCAAAGTTAAGGGTTCTGAACTTCAAGCCTCTTTTAACACCGCAGAAGCGTTAGCTAACGCTGGTACTGGTCTTGCTTCCGACGGCGGCCTGACCCTTCAGGTTGGCGACACCAACGATTCCTTCAACAAGGTTACTGTTTCTGTTGATAATCTGACCGCTTCCGGCCTTGGCGTTGACGCGCTTGATGTCACCTCCCAGGATTTAGCAGGTTCTGCTATAAAAACCATCAAGGACGCTATCAACAAGGTTTCCACCAACCGCGGCAACCTCGGCGCTCTACAGAACAGACTTGAGTACACCATCAACAACCTCGATACCACCAACGAGAACATGACCGCCGCCAACAGCCGCATCCGCGACACAGACATGGCGAAGGAAATGATGAACTACACCAAGATGAACATACTTACTCAGGCAGCTCAGGCTATGCTGGCTCAGGCCAATCAGCAGCCCCAGCAGATTCTCCAGCTCCTCCAGTAAACTCATCTCGGAACATAAAAAAAGACCCCCTCGGGGGTCTTTTTTTATGTTCTCATATAAGCAGCATTGCAAAAAGGTTTATTGCCATGTGCATAAAAATTGGCAGCCATATGCAGCTTGTCCGCTCATAAAGCAGGCAGAGCGCATATCCCGGGGCAATGTATTGAACGGCATAAAGCAGCACCTTCCAATCCATTGCCACAAGCGCATACTGCCATACGTGGTAAAGCGCGAAGGCCAGAATCGAAACTGCAAAGGCAGCCGTCCTGCTTCTTTTGCGGATTGACCCGAAAAGCACTCCTCTAAAGAGTATTTCCTCTACAATAGGGGCCAAAAATACGCCCAAGCCCATAATAACTCCGGAGTTTTCCTTGGCCATCTCGTCCACTGCCGCGTTGTTGGGGTTTAAAAATTCGTCCCCAAAGATAAGCAGCAGAACCACCGAGCTTATAAGGCTTAGCATAAAGTATGCCACGTAGGAGCTTATAAAAGCTGCAATATTTAAAATCCTATTGTCGCAAAGCCTGTCAAATGCACTGCGAAGATACTTCCAGAAGCAGATAAGAGAAAACAGAAAGCCCAGCCCGTAGTATATGACCTGAGTGTCCAGTTCCTCCAGTCCTCCCGGAAGATACATAGCCAGCATACCGAGAAAAATCGGCCATACAACCGCATGCAGCGGCAGGTAAATAAGGCCCCAAATCCTCTGGGGCTTTGTAATTGTGTCCTCAAAGGGAGGCAGGGGTAGCGTTTGCATCAGCCTTCCACCTTCTTTTTTAGCTCGTAAAGCAAATTCATGGCCTCAATGGGCGATATCGTGTCCAAATCAAGCTCCCGCAATTGGCGGCTAATATCCGCCGCACCCACGTCGTTTAAACTCATCTGCTCTTGGTCAGGCTCCGGCCCCCGGGCACATTTTGCAGGACTTTTCCTCTCAAGCTCCCTCAGGTAGCACTTTGCCCGCTCAATTACAAACTGGGGTACTCCAGCAAGCTTCGCCACCTCTATGCCGTAGCTATCGTCAGCCGCACCTTTTACGATTTTCCGCAGGAAAATCAAGTTTCCGTCCCGCTTTTTGGCAGTTATGTTATAGTTTCTTATACCCTCAAGCTTACCCTCAAGGACAGAAAGCTCATGGTAGTGGGTAGCGAACATGGTCTTGGCCCCCAGCCTTTTTTTATCTGCGCAGTATTCCAATACAGCCCGGGCAATAGCCATGCCGTCATAGGTGGATGTTCCCCGGCCTATTTCGTCCAGAATAAGCAGGCTTGACTTTGTGGCATAGCGCAGAATATCTGCCACCTCGGTCATCTCGACCATAAAGGTGCTTAGTCCCCCCGCCAGGTCGTCGGAGGCCCCAATACGGGTAAACACCCTGTCCATCACGCCTATAACCGCGTCCTTCGCTGGAACAAAGCTGCCCATCTGAGCCATGAGCACAATAAGAGCCGTCTGCCGCATATAGGTAGATTTTCCGGCCATATTGGGACCGGTGATAATGGCTACTCTATCCTCCCCGTCGTTTAGGAAGGTGTCGTTGGGAACAAAAAGCGCGGCCTTTTGGGTCTGCTCCACCACCGGATGCCGTCCCTCCTTGATCTGAATGGTTCTAGACAGGTCAACCTCCGGCATGGTGTAGCCGTTTTTAACCGCCACCTCAGCCAGCGAACAGTAGGCATCCAGTTCTGCCATGGCCTCTGCAATAGCCTGTATCTTGGCAACATGCTCCGCCACCTTCAGGCGCACATCCTCAAAGCAGCGAAACTCCAGATCGGCAATCTTCTCCTTGGCGGTCAGCAGCGTGTTTTCAAGCTCCTTGAGTTCCTGTGTGAAAAAGCGCTCGCCGTTGGACAAGGTCTGTTTTCTTATATACTCCTCCGGCACCTGATTCGAGGAGGCGCGGGGGATTTCAATATAATAGCCGAAAACCCTGTTATAGCCCACCTTTAGCTTTTTTATGCCTGTGCGCTCCCGCTCTCTCTGCTCAAGCTCGGAAACCATTCGCGCGCCGTTATCTCTGACAATCCGAAGCCGGTCAACCTCCTCGCAGTAACCCTCGCGCAATATTCCCCCCTCCCGAACGGAAAAGGGCGGCTCGTCACATATTGCCCGCAGTATTAGCGCAGATACCTCCTGGGCCGTATCAGTGGCCGCAATTGCTTTAAGGGCGGCGCTTTGCTTTCCCTTAAGCAGAGTCGAGAGGACAGGCATCGCCGCACAGTAGTTGCCCAAAGAATTCAGATCCCGTCCGTTTGCCGTTCCGTAAACCACCCGGCTCAAAAGCCTCTGAATATCACCTATGCCTTTAAGTGTTTCAATAAGTTCTCCCCGCCCCACATTGTCGGAATAAAGCTCATTTACTGCGGAAAGTCTGCGCTTGATGGTAACTGGGGAAAGTAGCGGCCTTTCCGTCCAGGCCCTCAGCAATCTTCCGCCCATGGGGGTCTTTGTTTTATCCAAGACCCAAAGGAGGCTTCCCTTTTTCTCACCGGTCCTCAGATTTTCGCTTATCTCCAAATTCCGTCTGGAATAGTAATCCAGCTCCATATAACGCCCACCGGAAAAAATATCAAGGGTGTTTATGTGGCTAAGGTCGCATTTTTGTGTCTCCTCAATGTATGCCAAAAGGCCTCCCGCGGCGCAGATAGCCGCATTGTCCCCCTCAAGCCCCAACTCGTCAACGCTTTGGACATTAAACTGAAAGCAACTTCTCGCTGCTCCCGCAACAAAATCAAAGCGCCCGCCGTCATGCTCGATCATACAGTTTAGCTTTTTTGTAAGGAAGGACCTAAGCTCATCCTCACTCCCGGCTCCGGCGCTCAAAATCGCCTCTCTCGGCATAAAACGCGCCAGCTCGTTTTGTATATGTGAAACCGCGTTCTCACTGAATGATGCCACGCAAAACTCGCCTGTTGAAATATCGCAGAAGGCCACCGCCCCCGCCATTCTGTCCAAATAAACTGAGGCTAAGTAGTTGCTTTTCCCCTCATCAAGCATAGAGCTTTCCGTAACCGTTCCGGGAGTTATCACCCGAACAACCTCCCGGCGCACCAGTCCTTTGGCAAGGGCTGGGTCCTCCGTCTGCTCACAAATAGCCACCTTGTAGCCCTTGGCGATTAGCCGGGCAATATAGGCCTCGCAGCTATGGTAGGGAACCCCGCACATAGGTGTGCGTTCTTCCGGGTTTTCAACCGACTTGTCTCTGGTAGTCAGCGCCAAATCCAGTTCACGGGAGGCAATTTTTGAGTCCTCGTCAAACATCTCGTAAAAGTCTCCCAGCCGGAAAAACAGCAGGCAGTCCTGATACTTGGCCTTTATTTCGTTGTACTGCCGCTTCATAGGCGTTAGCTCTGACATACTTTATTCCTCCGGTAATTACTGCATTAATTCTCCACGCAATGCCCATGTGTTGCAATCATCAATCTTTACGTTAACAAAGCTTCCGATTAAGCTCTCATCCCCTGGGAACCTGACGAGCCTTCCCCCGATATTCCTGGAGCTAAGGATGCCCTCCTCCTTGTCCTTGCCGTCCACAAGAACTCTTACGCTCCTGCCAACATATTCCCTGTGCTTTTCCTCAGAAATTCGGTTTTGCAGCGACAAAAGCTCCTCAAAATGCTTCTGCTTCCGCTCCCTGGTAAAGGGGTCTTCCATTTCCGCTGCCGGCGTTCCGGTTCTTTTTGAGTAAATAAACGTAAACATTGCGTTAAAACGGATCTTCTCCGCAATTTTCATGGTCTCGGCAAAGTCCTCGTCAGTTTCACCGGGAAATCCAACAATAATGTCCGTTGTCAGAACTATATCCGGTATAATCTTCCTGACGCTTTCCACCTGTGACAAGTATTTTTCCGCATCATATCGGCGGTTCATAAGCTTTAATATTCTGTCACTGCCCGATTGTAGGGGCAGGTGCAAGTGCTTTTCGCATTTTTCGCATTCCGCCATGGCCAAAAAAAGCTCCTGGGTGGCATCCTTGGGATGGCTGGTCATAAAGCGTATAACAAAATCACCTTCAATGGCATTTATCCGCCGGATAAGCTGGGCAAAGCTCACTCCCTCGTCCAGATCTTTCCCGTAGGAATTAACGTTCTGCCCCAGCAGCATAATTTCCTTATAGCCTGCGTCTACAAGCTCCCTTGCCTCCACAATAATATTATCCGCCCGTCTTGACCGCTCTCTGCCTCTTGTATAAGGAACAATGCAGTAGGAGCAGAAGTTGTTGCAGCCGTTCATAACGGAAAGCCATGCCTTAACCTTCCCATCCCTCTGCTGGGGTACGCCTTCAGACACACAGCCGTCACCCTCACCGGGGACAAAAACCTTCTTTTTCCCATCCATAACGCTCTTTAGAAGTTCAGGAAAGCGCCAAAGCTCGTCCGGGCCGAAAACCAAGCTGACCAGCGGATAGGACCTCTTTATTTTTTCAACGATGTGCTTTTGCATAACCATGCAACCGCAAACGGCTATTATCTGATTTGGGTTCTCTTTTTTCGTGTGGGTAAGCCCGCCCAAATTTCCGAAAACCCGCATCTCCGCATGCTCCCGAACGGCGCAGGTGTTAATTACAACAACTTCCGCCTGATGCTCGTCCATGGTCAGCTCATAACCCATTCGCACAAGGTAGCCGCGGATTTTCTCGCTGTCCTCCTCGTTTTGCTGGCAACCGAAGGTGTCTACCATGGCCTTGTGCCCCGGCCCCACAATGTTTTTTATATCCTCGCAGAGGGATAGCTGCCTTTTTATCTGCTCATTTGAAATCTCGGTTCTTTTATAGCTCATAGAAAAATTCCATTCATACCATTGGGCAGCTCACTGCCGCCGATTTTGACATATTACATTTCATACTAACATTTTCGAGTAGCATTTTCAAGATAATTAGATTATAATGACCTTATATATTATCGCTTTTGATGCAAGGAGCACAGCATGCCTGATATAAACATACTCTCCCCCCATGTTGCAGACTTAATTGCTGCCGGCGAGGTTGTGGAGCGCCCTTCCTCGGTTATAAAGGAGCTTTTGGAAAACGCCTTTGATGCCAAAGCAAAAACCGTCACAGTTGAGATAAAAGGCGGCGGCATGACTTATCTGCGAGTAACAGACAACGGCTGCGGTATGTCCCCCGAGGACGCGGGCATTTGCTTTCAGCGCCATGCCACCAGCAAGCTGCGTGACCAGCGCAGTTTAGAGGCTATCTCCACCATGGGCTTTCGCGGCGAGGCATTGGCAGCTATTTCCGCTGTTTCCAGAATCGAGCTTCAAACCCGAAAATACAGCGATGAGGCCGGAACCCGCGTAACTATAGAGGCCGGTGATATAATAGAGATAACCGCCTGCGGTTGCCCGGTGGGAACCACCATTATCGTTCGTGACCTGTTTTATAACACCCCCGCCAGGTTAAAATTTATGAAAGGTGACCGTGCCGAGGGCAGCAATTGCGTTTCTGTGGCTCTCCGCTGCGCCCTTGGCCGCCCGGATGTTTCCGTCCGCCTTATAAAAGACGGTCAGGAAGAATTTTTCTCCCCCGGTGACGGCAAGATCTCCTCCAGCATTTACAGCCTTTTGGGCCGCGACATCGCTAAGGAGCTATTGGAGCTTCATTCCGACGACGAAGGCATTAAAGTAACGGGCTTCGTCGGCTCCCCAAAATTTGGTCACGGCAACCGTAGCAAGCAGTTTTTCTTCGTTAACGGACGCTGTATTCGCTCGGCCCTTCTGCAGGCCGCTGTGGAGCAGGCTTATAAAAACAATCTTCTAACGGGCCGCTTTCCCTCCTGCGTTGTATGCCTTTCCATAAGCCCCGCCTCGGTTGACGTTAATATCCACCCTGCGAAAACAGAAATAAAATTCCGCGAGGAACGCCGGGTCTTTAACGCTGTATATTACGCAGCCCTTTCCGCAATCAAGGGCGAGGGGCAGTCCTCTTTCCCCTCCGAAGTTTCTGCCCCCAAGCGTGACTTTTATCAAACCATGACGGCCGATGAATACCAGAAAAAAGCATCGCCTTTACAAGAGCCTGCCCACTCTCCGTCTAAGCCCTCCCCCTCTCAAATAGACCGGGGCACAGTTTTATATCGTGGCTCCGACTCTGTCTCCGGCGGTGGCTCATTAAACGACAGCCGCACTCCCTATAACGCTTTTAAGAGCAGTCCCCTTAAGAGCTCCGTCAATAGGGCAGGTAGCCCCATAATCCCTCAGTCTGAGCTTCCGGCTGCCCCCGCACCAGAACAGATGAGCCTTTCAGCTACCAAAGAAACTGAGGAATCCCTCATAGGCCCTCTCTCGGCGGCTATATCGGACTTTCGCATAATAGGCGAGGCCATGAACACTTATATAATCCTTCAGCGGGGTGAGGAGCTTGTTTTTATCGACAAGCATGCCGCCCATGAAAGGATGATATTCGATCGTATCAAAGCGCGAGGCCACCAAATAATGTCTCAAACCCTGCTCAGCCCGATTCCTCTCAATCTTTCCCGAGAGGATATTGAGCTGTTAGAGAAAAATCTTTTTCTTCTCTCCCACCTTGGCTTTGAAATTGAGCCCTACGGCGCACATAGCATAATTCTCCGGGCCGCACCAGCTGACACGGACGCCGCCGATGTCCCCGCCATGGTTGAGGAAATTTGCGAAAAGCTCCGAAACCGCAGCTTCGACGAGGCCGATGTGACCGATGAAATCCTTCACACTGTTGCATGCAAGGCCGCCATCAAGGCCGGCTGGACAACCACCGACACGGAGCTTGAGGAAATTGCCCGCCGGGTGCTCTCGGGTGAGGTAAAATACTGCCCCCACGGGAGACCGGTTTCTTTTACTATCACTAAAAAGCAACTGGATAAGGAGTTTTCTAGAATTGTTTAAAAACCGCAGCCTATTGACCGCCTTTCTCCATAGGGATAATGAAAAGGTTTTTACCCGCTCACCCTTGGAAAAACTGCATTTTTGAAAAGACTAACTATTAAAAGTCAAGCCCGAAACTGCGGATAGTGATAAAAAAA
>CAZNUD010000055.1:0-8668 GCA_964576195.1 uncultured Oscillospiraceae bacterium | reverse complement strand
TCGAAATCAGTTTGACGGCAACGTCACGTGGGTTCGAATCCCACACCCTCCGCCATAGAAGCACCCAACCTTTGATACAAAGGTTGGGTGCTTCTTTCTTTACCGATATCCATCAAGAAGGCTCATCGGAGGCATAATCTTATCAATATAATAGAAAAAGCCATTGGAAACACTACATTTCCAATGGCTTTAATTCTTGAATTGTTATCTCTTTGAGAACTGAGGTGCTCTACGGGCGCCTTTAAGACCGTATTTCTTACGCTCCTTCATGCGCGGGTCACGGGTGAGGAAGCCGGCTGCCTTAAGGGCAGGACGAAAGCTTTCATCAACCAGAAGGAGAGCCCTGGAAATGCCGTGGCGCATTGCGCCGGCCTGTCCGGTAAATCCGCCGCCGGTAACGGTGGCTTCGATATCGACCTTGTCAATCATGCCAGTGGTTGCCAGAGGCTGACGAACTATAAGCTTAAGGGTCTCAAGACCGAAATAATCGTCAATGTCGCGGCTGTTAATGGTTATTTTGCCTGTACCGCCGGGGAACAGATGTATTCTGGCTACGGAGGATTTTCTTCTACCGGTGCCATACATATAAGGCTTCTTGCTCTGATACATATTCCTTCTCCTCCTTTAACGGTCCCAGACTTCAGGCTTTTGGGCCTGATGGGTGTGTTGCTCGCCACGGAAGACTCTCAGTCTTGTGAGCTGGTTAGCAGCAAGCTTATTCTTCTGAAGCATGCCTTTGACCGCAAGGGTCACAGCCAGTTCAGGCTTTTCAGCCATGAGGCGCTTATACTGGGTTGCCTTCAGTCCGCCGACGTAACCGGAGTGAGTGTAATAATACTTCTGCTCCAGCTTTTTGCCTGTGAGGACTGCCTTTTCGGCATTGATTACGATGACGTGGTCACCGCAGTCTACGTGAGGTGTGTAGGTGGGCTTGAACTTACCGCGGAGAATTTCTGCCGCCAGAGTTGCTGTTTTGCCCAGAGGCTTGCCTGCTGCGTCAAGGATATACCACTTGCGCTCAACAGTAGCCGCATTTGCCATGTAAGTGGACATTGTGTTCTGCCTCCATTGTAATTTGGATTTTTATGCCGACGCTGACGCCGGAAGGGGCGCTTTGCTTGGCCGTTTCTACGGCTTTTGAAAGCGAAGCCGCAAAAAGCTTTGACAATTGTATGCCGCACCGTTAGAATGGTTTGCAAGGTAAACCCTGCCTAAGGCGCTCTACTTTTATATCATAAGGAGCGAGAGGTGTCAACACATTATTTAATGAAATTTTATATACCTTTATAGGCTCTCCCGAATACTCGGTATTCCTCCTTATCTCTCCCGTTTGCTCATCTTCATTTTTCGTTTTTTGGATGTGATATTTTGAATTTTTTAAATGATTTTACTAGTTTAGTCCGCCGGGGTGTGGATGATTTCAACATGATAAACGAGGGAGACCAAATCGCCGTTGGCATTTCCGGCGGTAAGGACAGTCTGGTTTTGCTGCGTTCCCTGGTCCATTTGCAGCGCTACTATCCCAAGCATTTTGAGCTTTCGGCTATTACAATTGACCTGGGTTTTGAGGATATGGACTATGAACCGGTTTCGGAGCTATGCAGGGAGCTTAACATTCCCTACAGCCGGATCAAGACGGATATTCGCGAAATAGTGTTTGATGTACGCCATGAGGACAATCCCTGTTCCCTGTGCTCAAAAATGCGCAGAGGAGCGCTTAACGACGCAATTAAATCAATGGGCTGTACAAAACTTGCCCTGGGCCATCATGCGGACGATGTAATTGAAACCTTTATAATGTCCCTTATATTTGAAGGACGAATAAACTGCTTTAGGCCGGTGACATTCCTCGACCGCTCAGGCGTGTGGCAGATAAGACCCCTGATCTATGCTGACGAGACTAAGATAGAAAAGCTTGCAAACCGCCTTCAACTGCCTATCGTCCATAACAGCTGTCCAGAGGACCGGGATAGCAAGCGAAGGGAGATAAAAGAACTACTGGTCGAACTAGAAAAGGATTATCCGGATATTAAGACAAAAATTTTCGGCGCAATAAAACGCCTGCCGCTGCCCGGTTGGGAAACAGCAGAGCGCAAAGCAATGAGGTAAAGATTTATGCACGGACTGGGAACAGTTATAAACAGCGCTACTATTTTAATAGGTGCGCTAATCGGAATCCTAATAAAAGGCAGTCTGCCCAAGCGTTTTGAGGAGACGGTTTTTTCCGCTGTTGGCCTTGCGGTTATTTTCATCGGGCTGGGGGGAGCGCTATCAGGGCTGCTTAGCCTGAACGATGGTGCCATCGGCACTCAATATACTATGGGCATGGTGCTCTCTCTTATGTTGGGCGCTATAGTTGGCGAGGCGCTGGATATAGAAACGAAGCTGGATCATTTGGGCGAATGGGTAAAGGCAAAGATGCCAAAAAGGCTTGCAGGTAAAACCTTTGTTGAAGGCTTTGTTACCGCTTCCATGTTGTTTTGCGTGGGGGCGATGGCAGTTGTAGGCTCTCTTGAAGATGGTCTTAACGGGGACTACTCTATTTTAGCGGCGAAATCCGTGCTGGACGGCATCAGTGCTCTGCTCTTTGCAACCACTCTCGGCTTTGGCGTTGCCTTATCGGCGGTTCCGGTGGCAATTTATCAGGGAACAATCACCCTTCTGGCCCAGTTTGTCAGGCCTTATCTTTCTGACGTGCTGATTATGCAGATGTCATGCGTTGGGTCTATACTGATTTTTGCCATTGGCATTAATATGATTTTCGGTAAAAAAATAAAGGTTGGCAATTTGCTTCCTTCGATACTATTTCCCACTGTTTTTGTCCTTATTAAGACAATTTTTCCTGCATTTCCTATATGATTTGCAACTTTTTGCAAACTTTATTACACAACTATTTATGTTGAAAAAGCCCCGAAAAGGAATTATTTCTTCCTTATCGGGGCTTTTTTTCATCTTTCACTTGGCACCGTCTCCGTGTCACCAAAAATGAGGTCGTCTATATCGTTTTCCATTTTTACTCCCCCTTAAGAAATTGCATACTCTATATTTATATGCGGGGAAGCTTGTATTATGACAACAAATTTACTGACAGCGGAGGGTAACGGAAACAATTTCCGGATTGTTTAAAAATCTGGGCATTGGCACTGAACCTCCAAGGCCGCGGGAGAGCACCATATCATAGCCTCCCTCATTATAAACTCCTCCGTCGTATTCGGGAAATAAGCCCATGTCGGTACCAAAAACACCACCTAAAAACGGTAGTCGGACAACTCCGCCATGCGCATGTCCGCAAATAATTATGTTAACCTCTAATTCGGGATACATAGTCAACCAATTATCTCTGTGACCTAGCAATATTCGAAAACTGTCAGGGTAGGCAGCATCTATTATGTCAACCAATTCATCGGGCTTAATCATGTCGGATGGTCCGTTTGGATCCTCCACTCCGGCAAGAATCACCTGCCATTCCCCCTGGGACAGAAGGACAAATTCGTTGCGTAAATACTTTATGCCCAGCTCAGTCAAAAGTGCTGAAAACTCCGGCAGCTCGCCGCTGGCCCATTCGTGGTTGCCACTGACGAAGTAACAGGGTGAAATTTCGGAAAGCCCCTGTAAAAACGGTGCCATAAGAGCCGTTTGTGTGCCGGGCAGCATTCTGACGCGCTTTTTGATTAAGTCGCCGTTAATGGTTATTATATCCGGCTGTTGGGCCTTTATTTTTTTTAATAGGCGGCTGTTATTCTCTCCGTATTGGGCAAGGTGCAAGTCCGCCAGCTCTATAATTTTGTAGCCGTCAAAGCTTGAGGGAAGGCTTTGGTAGCTAAGCTCGTATTCAGTAACAACGATTCTCAGGTTGCTGTCCACAAAGAGCAAAGCCACGGCCAGAAGCACTGTTATAAGGATTATCCTATATACAGTAGGTTTTTTCCTTTTGGACTTGTCTTTCACTATTTACGCTTCCTTTGCTTCCTTGTCTCTAATATACATTGGCTTAACATTTGGGTCGGACGTGGGACGAACCTCCACCTCAAAGCGAGGAAGCGCCTTGAGCATGGAACTGAGCTTACCAAAGCCGAAGTTGCGGGGGTCAAAGTCAGGCTGCTTTTTTATTATAAGGTTGCCAAGGTTTGACATATCGGAAAAGCCGTCGTCATCAGCAATATCAGAAACAGAGTCAGCAATAAGCTCAACAATGCTATCTGGAATAAGCTTTACATTTGACTTGTTCTGCTTTTCGGTGCTAGGTGCAGCCTTTGAAACAGTCTTCTTTCCGTTTTTCTGCGCAACTTTGGTCTGCTCAGTTTTTTGAGACTGATCCTGCTCTTTCCTGTATCGGTCGCGGATTACCTCGATGTATATGAATTTGTCACAGGCAACAATGAAGGGGCTGGGGGTCTTCCTTTCACCTATGCCGATAACGCGCATGCCCGCCTCACGAAGACGTATGGCAAGGCGGGTAAAGTCACTGTCGCTGGAAACCAGCACAAATCCGTCAAGCCTGCCGGCGTAAAGCAGATCCATGGCATCAATTATCATAGCTGAGTCCGTAGAGTTTTTGCCGGTGGTGTATCCGTACTGCTGGATGGGTGTAACAGCATTTTCTAATAGGCTTGCCTTCCATCCGCCGATGTGGGGGCTGGTCCAATCTCCATAGATACGCTTAACAGTGGGGGTGCCGTAAATGGCTATTTCCTCCATTACGCTTTTAAGACAGTCTCTTGGGGCATTGTCCGCATCTATTAGGACGGCCAATCGAAGGTTAGAAAAATCATTATTATGAGTACTCATTGCGTTATTCCTTTTCACAGCGGTTTCATGCCGCTATTATATGTCTGTTACTACGTAATTTTTGACGAAGGGGCTTGCTTGAAACCGGTTTTTGCAGTTGCGCTGACATTTTTTTCTTTGCCGTCATATTGTAGCACATTTTATAGCTGCGCACAAGAAACTTAGTGGGTTTATCCTTTCTTTCAAGTATAGACACGGGCTTCTGTCGCTTAATTGGATACTTTTGAACATATTCAACAGGGTTATGCACATTTTTTCTTTGCTGTCAACAGTAAATGTTAATATTTTATGTCCAAATCTGTACAAATATTATTTTCACATTTTGATATTACAGAGAATTATTTATTTTATACATAAAAGTTGTATCCTGTTGCGATATTTCCTGTCTCCAAAGCGGCCCACGGGGAAATGAATACATATAAAATAAAGTATATTTAGCTTGAAACACATGTCTGCATGAGTTATAATGACAAAGGTTCATCATAAACAAAGTAAAGGAATGATCTAATAACATGAGCGCATCTCAACAGAAAAAGCTGCGACAGCAGCAACGTGAGCAGGGCATAGAAAAACGTCAAGTTGCAATGGAGGAAGCCGAAAGGCAGGCAAAGAAAGAGGCCACTATAACCACAGTGGTTTGGATTGTAGTTGCCGTAGCAGTCATTGCAGTTCTTCTTTTCAGCTCTAATCTTTTTTATCATACGTTTTCTGCCGTTAACATCGGCGGTGAATCCTACAACGCATCTGAGCTGAGCTTTTTCTATAAAAGCGGCTACTACAGCTATCTGAACGAATATCGTGACTATCTCCAGTATTTCGGTCTTGACCCCACTAAGCCTCTATCCTCTCAAGCTTATGGAGAGGATAGGACTTGGGCAGACTACTTTATGGACAATGCTATCACCTCCATGACGGAAATCACCTCGCTTTGTATAGAGGCAGAGAGGGAAGGCTTTGAGCTTTCAGATGAGCAGCTTGCCAAACTGGACGCAGAACTAGCAACTCTTAAGGACACAGCAACTGCCGCAAACTTCAGCAGCGTTAACGCATATCTTGCCGCAAACTACGGCAAAGGCTGCAACGAGCAAATGGTCCGCAGCTTGCTGGAAAAGGATGCTATTGCCCAGGCATATCGGGAGCTGAACTATAACTCCTTCACCTATTCAGATAGTGAGCTTAACGCACACTATGAGGAAAACAAGGATAATTTCGATAACTACACCTACATCAGCTATTTCGCTGAAGGCACAGCCACCGATGAAGAGGGAGTAGACAGCGAGACTGCCATGGCAAACGCCAAGGAGTTAGCCGACTCCATCATTGCGGAAGTGACCAGCGAAGATGACTTCGCTCAATCTGTCGCCGATATGACCGAAGGTGAGTCCAGTAGTGTCACCACCTTAGGTAGCAGCCTTATCGCCGTCTATGCAGACTGGATGAAGGATGCCTCCCGTAAAGCTGGCGATATTACTGTTATTGAAGACTCAAATGGCTACTATGCCATTATGTTCCTCGGCAGGGAAAAGAACGATAGCCCAACCGTTAGCGCCCGCCATATCCTCACATATGTCCTGCCTGATGAAAACGGCCAGTATACCGACGAGGCAAAGGCTGAGGCCAAAGCAGAAGCTGAGGCTATTCTTGCCCAATGGAAAGCCGGGGACGCAACAGAGGAGGGCTTTGCTGCCCTTGCAAATCAATACTCCGATGACCCCGGATCCAACAAAAACGGTGGCCTTTACGAGAACTTTTTTGAGGGAAGCATGGTTGAGGAATTCAACGACTGGTGTTTTGACTCCGCCCGCAAGACCGGAGATACAGGAATTGTATTCAATGAAGGTGACTACTGCGGCTACCACATTATCTACTTTGTAGGCCAGGGTGATAGCAACGACAAGGTGCTTGCTGAAAACGACCTGCGAAGCGCCGATTATCAGGAGTGGCTGACAGCAGTTGCCTCTGACTACACGGCAGAAAAGACCTTTATGGCAAAGCTGGTAAAGTAATTAAGGATAGATAGTATAATGGGTCGCGGTTTGTTTTCCCGTTCCGCGACCCATTATACTTGTAATTTAACTATGTTAGAGAGATTTTTACGGGCAGAAATGCTTTTGGGGCAAGAAGCCATGGAACGCCTGAGAGAGAGCCATGTGGCTGTTTTTGGTTTGGGCGGCGTGGGCAGTTGGTGCGCTGATGCCCTTGCGCGCTCAGGCATAGGCAAAATAACGCTGGTAGATCAGGACACAGTTAGCGAGAGTAATATAAACCGTCAGCTTTGCGCATTAAGCTCCACAGTGGGCAAGCCAAAAGCAGAGGTCATGGCTGAAAGGTTGCGGGATATAAACCCCGAAATCAGCGTTTATCCAATGGTGCGACGCTATGAAGCTCAAACTCGCAGCAGCTTCTTTGAGACTAAATACAACTATATCGTCGACTGTATTGATTTAGTTGCCTGCAAGCTCGATTTGATAGAAAGCGCGCTGGCAAATAACATACCAATAATCTCAGCTCTGGGGACCGGGAACAAATTGGATCCAGAGGCTCTCCAGATAACAGATATATCAAAAACCGTCGGCTGTCCATTTGCCCGCGTTATGCGCAAGGAACTGCGCAGACGGGGCATTACGCATCTAACAGTGGTTTACAGTTCTGAGGAGGCGTTGACACCAGCAAACGTTGAGGAGCCCCCTCCCGGTCGCAGAAGCGTTCCGGGAAGCCTTGTTTGGGTTACCGCCACAGCAGGGATGCTACTGTGTTCCCAGGTTGTGAGGGATATCGTGGGGCATAATAAATGAAATGTAATTTACTAAATAACTTAGAAGGTGCTGACGCGTCTGCGTCAGCACCTTCTGTTTAATGATTACTACTATGCCCGACCAATTAAAAAATCGGGCACAACTTATAAATCCTTTGTTATATGCAGGACAGATGATAATAAAAATAAAAACACGGCCCAGCTATAAAGCTGAGCCGTTTAGTGTTGGCACTGACCTATTTTCCCAGTCCGTCTCCAGACAAGTATCGTCGGCATAGGTGAGCTTAACTTCCGTGTTCGGAATGGGAACGGGTGGACCCTCACCACTAAAAGCACCAACTATGGTACACCATCACGGATTCGAACCGTGGACACCCTGATTAAGAGTCAGGTGCTCTACCATCTGAGCTAATGGTGCGTATAAATTCAAAAGGATGGTGACCCGAGGGAGAGTCGAACTCCCGATTGGGGCGTGAGAGGCCCCCGTCTTGACCGCTTGACCATCGGGCCGGCGTCGTCGCGGGCTTCATAGCGTTCACTTTCGCACAAGTGTGAAAGCTCACTCATTACGCCGCTCCTCCTTTTCAAACAAAACCCGCTTCGCTAGGCTTTCGTTTGAGTAACGAGGTTCTGCATCTCTGCACCCTCAAAACTGAACAAAATGTATGTGTTTCCTCACCCAAGGCCGCCTGCATAATATATAGGTCAAGCCCTCGGGTTATTAGTATCAGTCAGCTAAACACATTGCTGTGCGTACACCTCTGACCTATCAACGATGTAGTCTACATCGACCCTTACTCCATAATGGATGGGAGATCTTATCTTAGGGGAAGTTTCGTGCTTAGATGCTTTCAGCGCTTATCTCGTCCCGACTTGGCTACCCAGCTGTGCCGTTGGCACGACAACTGGTGCACCAGAGGTCAGTCCATCCCGGTCCTCTCGTACTAAGGACAGCTCCCTTCAAATCTCCTACGCCCGCAACAGATAGGGACCGAACTGTCTCACGACGTTCTGAACCCAGCTCGCGTGCCACTTTAATCGGCGAACAGCCGAACCCTTGGGACCGAATACAGCCCCAGGATGTGACGAGCCGACATCGAGGTGCCAAACCTCCCCGTCGCTGTG
>CAZNUD010000054.1:0-8945 GCA_964576195.1 uncultured Oscillospiraceae bacterium | reverse complement strand
AGGGCCAAGGGTTTTTACTGTTTTTCCTTGACATTGGGCTTATATATGTTAAACTGACAGTAATAGAATAGATTTACCAAAATTGATGGAGGCGCGGTTGTCATCAGTAGGCTTGTCGGGTTTTTCGGCAGCCGAAAGGGGCTACCGCCGAAGTATCCTAGGCACAAGGTCGTGCGGCAGGGTACTGGGCTGCGGGAGAATATGTCGCAGACTGTCACGAAAGTGGGGAGCTGTCATGGGTTTGGGGCGGTTATTGTGCCTTTATACGTTGATTTAATTTATGTATAGCCATGAGTTTTTCCAGTAAGAAAAATTCATGGTTTTTTTACATATAAAAACACAAATGAGGAAGGAAAACACTAATGAAAAAGATTTTTGCACTCTTGCTTGCGATGATGATGCTCGTCGGTCTTGTGGCCTGTGGCACATCCGACGTTCCCTCCGGCGTGGAGGACGGTGTCCTTACCGTTGCTATGGAATGCGCCTACGCGCCCTATAACTGGACCCAGGCCGATGATTCTAACGGAGCGATTCCCATCAAAGATTCAAACGAATTTGCCAACGGTTACGATGTGATGATGGCAAAGAAGCTCTGCCAGGCCAACGGCTGGGAGCTTGAAATTGTCCGCCTTGACTGGGACTCCCTGATTCCCGCTGTGCAGACCGGTCTTGTGGACGCGGTTATAGCCGGACAGTCCATGACACCTGCTCGCATGGAGCAGGTTGATTTTGCCGGACCCTATCTCTATGCTACTATCGTATGCCTGACTCTGGAGGACAGCGCATTTGCTTCTGCCAAGGGCATTTCAGAGCTTGCCGGCGGTTCAGCCACCAGCCAGTTGGGTACTATCTGGTACGATACCTGCCTGCCCCAGATTAAGGATGCGAATATGCAGCCCGCAGCTGAAAATGCTCCCGCTATGCTGATGGCACTGGCCACCAAGACTGTTGATTTTGTTTGCACCGATATGCCCACCGCCCAGGGTGCAATTATTGCCTATCCTGAAATGACCATTCTTGATTTTGCAGGAAGCGAAGATGATTTCCAGGTGTCCGACAGCGATGTTAACATTGGCATCTCCATCATGAAGGGCAACAACGTCCTCATGGACGCCCTTAACAGTGTTCTCGGTGATATGACTGCGGATGATTTTAACGAACTCATGGCCCAGGCCACGGCCATTCAGCCCAATAACGAGTGAAAATAGGGTGATAAGCCCCTAAATCCAGAAAAGGAGTATAAGCCGGAATGGATAGACTGACCCAACTCGGCAGCGATATTGTAAAGCTGTGGGGCAATTATGGCCCCACCTACCTAAGCGGCATGTGGAGCACGATCTGGCTTGCCGTTGTCTGCACACTGGTCGGCTGCCTGATCGGCTTTATGTGCGGAATACTTCAAACAATCCCCTGCGAAAAGAACGACAATTTAATAAAGCGTGTATTAGTAGGTCTAGTTAAGGCCATCATCCGTATTTATGTAGAGGTGTTCAGGGGTACGCCCATGATTCTCCAGGCAGTGTTTGTCTATTACGGCCTGCCCTATTTCACGAACAACGCCGTACGCTTTGATAGTGTAATACTGGCTGCGTTCACGGTCGTATCCATCAACACCGGTGCGTACATGGCCGAGACTGTGCGTGGAGGGATTCTCTCTGTGGACCCCGGACAGACAGAGGGGGCCAAGGCAATCGGTATGCGGCACTTCCAGACCATGATAAGCGTTATTCTGCCGCAGGCGGTGCGGAGTATTATGCCGCAAATTGGCAACAACTTGATTATTAACATCAAGGATACCTCTGTCATGTTTATTATTAGCTTTACCGAATTTTTTGCCGTTCACAAGGCAGTTGTGGGTGCTACCTTTATGTACTTCCCCTCTGCAGTGATTTCCATGGCTGGTTACCTGATTATGACCCTTGCCTGTTCGCTGATCCTGCGCTGGCTGGAACACCGCATGGATGGGGAGGATAGCTACGACCTTGCCACCACCGATACTTTGGCACATACCAGCGGCACAATTAATTATCGTAATAGGCGGCACAGGGCGGAGCTGAGAAAAACAGCCCAAGGCATCGGTAGTTTGAACATCGGTCATAAGGAAGGGGGGCGCTGAAATGGAAGATAAGCTTTTGCAAATCAGCCACCTTTCCAAGTCCTTCGGCAAAAATGAGGTGCTGCGAGACATTGATTTCTCTGTTGAAAAAGGCGACGTAACAAGCATTATCGGTGCCTCCGGCTCTGGTAAGTCGACGCTGCTGCGCTGCATCAACCTGCTGGAAACGCCAAGCTCAGGTGAAATACTTTTTCATGGTAGGGACGTAACCGCCCGGGGTTTCAATACACCCGCATACCGGGCGAAGGT
This sequence comes from uncultured Oscillospiraceae bacterium, assembly GCA_964576195.1. Classification (GTDB taxonomy): domain Bacteria; phylum Bacillota; class Clostridia; order Oscillospirales; family Oscillospiraceae; genus UBA2658. The sequence goes on along the minus strand of CAZNUD010000054.1, from coordinate 6,580 downwards.
CGGCATGGTGTTCCAGAGTTTTAACCTTTTTGCCAACATGACCGTATTGGAAAACTGCATGATAGGGTTGCGTAAGGTTTTGCATACCGACCGGATCACTGCCGAAAAGACCGCGAAAGACTATCTTGACAAGGTAGGTATGTCCCCCTTCATAAATGCAAAGCCCAGACAGATATCCGGCGGACAGAAGCAGCGTGTAGCCATCGCGCGGGCTCTGGCAATGGAACCCGAAGCACTGTTATTTGACGAGCCCACCAGTGCTCTTGACCCTCAGATGGTCGGTGAGGTGCTGGATGTTATGAAGACCCTCGTCCGGGAAGGGCTTACCATGCTGGTGGTGACACACGAGATGGCCTTTGCCCGGGATGTTTCCAGCCGAACCGTCTTTATGAAGGATGGTGTCATCTGCGAGGAAGGATCGCCGGAGCAGATTTTCGGCAAGCCCGAAAAGCAAGAGACCCAGGAGTTCCTCTCGCGCTTCTTTAATCACTAAAAGAAACTTTTGCAAAGAAACCGCCTCCGGGCGGTTTCTTCTTTGTCTTTCGGGAATATCTAGCACAAATAATCGGAAAATAATAAGAAGTACTAAGCATATAGAATTTTTGTTTTTTTGTATCCTTTTGATGGTTTATGTGGTAAGATAACAATTATCATCAAAACTATACCGTGAACTGTCACGGCATGACCTGAAAAGGAGCCCGTCCCTCTATGCAGAGCACGATGCTAGCGTTCATCAACGATTATGGATATCTTGGCGTTTTCCTATTGATTTTTTTTGAAAATATATTTCCGCCGGTTCCATCCGAAGTTGTTTTGGTGTTTGCCGGCTTCCTGACAACGCAGTTCGAAATGAGCATACCAATTGTCATTTTATCAGCGACGCTGGGTGCGACCCTTGGCGCCGCAGTGCTGTATCTGCTCGGCAGGCTTATGGACAGGGAGCGGATAAAGCGACTGTTATCAGGACGCTTAGGACAAGCAATCCACCTGCGTGCGGACGATGTAACAAGAGCAGAATTCTGGTTTAAAAAATACGAAAAGAAAGCCGTTTTTTTCTGCCGCTGCATTCCTGTAGTGCGCAGCCTCATCTCCATTCCCGCTGGTATGGCAAAGATGAATTTGCCTCTCTTTTTCACGTTGACCCTATTGGGTACCGCAGTTTGGAACACACTGCTGGTGATGATCGGTGTGCTTGCTGGGGGGGCATGGGAAAAGAGTTTGGAATACCTTGACCTTTTTTCAACAGCCGTGATTGCGTTTCTGGCCATTGTGGTAGTCCTTGGTGGCCTGTATTTTCTAAAACGACGATTCATTGATCCCCGAAAGAAGAATGATGGGGATAAATAGCACTTTAAATTGTTGAATTTTAAATTAAAAAAGAGGGATGTTTCACAAGGGTGTGATTTTTTTCCTGCTTTTGCAGTAAAATTCGTTGAATACGTGTATTGCCCCAGGGCGGGGAAATCGCTTATAATTTAGTAGCCGCCATATATGCACGGTTTTATATATCTGTACTGCCACGGGAAACTTTTTAGCAGTGCTAATAGATTGATCTAGGGATGTGGTCATAATTTTAGAATTTCAGCTAGGGTGGTTCATTAGTCAGGTTCTGGAAAACCCGGTTTTGCTGATAACAGTGCTGCTGACTCTTGGCGTCATTTTTGTTAACGGCTGGACAGACGCGCCCAATGCGATTGCAACCTGCGTTGCAACTCGTGCTATGTCAGCGCGCTCGGCTGTGCTTATGGCAGCGGTTTTCAATTTTCTCGGCGTGCTCTTTATGACGATTATAAACGCAACGGTAGCCATGACCATTAAAAACATGGTCAATTTTGAAGGACATCCCGGCGATGCAACAATGGCGCTGTGCGCAGCTCTGTTTGCTATTATTGTCTGGGCAGTGGCAGCCTGGTATTTTGGCATACCAACCAGCGAGAGCCATGCTCTGATTGCCGGACTTTCCGGCGCTGCAATTGCTTTGCAGGGCGGCTTTAGCGGCATCAACGGAGAAGAGTGGGTGAAGGTGATCTACGGACTTGTACTATCAACCTTCCTTGGCTTTGGCTCCGGTTTTCTCATAGCAAAGCTGATTGCGTATCTTTTTAAGAAAGTTGACCGACGGGAGACCGCTGGATTTTTCCAAGGGGCTCAGATTTTTGGCGGTGGTGCCATGGCATTTATGCACGGCGCCCAAGACGGGCAAAAATTTATGGGCGTTATGATCCTGGGCGTTTTTCTTGTTAACGGCAGCGATACCACGGGCAACGTGGTTCCGCCCCTCTGGATGATGGTGCTTTGCTCGGCAGTGATGGCCATCGGCACCTCCATTGGCGGCTATAAGATTATCAAGGCTGTGGGAATGGACATGGTTAAGTTGGAGCCCTATCAGGGCTTTTCCGCAGACCTTGCCGCGGCATCCTGCCTGCTGCTGTCCTCACTGCTAGGAATACCCGTCAGCACTACTCATATGAAAACTACCGCTATTATGGGCGTTGGTGCGACCAAGCGCCTATCGGCAGTCAATTTTGCTGTTGTCAAGGATATGGTTCTTGCTTGGGTGCTAACTTTCCCCGGCTGCGGACTGATTGGGTATTTTATGGTCAAGCTGTTTGCAGTGATTCTTTGATAGGCCGGCAGCCTTAACCCTCTAAGGATTTTATTAAATCCTGGCACTAAGCCATTCTCACATCGGCAAACCCGGGGATAGGTCGGATCAGAAAGGGATATATTATGGCGAAGAAGGACAGCTTTTATTTTAACAATTTTGTTGAGAGCGCCCAGGTTTCCTGTGAAGCGGCGTATATGCTCAAGGCGATTCTCAGCGATTTTAGTATGGACACACTGGAAAAGAACAGGGTTTTGCTCCATGAGATCGAGCACAAGGGCGACAGTAAGCGGCACGAGATGACGAAAGTCCTGGTCCGGGCTTTCATCACACCCATTGAGAGAGATGATATTCTCAGGCTCAGCCAGTATATAGATGATGTAACGGACTCCATTGAGGACATCCTTATCCGCATCTATATTAACAACGTCACCAGTATCCGTCCGGACAGCCTGGAATTCATTGACATTGTTATAGATTGCTGTAATACCTTGAAGAAAATGATGGAGGAATTTCATAACTTCAAAAAGTCAAAAAGGCTTAGTGAGTATATAATTGAGATTAACAATCTAGAGGAGTTGGGGGATGACCTTTACGTCCGTTGTATGCGTAATTTGCATACCAGCTCAAAGGATCCTTTGGAGATTATTGCATGGCGGGAGATTTACCATTTCTTCGAAAAATGCTGTGACACCTGTGAAAACGTAGCAGACATCATTGAGAGCATAGTGATAGCAAACAGCTAATCCAAAGCAGGCAGCTTGAAACACCCCCTGTTCATGCGCTAAATCGTCGGAATAATACAGGCGGTTGTCATAAATATGCTTATATTACAAATAGGCCTTGCACACTGCAGGAAGTATTTGATATAATACCCGTGTTATTATTTTTATAATTGTAAGGCTTCTTCCCGAATGCTGCAAACTGATGCTAAATTGGCGGCTTTGAACAAGCTTTGCAGTATCTAGCGGCCCGGAGAAAGAAGTCGTGCTTTTGCGCTAAAAATACAGATTGGTCGTTTCGTTTCTTGCATTCACTATGCGGCCGATGTGTTTTGTATTTAATGACAATGGAGGAAAGACATGAAAAAGTATTTAGCACTTACCCTTGCACTTGTGCTTTGCCTGGCCCTTATGGCAGGCTGTGGCACAAAAGAATCCGCAGAAACCTATGTAATCGGAACGGATACAACCTTTGCACCCTTCGAATTTGAAGACGACAGCGGAAAACACACCGGCATTGACATTCAGCTTATGGAAGCAATTGCCGAGGAGATGGGTTTTAAGGTCGAATGGCAGGTCCTGGGCTTCAACGCTTCCGTCACTGCCCTGGAAGCCGGACAGGTTGACGGCGTAATAGCTGGTATGTCCATTAAGCCCGAACGTGAGCTAAAGTACGACTTTTCCGAGCCTTACTACAACAGCACCACAGGCATTGCGGTCAAGGAAGATTCCGCTTTTGCTTCTCTTGAAGATCTCAGAGGACAGACCGTTGTTGCAAAGACCGGCACCACCGGAGCACAGTATGCTGAGTCCATTGCAGAAGAGTACGAACTGGAACTGATTTATGTGGAGGAGTCCTCCATTATGTACACTTATGTCGAGTCCGGACAGGCTATAGCTTGCTTCGAGGATTACCCGGTCATCCAGTACGAAATTACCCGCGGTAACGTCGATTGCAAGGTCATTAGCGAGTCCGATGCCTCCACACCCTATGGCTTCGCTGTTTTGAAGGGCACACATTCAGAGCTTCTGACTGCCTTTAACGAGGGCCTTAAGAACATGAAGGACAGCGGCAAGTACGATGAACTTCTCAGTACATATTTCGGAGAGAACTAAGCAGTACATCCGAGCTTCTGCGGTGTAAGCGGGTGGCCGAAGGATTTCCTCCGGCCACCAACTGCGCTTTGCCCTGTTACGAAATGAATAATGATTTATTCTGAAACAGGCATATTGTCAGCAATATTATTGTTTCAGAATAAATCCGAAACGGATAGGATTTGCCCATGGAATTTTTAAACGGTTTAACTAGCGGCCTTACGGAATTTTGGGATAGTATAGAGAAGCTTGCGTCGCTATTTATTAAATATCTCCCGTCTTTTGTGAAAGCTCTGGGTATGACAGTAGAAGTCACGCTCATCTCACTTACGTTTGCGACTATACTTGGCATAGTATTCTGCCTTTTTAAGCTATCAAAGTCCAGATTTCTGCAGGGCGTTGCCAATGTGTATATAAGCATCATCCGTGGAACTCCACTGATTGTGCAGATTCTGTTTATTTTCTTTGGCGTTCCGATGGCCCTGGGATTTACCTGGACAATTGTTCCCGCAGGCATCGTAATCATGTCCCTAAATGCCGGTGCCTATATGACAGAGCTGATCCGGGGCGGTATTGAAGCCGTTGATAAGGGCCAGCTTGAGGCTGCGCGCAGTCTGGGTCTATCCTACGGGCAGGCGCTGGTCAAGATTATTCTGCCTCAGGCTTTCCGGCTAATGCTTCCGTCAATCATTAACCAGTTTATCATTACTCTTAAGGATACCTCGCTTCTTTCGGTCATTGGCCTTCGAGAGCTGACACAGAACACCAAGATCATCGTTGCAAACAACATGGAGGCGTTCATGATGTATGCCATCGTTGGTCTATATTACTTGGTGATTGTGACGGTGCTCTCCGCCGTGGCGCGGATGATTGAGAGGAGGACGACCTATGGCAAGTAAAATCATAGTTAAGAACCTTAAAAAGTCCTTTGGCAAGCTTGAGGTCATCAAGGATATGAGTACGGAAGTTGAAGAAGGGGAGGTCGTTGTCGTTATCGGTCCCTCCGGCTCGGGTAAATCAACTTTCCTGCGCTGCCTAAACCATCTGGAGGAGGTGGACGGAGGCACAATCATTGTTGACGGCTACAACCTTACGGACAAAAAGACAGATATTGATAAAGTGCGCCAAAACATCGGTATGGTTTTTCAGCACTTTAACCTCTTCCCGCATAAAACTGTAAAGCAGAACATAATGCTTGCTCCGCTTACCCTCAAAACCATGGGCCGACAGGAGGCAGAGCGAAAGGCGGATACCCTGCTACAGCAGGTGGGCCTTTCCGACAAGGCCAGTGTCTATCCCGCCCAGCTCTCCGGCGGTCAGAAGCAACGGGTTGCCATTGCACGTTCTCTGGCTATGAATCCGGACGTTATGCTCTTTGATGAGCCCACCAGCGCCCTTGACCCGGAAATGGTCGGTGAGGTGCTTGGCGTTATGAAGGACCTTGTCAGCATGGGCATGACAATGGTTGTTGTGACCCATGAGATGGGCTTTGCCCGTGAAGTTGGTGACAGGATTCTCTTTATGGACAACGGATATATTATCGAAGAGGGGACACCGGAGGAACTCCTCGGCTGCCCCAAGGAGGCACGCACCATTGATTTCCTCAGTAAAGTTCTGTGATTTTAACAGGCCATTATTTTATTCATATAAGCCCTCATTTTTAGGGCGTTGTTGTCTCTTTCAAGCATACAACCATCAAACGCCCGTTCTCAAAACTATAAAAATCCCGCCAGTATGGATATCCATACTGGCGGGATTTTTATTACATATTATGCCATGAACATTTCAATGTCCGAGTCCACTGTGCCTATTCCGGCAATTCCGAATTTTTCTACCAGAACTTTAGCTACATTCTGAGAAAGGAATCCAGGAAGAGTTGGACCAAGATGGATATTCTTTACCCCCAGATACAGAAGTGAAAGAAGTACAATAACGGCCTTTTGCTCGTACCAAGCGATATTGAATGCAATCGGCAATTTGTTGATGTCATCAAGACCGAAAATTTCTTTCAGTTTAAGTGCGATTAGGGCAAGAGAATATGAGTCGTTGCACTGTCCGGCGTCGAGCACTCTCGGAATTCCGCCGATATCGCCAAGATTCAGCTTATTAAATACAGCGAATAACCGAAACCAAGATACATCATTTCGGTGCAGAAAAC
>CAZNUD010000053.1:0-9649 GCA_964576195.1 uncultured Oscillospiraceae bacterium | reverse complement strand
GTGAAGCTATTGTATGATTTCGGGAGCTATTCTTTCATGTTTACTTTACAGTGCCCAAAAAATCTCTGCAGCTATTTATTTATCTGAAGTAAGATGTTATACTTAACGGGTATTTAGGTGAAAACCCTAACCTTGCGTCGATGAATATGTAAATACCATAGGCGCCGTTTAAATAGCGCAAATCGCCCCAATGGGACGTTTATGAAAAGAGGTCATGCAAATGAAATTATGGTCAGGACGTTTTGATAAAAACACAGATGCCCTTGTCGACGAGCTTAACGCAAGCATCGGCTTTGATTTTCGCCTTTACCGGCAGGATATAGCGGGCAGTCTTGCCCACAGTGCCATGCTTGCAAAGCAAGGCATAATAAGCGAGGAAGACAAGGAAAAAATTCATACCGGGCTAAAGGAGATTCTTGCTGAAATCGAGGCCGGAAGACTGAATTTCGGCAACGAGGTTGAGGATATCCATATGGCCATTGAGGGCGAGCTTACCCGTCGAATAGGCGATGCGGGAAAGCGTCTTCACACGGCCCGCAGCAGAAACGACCAGGTGGCCTTGGATTTTCGCCTTTATTTGAAAGAGCAGATAGGCGAACTTCACTCCTTGGAGCTTGAGCTCTTGGAAACGGTTTTACAGCTTGCACAGCAGGGTATGGATATTATTATGCCGGCTTATACTCACCTTCAGCGTGCCCAACCCACCACCTTTGCCCACCACATGATGGCCTACGCCAACATGTTCCGCCGGGACATTACCCGTCTTGAGGACTGCCTAGAGCGCATGGACGAATGCCCCCTTGGCAGCGGCGCTTTAACCTCAACCACATATCCCATAGACAGAGAATTTGTTGCCGAGCAGTTGGGGTTTGCCGCAATAACCCAAAACAGCCTTGACGGCGTTTCAGACAGGGATTATGCCATAGAGCTTCTCAATGACCTGGCAATACTAATGATGCACCTTTCCCGCTTCTCAGAGGAAATTATTATGTGGTGCTCATGGGAGTTTAAGTTTATTGAGCTGGACGACGCCTACTCCACCGGCTCGTCCATAATGCCCCAAAAGAAAAACCCAGACATAGCTGAGCTTGTGCGCGGCAAAACCGGCAGGGTGTACGGTGACCTTGTTAGCCTGCTTACCGTTATGAAGGCGCTCCCCCTTGCCTACAACAAGGATATGCAGGAGGATAAGGAGCCCCTGTTTGACGCAATTGACACCGTTAAAAAGTGCATACCCGTGTTCTCGGCCATGCTCTACACTATGCGTCTGATGCCTGAAAATATGCGCGCCGCCGCGGGATGTGGATTTATTAACGCCACCGATTGCGCAGACTATTTGGTCAAAAAGGGCCTGCCCTTCCGGGAGGCATATACCATAGTCGGCCGCCTTGTAAACCATTGCATAGATGCCGGAAAAACTTTGGAAGCACTGGAGCTTGAGGAATATAAAAAGCTCTCCCCCGTGTTTGAGCGGGATGTATATGAGGCTATTTCCCTGGATAGCTGCGTTGCAAACCGCAGAACGCCGGGGGGCCCGGCCAAGGAAAGCGTTCAGGCGCAGACAGATTATATATCTTCCTTTATAAAGGAAAGAAGATAAAAACCAACTCGAAAAAAGAAAGTATAAGCAAATGCCCCCGGGCACGTGAGAAATGAAATAAAGATAACATGAAAATTAAAGCTGCATTAATTCTAGTAATAGGCATCCTTATTAGCGTAGCCTCCCCCTGTGTCTACGCAGCCGCCTCTCCAGCCGAAAGCGAAACCGGCTACATAGTCTGCCTTGAGGACAGCGCCGATACCGTCCGACTTATGAGCGCGGCATCTTTGGAAGCTGTCAGCGCCGAGCACAACATATATAAGGCCGAAACCCTTGAAGAGATAAAAGCCCTCGGTTCGGCCGCTGAATACTATGAGCCGGATGTCCCCGCATATTTGCTCGACCTTCCCAAAGACTCCTATGTTAAAAACCAATGGCCTCTTAAAAGCCTAGGCATGGAAAGGGTTTGGAGCAAGGGCTATGATGGAAGAGGGATTCGCGTTGCCGTTATCGACAGTGGTATAAACTCCCTCCATGAGGACTTTGAGGGCATAAGTTTAGACCGGGGCAAAAATATGCTTGACGGCTCCTATGATGTTACAGACGAAAACGGTCACGGAACCTTCGTTTCCGGACTTATTGCCGCCGCCGCTGGCAATGGAAAGGGCATAGCCGGCCTTTGCCACGGTGTAACACTGGTTCCGCTGAAAAGCTTCGGCAACGGAAACTCCACCGGTGCCAGCAACATAGTAGCTGCTATCTATGAGGCCGTTGACGTGCTCGACTGTGATGTAATAAACCTCAGCAACGGCACTTCGGCCGATATGTTAACAATGAAAACCGCTGTTGAATATGCCAAGGACCATGGTGTAATCGTTGTTTCGGCAGTTGGCAATAATTTGTCAGGGCAAAACGAACTAAACTACCCCGCTGCTTACAGCAGCGTCGTGGGGGTAGGCTCCGTTGATAAGAACAACACTGTTCCCGGCTTTTCCACGAAAAACCAGTCGGTTTTTGTAGTAGCTCCCGGCGTGGACGTGCTCAGTCTGGGCAATAAGAGTACGAACGAATATAAACGTGGCGACGGCACAAGCTATTCCGCCCCCCATGTTACCGCTGCCGCAATTATACTTAAGCAGTACGCCCCATCAGCCGACACGGAGGATTTTATGGAGCTATTAAAGCTCTCCTCATACGACGGGGGAGCCACGGGTTTTGACACCAGCTACGGCTACGGCATCCTTGACATTGATAAATTTGTTTCCGGCATGGAGGAATATAGCTTTGCCGCCATTGGTGAAAAATATCCTGATGTTGCAGGCCATTGGGCGCTGGACAGCATTGATTTCTGCGTTTCCAATAAGCTCTTTAACGGTGTGGCGGAAAAACGGTTTGCCCCCGAAGAAACCATGACGCGCGCCATGTTCGTAACCGTCCTTTCCCGCATGAGCGGCGAGAGTATATCTGGCTTTCCCATTAACTTCTCTGATGTTTCCGCCGGTGAATGGTTTGCCCAAAGCGCCTGCTGGGGCAAAAGCACCGGTATTGTCAGTGGTGTGGCGGAGAATACCTTTGCCCCCGGAAACCCTGTGACCCGTGAGCAAATCGCCTTGTTTCTCTACCGCTATGCCAATACCTATAAACTCTATGTTATTAACGCCAGCGGCGCCTCTCTGTCTGATTTTTCCGACGGTTCTTCAATATCCGACTGGTCGCAGACTGCTATGCAATGGGCCGTGGCAAACAGCCTAATAACCGGACGCGACGGCAATCTTCTTTGCCCGCAAAGCACCGCCAAGCGCAGTGAGGTGGCAACCATAGTCCAGCGCTTCATAGCTGCCTTCGGCAGTCCCCAATAAATGAGCGGCATTATGCCTGAAAAGGCGAAAGGTAAAGTCTAGGCTGGCAGATTTATGATTAATCCCTATTTAAAAACACCGTTTCCATTAGAAAGGGAAACGGTGTTTTTAAGTTTCATAGATCGAGGGTACTGTCATTCTCTAGCCGCCCTTAAAGGCAAACCGCGCTCATGTATGGGTAGTACTCGCCAGCATATACCGCATATAATAAACCGTTGTATTAGATAAACCGCTCTTTAGCGATATTCAGCAAGACCTCCCGCCGATTATCCATTGGGCAATCTATAACATATTCAAGCAGGGCGGAAAGCCCTGCCCCCACTTGGATACCTTTAAGTCCCAGATCCATAAGGTCCGTTCCGGAAACAGCCAATTGGGAGATACTTCTGCATTCGTCCGCCTTAAGAACCTGTCTCCAGATCGAAAGGGCGGAATTTTCCCCCAGGGCCTGGGCTGCCGCAGCTGCACAATAGCAGCCCTCGTCACCGATTCTGGAGGAAAGCCTTTTCCAGTTTACATGGGTTTTTGGCGAACCCTGAAGGGCATGCTTAACTCCGGCAGATACATTTTTTATTGTAGATCCGTTCAGTCTTAAGGCCCGAAGAAATTCGCCGCAGTCGTAAATAACACCATCTCTGCTTAAAATTCCACAAAGTCCTGACAGTCGGGCAGAGACACTCTTCGGAAGTCTGCTCAGCGGATTTAGGTCTACTCTTCTTTTGTCTGTAAGAACCCGGGCAAGCAGCCCCAGCTCTATCATGTCTGCCACCTTTTCGGGCTGCTGGGAGGTAAGTGTCTTTAGAAGCTCCGCACTTGCCCGCTCCGCAGCCAAATCCCCTGTTAGGGGCGAGAGCTTTTTAATGGCGGCATAGGTGGTTTTATCAAGCTCAAAGCCCAGAGTGGCAGAAAATCGCAAAGCCCGAAGCATTCGCAGGCTGTCCTCATTAAAGCGTTCCTCCGGCTTACCTACGCAGCGGATAATTCTGCGTTCTATGTCCTTCAGACCTCCGAATGGGTCGCGAAGCTCCCCGTCGGGGCCCATAGCTATAGCGTTAACCGTGAAATCTCGCCGCTTTAAATCCTCATTAAGGTCTGGCACAAAGCTCACGCTCTCAGGCCTTCTATGGTCAATATAGTAGCCGTCGGTGCGAAAGGTGGTGACCTCAAGGGGGCGACCGTCGGACACAACGGTAATCGTTCCGTGCTTTAGTCCTGTGGGATGAGTGCGTGGGAATAGCCCTTCTACCTGCTCCGGCAGCGCTGAGGTGCATATATCCCAATCGTTTGGCCGCCGCCCCATAAGCATGTCTCTTACGCAGCCGCCCACCATGTATGCCTCAAAGCCGCTTTTCCTAAGGCGGTGCAGCACAGCCAAAGCATATTTTGGGGGCCTTATATTGGACATTGTCACCACTCCTTTGGTAAAGTTTGTATCAAATGCAACTGCAAGGGTTATAACCCCCTAGAAGATAAGAACATAGGGAACAAAAACCTTGTATTGTAACTATTGTTGTATTATAATACCTTTTTAGTGACGAAACAACTATAATCGGATTGCGTCAGAAGTTCTTGCAGCCCGGCGCATCTGCAGCGCACTTTTACCACTGACCGCGAGAAAATCGAAAGGAAAGCAAATAATGACTGGCTTTGAAGAATATCTTAATCCCGGCAAAAAGGGACACCTTATAGGTATCGGCGGCGTTTCCATGTCGCCCCTTGCTGAGGTTCTCGTCGGAATGGGGCTTAAAATAGATGGCTCGGATATGTGCGAAAGCGAAAAAACCGGGCATCTTCGTTCCCTTGGCGTTAATGTAAATATCGGCCACAGGGCCGACAATCTTGCCCAATATACCGACTTTGTTGTGCGCACCGCCGCCGTCCATGATGAAAACCCTGAAATTATCGCCGCCCATCAGCGGGGAATACCGGTTTTCGAGCGCACCCAGGCATGGGGCGCTATTATGAAGGACTATAAAAACGCCCTGTGCATAGCCGGGACTCACGGCAAAACAACAACCACATCCATGTCAACACATATACTTATGGCTGCCAAGAAGGACCCCACCGTTATGATTGGTGGCACCCTTCCGCTGCTTCAGGCCGGCCATAGGGTAGGCCGTGGGGATACAATAGTGATGGAATCCTGCGAATACTATGACTCTTTTCTTAGCTTTTCCCCCACAATAGCCGTCATTCTTGACATAGAAGCTGACCATCTGGATTACTTTAAAAGTTTAGAAAACTACCAGGAGTCTTTCCGCAAATTTGCCTCTCTAGTACCCGAAACAGGCTATATTATTGCCAACGCTGACGATAAAAACACCATGGATACTCTTAAGCCTCTTGGCAGGGAGTTATTCACATTTGGTATCGAAAACAGTGCAGATGTTTCCGCTGCGAATATTATTCGCAAGGGTGCCCAAAGCGAGTTTGACATTATGCTAAAGGGAGAATTTTTTACCCACGTCAGTCTTCGCGTTCCCGGACTTTACAACATTAAAAATGCCCTTGCCGCCAGTGCGGCCGCAATATGTCTCGGCACTGACGCTACCGCAGTATCCTACGGTCTTGCAGGCTTTACCGGTGCGGGACGACGCTTTGAGTTTAAGGGAAAATATAACGGGGCAGATATCTATGATGATTATGCCCATCATCCGGGCGAGCTTATGGCTTTATTGGATGCTGTGGAGCCCTTGGATTATAAGCGGGCCATATTGGTTTTCCAGCCCCACACCTATTCCCGCACAAAAGCGCTTTTTGACGACTTTGTAACCCAGCTTTGCCGCCCAGATCTGACCTATCTTACAGAAATATACGCCGCCCGTGAGAAAAATACCCTGGGCATTTCCTCTGAGGACCTGGCTAAGCAAATACCCAATTGTATGTTTTTTAAATCCTTCGAGGAAATTGAAAAGAGCCTAAAATTTACTGCCGCCCCCGGAGATATTATACTTACCGTAGGTGCGGGGGATGTATACAGGCTTGGTGAGGAGCTTGTAAAAAATGGCTGACACCCGCGAGGGGATATAACCATTTGGGGCAGCTAAGAGCCAATTAAAACACCATTTCTCTATTCTACGAGAAATGGTGTTTTAATTATCTAAAAAGATGAGAAACCCAAAATAATCCCACTCGCCTTTTAGAAAATAATTGTATTAATAAAAATGCATAAATATAAGAGTGGCTTTTTTTCATCACCATTTCTCGATATTTCCGCCCCCAAAAAAGTACAATTCCCCAGCGAAGTCCGACTACCTTTTTGAGTATACATAAATATAATTATGTCAACAACTCTAAGGGGGAATGTCAATGACTGTAAAAGACAGATTACGCTCGCCGCACCTTACTTTGCTTTCCGCGGCGGCACTATGGCAGCGTCCGCGACTGCGCTATGGCGTGGAATGTTCGCTGAAATTCATTTTAGGCTTCGCCATGTCCTGCTCGATGGTAATGACCAACCTTGCGCCCTTCGGCGTGGGCATGGTGGCATGTGCGGGGACCGATGCAGCAGGGGTTTTCTGTTACGCCGGCTCGGTGCTGGCCTATATCCTTGTTGGTGGCTTTGACTGGGGTATACGTTATGTTGCCACCGTAACTCTGGTTTTCACCGCTGCCTTTGTATTCAGGGACAGCAAGATTATCAGTCGTGCATGGTTTATGCCCACTGTAACAGCCCTTCTTGCGGGCATAACGGCCTTTTTAAACACATTTGAATTTATAGATAGTTTCCCCGACACAGTGAGCATTTTTTCCGAGGTGGTGCTCTCCGGAATGTCCGCATACTTTTTCGCCTACGCCCTAACGCCTTTAAAAGACGGCAGCGAGCAGGCAGAGCGCCGTCAGGCCATGGGCATTTTAGTCCTTTTCGCGTGTCTGCTGATGTCTCTGTCGGCGGTTGAGATTGCAAATGTCATCTCTGTCGGCAGATTTTTTGCCCTCTTGGTGGTGCTGACTGCTGCATACAAGGGCGGGGCCCTGCCGGGTTGCGCTGCCGGCTGCGCTCTGGGCCTTGCAATGGATATGTCCTCCGGTATGGATATTTTCTTTTCCATGGCTTATTCCTTCGCGGGGCTTATCGGCGGAACCTTTTCAAAGCACGGGCGCTTGCTTTATCTGGTCAGCTACATAGCAGCCAATGCAGTGGCCGTCCTCTGGACTTGGGGCGATGTTCTAAAGCTTGAGCTTATGTACGAGGTCTTTGCTGCCACGGTTATCTTTGCGCTCCTGCCCGAGTCTGTCCTTGAGTACTTCGGTGGCATCGCACGACTGCCTGCCCCCGCAACAGGGGAGTCGGGACTTCGACGCTACACCGCTGACAGAGCTCATAAAATCAGTTATGCCTTTCGTGAACTTTACGGCACGGTTTTCCGCACTCTAACCGGTCCCCACAACGATGGTGACGTTGCAGCGGTGTTCGATCGTGCTGCTGAATCTGTTTGCCGTACCTGCAAGTACAAGGAAGATTGCTGGCAAAAGAATTTCATGGATACGCTTTCCATTATGAACGATGCCACAACGCCGATGATGAAGCGCGGCAAGCTTGAAAAGGAGGATTTAGCTCCCCGCTTTCTCGAAAAATGCCCCTCCCACCACGCTTTTATAATGTCTGTTAACAGCGAGCTTCGCGGCATGATGTACCGAAGACAATTCCGCAGCCGCCTTAATGAAAACCGCACCGCCGCCTATGGTCAGTATAAGGAACTTGCCGACATAATTGAAGGAGTTGCCTCTGAGCTTTCAGAAGCAAAGGGTGCCGACCCGCTTGCAGAGCGCCGCCTTAAGCGCTTTCTTCGCACAATGGACATTGAGGCCGACGTTTCAGTTTTCAGAGATTATCGTGGTAGGCTTCGGGCCAATATCGAAAGCGGCCGCCTCGGCCCTCTCCTTCGCACAGGTAACTACCTGGAGATTCTCTCCGGCGTTCTTGGTGTGCGCTTATGCCGCCCACCAAATGATGACGGAGTGTCAGACCGCCGCTTGGTACTCCTTGAGGCCGAGCCTTTGGCTGTTAGTGTTGGAATAGCCGGCGTAAAGAAAAAAGGCGAGGCTGTCAGCGGCGACAGAGGCACCTATTTCAAAACAGACAGCGGCGTTTTATGCGTTATTCTTGCAGACGGCATGGGTAGCGGTGAGGACGCAGCCAAGGAGAGCATAAACGCAGTGGGAACCTTAGAGGCCTTCCTGCGCTCCGGCATAGACCCGGCCGTGGCCATGAAGATACTAAATTCCGTCCTGCTTCTCAAAAACGGTGAGGATTGGGGTTACTCCACTGTAGACCTGATGTGCGTGGACCTGTTTACTGGAGAGGCCTGTTTCTATAAATACGGTGCTGCACCCTCCTTTGTAAAAAACGGAAAAATTATTCGCCGTGTCAGAGGAGAAAGTTTGGCCGCCGGTATATGCGCCGGAGAGGGAAGCGCGCCGGATATAGTTCGCATGAAGCTTAAACCCGGTAGTCTCGCGCTCATTGCCAGTGACGGTGTGATGGTGGAAAAAAACGATGCATGGCTTCGCGAGATACTTCTTAAAAGCGACGGGATAGATACCAAGACTCTTGCCAAAGAGACCCTTCGCACCGCCGTGCGGCAATACGGCTGTGAGGACGATATGACCGTTCTTGCCGTTAAAGTGGACGAGAGGGCATAGCCATGCTAAAAAAACGCCGACGCCTCACAAAAAAACTCCGTTACCACGTTCGCACTTTGAATAATAGTACCTGCCCCCGGTTAAACTGGAAACAAATGGAGCGCGAAGGGGGTACCGACGTGATAAAAGGCCTGTCCCACAGAGTTATTGTAGTAAAATCACCGAACAGCATATTCGAGGAGGCGATTTTTGTTATCAGAGACGATATGCTAGCAGGCAAGGGCGCGGACAGCGCCGCCATAATAAAAGAGGCCCGACGAGCTGCAAATTCCTATATTAAAAGCACACCAAAACAGCAAAGTCGCCTATTTTCTAGACTTCCCGCTCCGTTTTTCGCGGCGGCGGGGGCAGCCGCCACGGGGATCGCATGGCTGGCCTTACGCCTGTGCGGGGTGTAAGTGCCAAGAGCTACTAAAAAACCGGATTATTCGTCGGGCCAAAGTATATCAAGTATACTTGGTCCGACATTTATTTATTGTCAAATTCAGTTGTAAATATCCCACAAAAATGGTATAATAGGTTACTTTGTGGTGCACTTGATTATTATGAAAGTCCGGCGGTAATATGTCAAGTAGTTAAAACAAAGAATTTCTAATAAGTCCCG
>CAZNUD010000052.1:0-9675 GCA_964576195.1 uncultured Oscillospiraceae bacterium | reverse complement strand
GGTATATTCTGAGTAATCCAGCATCGTTAATAAATCTATCCCGTGGAGAAAAACCGCAGATCGAGATACTAACGAGAGATGAGCAATCACTTCTCATGCAAGCAAGCTATTTGCATCGGTATGGCGTATTCATCCGGCTTGTACTTTTAACCGGAATCCGTTTAGGAGAACTGCTAGGGATGCGATGGGAAGACATCGATTTTCACTCTAGTATGATGAACATAAACAGAACGCTTAATCGCTTGCCGATTCCTAATTTACCGGATAACTATGACGGCCCACGCACAGAAATTGTCATTCAGACCCCAAAGTCCAAAAACTCATTAAGAAGCATCCCGCTGCTCCCTATGGTCATGCAGGATATTCTTAATTGGAGAAGTATTCAGATTCAAGATGCGATGATCGCAGAAGAAAACTATTTTGAGAGCGGGTTTATCGTAACAAATGAGCTTGGAGGCTATATTGAACCGAGAACGTTTAAAGACTATTATAATGCAGTACTTGAACTTGCTGGATTGAGGCATTTTACATTTCATGCACTGAGACACACTTTTGCATCGCGGGCGATGGAACAAGGCATGGATGCAAAAACCCTGTCCATATTGCTTGGACACTACTCTGTTTCTTTCACGCTAGACACCTACACACATGTACTTAATGAATATAAGTGGGAAGGAATGAAGCTGATGGAAGAACTGTGTTCAATAGGGCAAACCACACTAGTTACAACTTCATACCCACTCATTATTACGCCGCTAGCAGATGGCGGCTTTTTGTTTACCGTTCCTGACTTCCCGCAGGTTCAGTTCGAGGCTCCAACGCTCGTATATGGCCTGCAGTCAATCGGAGATGCCATAAGAGACGAGCTGAACGGAATATAGAGAACATTGTGACAACTCCAGAGCAGATGCTTATTCAAGTGCCTGTATAGATTAACCCCCGTTACCTTTGAAAGAAGGCAACGGGGGTCAATGAGCTTGGTGATAGTTGAATTTAAAGAGTGGAATAAGCATTATGCATAATGCTTAAAAGATGTTTTAGACACCCAACTGGGGTAAAACTGGGGTAAAAACGAATATTCATTGGAAGTAAAAATGCTATAAAAGTTATAAAAACAGCCCTAAATCATTAATTTAGGGCTGTTTTTGTGGTTGCGGAGGCAGGATTTGAACCTACGACCTTCGGGTTATGAGCCCGACGAGCTGCCAGACTGCTCCACTCCGCGATGTATGGCTTTAAGAGTATCTTGCTTTTTCAAGCTTTATTAGTTTACCACGTGAATATCCTTATGTCAAGTCTTTTATTTATGTGCATGTAAATATTACCCCGGGGCAACCGCAACACGAAAAAGGTCATCCGATTTTCTGGCTTTTTTAATAGTATCAAATTGAAATTGTCGGTATTTAATTTTCCAAATAGTTATTGACATATGTCCGAAACCAGGTATAATAATAGTTGAAAGCGGCATATGTCAGAAACTATTAGGAGGTGATATTAATTCCTAGAAGAGATGGAACCGGTCAAGGATTAGGATTTGCCTGCAGGCTTGGTTTTGACCGCGGTTTCGGAAGAATTTTGCTGTTAAACAGAACCTTGCTAATACACAGAAAGACCTGCTTCAAAGGCAAAGGGATGTGCTGAAAAGCCAAGTGGATGCTACCGATAAATAGTTAAAGAATATGTAAGAGCTGCAGGAGTAACCAAAGGACGCTTTGATCACTTCTGCGCCTAAGTGAGGTGAGATCATATGCCAAGACCCCGAAAACGGAGAAGAGTCTGTTGCTTGCCTGAAAGTAACCGTTTCGGCCCGCTGGATTACCCTGCCGGTGATTCAAGCACAGTCAACATGACCGTGGACGAGTATGAAACTATACGGCTGATTGATTTAGCTAACCTAACTCAAGAAGAGTGCGCCAATCAAATGAATGTTTCACGCACAACTGTTCAGGGTATTTATGATGAGGCAAGAAAGAAACTAGCTGAATCTTTGGTCAACGGAAAAATACTAAGGATAGAAGGCGGCGAGTATAAGCTTTGTGACGGCAGAAGGAACGGCTGCGGCAGAGGCGTTTGCCGGAGGAACAGACTTGAAAGAGATTTGTCGGATGGGTGCGAAAGCAAAAGTAATTTAAATATAATTAGAATGGAGGTTCCAGATGAAAATAGCGATACCGGTAGATAATCAAAGCCTTGAATCGAGCGTATGTTCGTCTTTTGGTAGGGCCCCGTATTTCCTGTTTTTTGATACAATTAGCAAAGAGAATTATTTCCTTGATAACAGCGCCGTTGCAAGCCAGGGCGGAGCGGGAATAAGAGCGGCGCAGGTTATAGCGGATCACGGCGTTAGGGCACTGTTGACCCCACGCTGCGGTGAAAATGCGGAAGAGGTCTTGCGTAAATCGGAGGTCTTAATCTATAAATCCATACCCGGAACAGCTCAGCAGAACATTGATGCCTTTATTGCTGAAAAACTCATTGTGTTAAGTGATTTCCATCCCGGATTCCATGGACATGAAAAATAAGAGCGTTAAGATTGCCGTGTTAAGTGGCAAGGGTGGAACAGGAAAAACGCTGGTATCTGTTAATCTTGCATCTGTGGCAGGAAGTTCTGTTTATATCGATTGTGATGTTGAGGAGCCTAACGGCTACCTGTTATTTAAACCTGAGATTACCTTAGAGGAATGTATTACAGTCAGAAAGCCCTTTTTTAACGAAAGCATGTGTGTAGCTTGCCGCAAATGCGTTGATTTCTGTAAATTCGGTGCCCTTGCCTTTATTAAAAACAAACCCTATCTCTTTGAAGACGTATGCCATTCCTGCGGCGGTTGTGCGTTGCTCTGTCCTGAAAAAGCAATCAGTCAGAGGGATAAGATTATAGGAAAAGTCCAAGAAGGCGTTTCCCGCAATGTGACCGTTAAAACCGGAATACAAAATATTGGTCAATCATCCGGAACGCCGATAATAAAAAAGCTTTTGGAAGGCAGCGCCTCAGAAAATCTCCCCGTTTTCATCGACTGCCCCCCAGGAAGTGCCTGCATAGTTATGGATAGTATTAAGGATGCCGACTATTGTGTTCTGGTTGCAGAACCCACGGTGTTCGGTGTTCATAACCTTAAAATGGTCTGTGATTTGGTCAACTTGTTCCAAAAACCCCATGGTGTTGTATTGAACAAATGTCTTGATTCAGATAACCCGGCAGAAACATTCTGCAATGAGAATAGCATTCCTATATTAGGTCAGATACCGTTTGACAATAAACTTGGGAAACTGAACTCAGATGCGAAAATTGCCGCCAGGGAAAGTGAAAAATTCAAAAACTTGTTTTCCACCCTGTACGAAAATGTGATGAAGGGGGTGCAGCATGAAACAGATGCTAATTCTCAGCGGTAAGGGCGGCACCGGCAAGACAACGATAGCCAGTGCTTTTATAAAGCTCTCAGAAACAAGAGCCTTTGCCGACTGTGATGTGGACGCTCCAAACCTTCATCTTGTTATGGCGCAAAGCGGAAATCCGGAAAGAAAAAACTATTACGGCATGCCAAAAGCAGAAATAGATGGGGATAAGTGTGTTCAATGCCAACTATGTAAAGATAGCTGCCGCTTCGATGCAATTTCAAACGAGAACGACTATAAGGTCGATCCCTTTGCTTGTGAAAGCTGCGGAGTTTGCGAGGCCGTTTGCCAAACGGGTGCCGTTTCCATGAAACCTGCTGTTGCGGGAGAACTGATGCTTTATGAGAACGATAAAAAAGTTTTTTCAACGGCCCAACTTAAAATGGGAAGCGGCACAACAGGGAAACTCGTAACAGAAGTTAAAAAGCAAATGAAAGCTGCGGCAGACCCTGATGTCGATTTAGCTATTATTGACGGCTCTCCCGGCATAGGCTGTCCCGTCATCGCTTCCCTTAGCGGAGTTGATATGGTCTTAATTGTTGCGGAGCCTTCAATATCAGGTATTAGCGATATGAAGCGCATCATAAAGACAGCAGAGACTTTTGGGACAAAAATAGGGGTCTGCATCAATAAGTATGATACCAATCATGCTAACACTGATAAAATCGAGAGTTTTTGCATGGAAAAAAG
Organism: uncultured Oscillospiraceae bacterium; assembly: GCA_964576195.1. Classification (GTDB taxonomy): domain Bacteria; phylum Bacillota; class Clostridia; order Oscillospirales; family Oscillospiraceae; genus UBA2658. The sequence continues at coordinate 5,592 of CAZNUD010000052.1, read as the reverse complement.
CCTGCCGCTTACAGCCAGGATACCATTTGACCCGGAAGCGGTGAAAGCAATAAACAATGGACATACCATAGTGGATATTGACTGCCCCTCCGGTTCTGCCGTAAAAGAGGCATTTAGAAAAGCAATGGAGATGCTTTTAAAAGATAGCGACGGAGCCGGTTTATAAACATAGACGCGTGCAACGTTAACCCATATACCTGAAGTATCCGACAAGCGGCTGCTTCAAAGGATATTGATTTAACTATTGATATTAATATAATTCGGAGGAAAAAATTTTTATGAAAATTGCAGTAGCAAGCGAAGGTAAAAATGTTACCCAGCATTTTGGACATTGCGTTAGTTTTCAGATTTACGATGTTGAAAACGGCAAAATTGTCAAAGAAGAGTCTATCCCGAACCCCGGACATAAACCCGGATTTCTGCCCAATTTTCTTGCCGACCGGGGTGTTAATGTAATAATCAGCGGCGGCATGGGCGGCGGCGCGGTTGATATATTCAACGAAAGAAATGTCGAAGTAGTAGTAGGCGCCTGCGGCGATGGGAAAACAGCAGTTGAAAACTATCTGAAGGGTGATTTAAAAACAACCGGCTCCATTTGCCATGAACATCAGCACCATGATCAGTGCGGCAATTAAGAAGAATGCTCAAGCTGAATTCTGCTGAAAAATATTGAAAAGCAAGTAGAAGAAAAACCCACAGTCTTAATGACTGCGGGTTTTTCTTTTAACCGCCTGTGTCTTAGCAAACAGCCGTTTCTAATTATTCCATCTCTCCCCCGTAGGTCTCCACACAAAAGCCGTGGTGGCCGCAGCATGTGCAGGTCAGTTTTCTTGCTCTAGGCGTATGCCGCGCCCAAAAAGCCTCCTTGAATGCAGGCCTGAACACTTTGTGACACTGAGGACAAATGTAGGCAACGCTTCTAAAATAGTAGCGGGAGAGCACTATTGCGTAGGGAACCGCTACGCAGAGATAAACAACAAACGGCCACCAAATTTTGGTTGTAATCCAGAGAATTATTGAACCCCACTGCAAGATCCCCAGCGGGATTGCGCTTATCAGCATATTTCGGCGTACTCTTTTCAGCTTTTTCTTGTTTTCCATGCTCAAAGCTATGTCCCCAATGGAGTCAACGGAAAAATTGTCTACACTCTTCAATTCGCACTTTATCTCTATCAGTTTATCCAGCTTTTTCTGATGTTCGGACAGTTCATCACGCAGGACCTGTTCCTGCTGATTAATAAGAAGAAAAATTACACTTGCCGGATCTTCTTCGGAAAGGAGCTGGGATATAGAGTTTATGGGAAGTCCCAGTTCCCGGAGAAAGCAGATAGCCCTCATCCGTCTTAGGTCATGATCTGAGTACAGCCGCCTGCCGCCTTCGCTTAGTTCGCTTGGAATGAGAATTCCACGGCTGTCATAGTACTGAACCGTTCTGACAGTAACATCACAAAGCTTTGCCAATTCCCCTGTCGTGTATTTGGACATAACTTTTCACCTCCTTACGCTGCTCATATTACAGCATTACCCGGCGTAACAAGCAATACCTTACGCCAGGGGATTTTTTAAATATTTATTAAGTTTTTACTTAAAATTGAATCAACCGCACACTTGTTGCTGTAACATATTATTAAGTACCTGTTTTACATTTCTCTATATAGTATTTTAACCGATAGAATAACTGAGTATGTAAGGCTGCTTTCCTGCAAACAAATCTCTAAGGACTCCACCCCCTACACCTGTAAGCAAGCCTACAAATATATCCATTTCCTTTTCAATTGCAACACAAGCGCCGGAGACTGCAAATGCCATTGTGCCTATTATCCCAAACAAAAATACTACTTCCATGACTTGCCTCGACAAATTTTGATTTATAGAAGCCATAATAACACGCCCCCATAAACCTTACAAGCCAAAAAATCTCCGCAGTCTTAATGACTGCGGAGTACCTGTTTTCTTGTTAGCGGGAGAAGGATTCGCATTTCTGTTCGAGGGCATAGCTATGGCCCTCAATTTTCACAGTTATTGTTAAGATGTTCCTAACAACGAAAGCTGCTCATTTTCTTATATTATGCTATAGATTGCATTCACCAAGCACACATAAATAGTGATTGGCCTCTCTCAAGACATGATCTGCAAGCAAGGGTATAATAATTGATTTGATTTTGCACTCCAACAATCCCTCAGTGCCGGCAGTCTTAAAGTCACGCAAGCGCTCCATTGCCGAAATGCTATCGGATGTGACGGTTTCGCTATTTGCGGTCATCATTGTTGCCTGCTTTGCCTCGGCTGTCAGCTTATCAAATTCCTGGCCAAACATTCTTGATTGATTAATAAGCGCTTCTTCTGTCGGGTCAAGTAAACCTGCAATAAACTTAGCATGCTCTGCCATTTGGCGATTCCAAAATACTTCCTGATTAATTAAACCTTTGGTTTCAGCAAGGCTTCTCCTATCAATGAGGCTCTCCAGCATTTTCATATAAAGGTTTGCTTCTCTAAGAATATGTTCTATCAAAAGTGGATAGTTAAAAGTAAACGTCTTACATATTGTAACATTATGAAGCAGCCTCTCCTTAAAGCCAGCTAATTTGGAGGTTTGCTGGTAGGCCCTCCGGTTGAGGGAATCAACCCGGCGCTCGAGCCCAGGAGAATCTCCATTGCCCGGAATCAATACTAACTCCTTTCGAGTTATATCCAGACTAAACGGCACTCCTGTATAGAAGCTTGTAAGCTTTTCTGCACCAACAGTATACTGGGTTACAAATTGGTTTGATTTTATAGCTTTGCTGCTGACATTTCCATAGGCAAGTTCTGTAGCTTCAGATAGAAGTCTTTCAAATTCAAATCTAAATCTATCCGCTTCTGAAATCAATTGCGTATCTTTAGGTGCAAAACCCACACTCAGAAAGAAGGAATGCTCCTTCATAATTCTTAAAAAAAATAAATTCAAATCAAGAGATGTGGTTATAAAGTCTTTTCTATGAAGCACATTTTCATCTCCTTTTATTATCTCCGCCCAAAGGGCACAAAGATATATGCACACCATTATTGTATTACATAATTGTCTGTAAAGTTCCAAATTGAGATGTATGGCGCACAGGCTATGAAGCATATGCATATGGCGTTATCTTGTTATGCGGAATAATAAAGGTGTAAGCAGTCAAGTAAAGTGCACACTTTTTCGCCATGAAATGCACTTTTTGCCGCCAGTCTTTAGCCTGTAATGGACTGGTGATGGGCTAACCTGTAGCTGTTCCCAGTCATGTTAATAATCTCACAGTGGTGGATAAGACGGTCAAGTATGGCTGTCGTAATTGTAGCATCACCGAGGAACTCGGCCCACTCGTCAAAGCCCTTGTTGGAAGTAATAATCAGCGAAGTCTTTTCAGCCATGGAGGACACGAATCCAAAGAACAGGTTTGCTTCTGCCGGAGAGAGGGGCATAAAGCCTACCTCGTCTACAATAACCAGAGCTGCTTTCTGCATGTACTTCAGGCGATGCATGCTTGTGCGTGAAATCTCTGCGGTCTTTAGGAGGACCATAAGATTAGAAAGTGTTTCAAACGCCGCCGCATAGCCAAGGTTGAGTCCTTGCACGGCAAGCGCCAGTGCAAGGTGTGTTTTTCCAACTCCAGGCGGCCCCAGGAAGCAGATGTTGTATGCCTGCTCAACCCAGGTCATATCACAGAGCCGGAGCATTTGCTCTCTTGAAACGCTGCGCTGGAAGCCAAAATCAAAGGCATCCATTGTCTTTTCTGCGGGAAGGGAGGCTTTCTTGCGGCGAAGTGTATTTTGCTTCTCAGCCCGCAGGCGCTGCTCCTCCAATAGAAAGAGCTCTACGCTTTCAAGCGGTGTCAAATTGTTCTTTCCGGTATAGATTGCATCAAAGTCAATCGGTTGGATTCGGAGGTCGGACAGCAAGTTCCGCACCCGTTCTAACGGTGTCAGCATCACCTCGCCCCCAACTTCGCATAAACCTCAAGGGGCCGCTTCTGGGTGGTCACATGGTACTTTGCGTCGGCTACAGGGATGACCGTCATTACAGTACTACTCTGCAACTCAACTTTGGGATGCTGCTTTGCTCTGTGCGCAAGGTAGTCCTTTAGAATAGTGGCACTGCTCAGTTTGCTATACTGGCAGAAACCTACAGCTTCAAGAACCTCGCTTATACCATACTGGTCAATGAGGGACTGAATCATTTTAAATTGGTCTCTGGAATACCTGGACTTCTCCGTGCGTATGGCCTGCAGGAACTCTGTAGCCTTGTTCTCCAGCAACGTATCCAAGTCGGATTGGAGCTTGTCCAGTCCCGTCGTACGGTCTCTCGTATGGCTCGTGCTCTGAATTAGAAGCCCTCTGCCGCTTGTTATGCGGTGCTCGCAGATAGGCTCGCCAAACAGCGTTTGTATGTAAAGAGTACCGTCCTTCGTTTCAATCCGCACCTCCTGCTGTGTGTTGTAGGTGCCCAGGGGGACGGAATAACGGTTGCTGTCATAGAGAATGGTGTTGTCCTTACGCACTGTGCGGCAGACTACGGGATGAACGGTCTCGTCAAATGCAGACAATGGGCGTAGATGCTCACGCTCTTCTGCAAATAATTCCGCGGGAATACGCTTGGTAGTTCCATGGACTTTAGCATTCGCAGTACGCCCAAGCCAATCCAGGCAGCTACCGTTTAGAATGCTATCGTCTACATAAAGGCGGTTACTCAGAAAATTGCCCTTGACATACTTCACAGTACTCTCAATTTTTCCTTTGCTCTCCGGGTCAGCACCCCGGCACAGATAGATGGACATTCTGGTTACCTGCCGGAACTTCTCAAATTCATAGGTGTAGATAATATCACCGGCATTCTCGCTTACACAGACAATACTGTCCTGGTCAAATACCATTTCCAGCGGCATTCCTCCAAAATATCTGAAGCAGTTATGGCAGATGCTCACTAAATCTACTGCTGTAAAGGGACGGCTCTGCATTTCAGCATATTTATACCGCGAATGGGAAAGCAGAAACACTGCGGCATAGACCTTAGTCAGGCCGCCATCCACGTTCGCCATCATCATCTGTCCAAAGTCCACCTGTACTTGCTGTCCCATTGGAAGCTCCGGCACTGCCTCGTAGTCTCTTGGATTGGGCGTCTTTCGCAGACTGTATTCCTCCCGGAGAGATTTCACATACCGGGAGACGGTGCGCTCACTAAAATCCTCTTCATAGTGTTCTTTTAACCAGTCGCACACCTGAGAAGAGGACATCGTCGGGTATTGCCTCAGCCAGTGCAGTATTTTGGTTTGGTAGTCATCCAGAAATTTGGTTCGCCTTAAGGATTGGGTTAAGGCTTCATATTCATCCACCGCCATATCCCAGTATTTGTTGACGGTTCGACGATTGATATTAAGCTGTGCTGCTACGGTGGCCTTCTTGAAACCCCGTTCCTTTAATTGTTGAATAGAATTGTACACTCGATACCCCTTCATTTCTCGCCACCTCCGTTTCGGCTGATACCATTCTACCAACTTCCGGGAGGTTGCGCAGTCATGGCGAAAAACTGTGCATTTTACGTGGCGAAAATCTGTGCAATTCTATTGGCTGAAAAGG
>CAZNUD010000051.1:0-9743 GCA_964576195.1 uncultured Oscillospiraceae bacterium | reverse complement strand
AGATGACTTCATTTGCATTTCGAGAAACGCTGATGAGTCATCTTTTATTATGGGGTAATGCCTATGCTCAGATTATCCGAAACGCCCGTGGAGAGGTCATCGCCCTATACCCGCTGATGCCGAACAAAATGACAGTTGACCGCGATGCAACCGGTCGGATTTTCTATTTGTACCATCGCAGTACAGAGGATGCGCCCACGCTCGGGAAGAACAGCCAGGTCTGCCTCGCTCCGTCAGATGTGATGCACATCCCAGGTCTAGGCTTTGACGGACTGGTCGGTTATTCACCGATAGCAATGGCGAAAAACGCCGTTGGACTTGCCATCGCAACTGAGGAATATGGAGCAAAATTCTTTGCTAACGGTGCGGCTCCCGGAGGTGTTCTGGAGCACCCAGGAACTATAAAAGACCCTCAGAAGGTCAAGGAATCGTGGAACTCGGCGTATCAGGGCAGCTCAAACGCTCACCGTGTGGCTGTGCTTGAGGAGGGTATGAAGTACCAGGCGATTGGCATTTCTCCCGAACAGGCACAGTTTCTGGAAACACGGAAGTTTCAGATAAATGAAATCGCCCGCATTTTCCGTGTGCCGCCCCACATGCTCGCTGACCTCGAGAAATCCAGCTTCAGCAACATAGAGCAGCAGTCGCTTGAGTTCGTAAAATACACCCTCGATCCGTGGGTGGTTCGGTGGGAACAGGCTATGTGTCGGGTGCTCCTCTCCGAGAGTGAGAAACCGACCGTGTTTATAAAATTCAATGTAGACGGCCTGCTGCGCGGAGACTACCAGAGCCGCATGAACGGTTACGCCACTGCTCGTCAGAACGGCTGGATGAGTTCCAATGACATCCGGGAACTTGAAAATCTCGACCGAATCCCTGCGGAACTTGGCGGTGACCTGTATCTTATAAACGGGTCTATGACCAAATTACAGGACGCTGGAGCGTTTGCAAATACACCTACTTCTAACCAAAAGGAGGAGACTGATGAAAAAACAAATAAACAAACCCGACCGCCACGCTGAGATCTGCGTTCACCTCAACGAAATCTACCGCCGCAAGAATGCTGACTACGGAGATAGCTTTGGCGAGACCTTCCGAAAGCTCGGGATTATCAGCGCAGTCACCCGCATTACCGACAAAGTTAACAGGCTGCAGAGCCTCTGCGTTCACAAAGCACAGGTTCATGACGAGTCTGTAAGGGACACTCTGCTCGACCTTGCCAACTACTCAATTATGTCGGTGATTGAACTGGAACACTCGAATATTACAGAAACGGAGGAAACAAAGTGAAGCAATTCTGGGACTGGGTAAAGGACGAAACGACCGAAAGCCGCACCCTTTACCTTAACGGAGCCATTGCAGAGGAGAGCTGGTTTGATGATGATGTCACCCCGCAGGCGTTCAAGGCTGACTTGTTCGCAGGTGAGGGTGACATTACTATTTGGCTCAACTCTCCCGGTGGCGATTGTATTGCCGCAAGCCAAATCTACGCCATGCTCATGGACTACCGTGGTAACGTGACAGTAAAAATAGACGGCATTGCGGCTTCGGCTGCATCCGTCATTGCTATGGCCGGCACGAAAGTGATGATGGCCCCCACGGCACTAATGATGATTCACAATCCATTGACCGTTGCAATCGGCGACAGCGAGGAAATGCAGAAAGCCATCGCAATGCTGGACGAGGTTAAGGAGAGTATTATCAACGCTTATGAAATCAAGACGGGACAGTCCCGTGCAAAAATCTCTCACCTCATGGATGCCGAAACGTGGCTCAACGCCAATAAAGCCATTGAGCTCGGTTTTGCCGACGGTATTCTGGAGGATGAGAAAAAACGCCTCCAGCCCGAGGACGTCACTTACGCTTTCAGCCGAAGGGCCGTGACAAACTCGCTGCTGAACAAGCTCTATCTAAAGAAAGCACCAGTAAAAACAGGCATACCGATTGAGTCGCTGGATAAGCGGCTTTCTTTAATTTCTCACTAAATTTATGGAGGTAATATAATGAATAAAATTCTTGAACTGAGAGAAAAGCGCACGAAAGCGTGGGAAGCGGCAAAGGCTTTCCTCGACACCAAGCGCGGCGCAGACGGTATCGTATCCGCCGAAGACACCGCAACCTACGACAAGATGGAAGCAGATGTAGTCGCTCTCGGCAAGGAAATCGACCGTCTGGAAAAGCAGACTGCTTTGGACATGGAGCTTAGCCGCCCCACCTCCGAGCCTCTGACCGGCAAACCCGTCACCGGCACACAGGATAAAGCTAAGACCGGCCGTGCTTCTGCCGAGTATAAGCAGTCCATGATAGACGCTCTGCGTTCCAACTTCCGCAGAGTCAGCGATGTTTTACAGGAGGGCGTGGATGCTGACGGCGGATACCTCGTCCCCGAGGAGTACGACACTCGTCTGATTGAGGGACTGAAAGAGGAAAACATATTCCGTGGGATTTCTACCATCATAAAGACCGGCGGTGAGCGCAAAATAAACATTGCCGCTTCCACTCCCGCAGCCGCGTGGATTGAGGAGGGTGGTGCGCTCACATTCGGTGACGCCACCTTCGACCAGATTAACCTTGATGCCCACAAGCTTCACGTTGCTGTTAAAGTAACCGAGGAACTGCTCTATGACAACGTTTTCAATCTGGAGAACTACATCATGGATAAATTCTCCAAAGCCCTGGCAAATGCAGAGGAGGATGCTTTCCTCAACGGAGATGGCGTTGGCAAACCCCTGGGAATCTTTGCTGCGACCGGCGGCGGTCAGGTTGGCGTTACCGCAGCAAGCACCACTGCAATCACTGCAGATGAGGTCATCAATCTCATCTATGCGCTTAAGCGTCCCTACAGAAAGAATGCGAAGTTCATCGTAAACGACCAGACGCTGGCTGTCCTGCGCAAGTTGAAGGACGGCAACGGTGCGTATATGTGGCAGCCCTCACTCCAGATAGGCGAACCAGACCGTCTGCTGGGCTATCCCATATACACCTCTGCTTACGTTCCCGCCATTCTGGCAGGTAAACCTGTCATAGCTTTCGGTGACTTCAGCTACTACAACATCGGAGACCGAGGTGTTCGCTCTTTCCAGGAGCTTAAAGAGCTTTATGCCGGAAACGGCATGATTGGCTATGTCGCCAAGGAACGTGTTGACGGCAAGCTGGTGCTTCCCGAAGCTGTCCAAATCCTCAAGATGAAGGCCTAACGGAGGTGCAGCATGAGTTATAATACCAAGAATTACACCGAACAGGGCGGTGAGAAAACCGTCATCGGCGGTACACTTGAAATTAAGGAGGGAGCTTCGATAACGGGGCTTCCTTCCAATTTCACACCAGCAGCAAATCAGACAGCCAGTACAGCGTCGGATGTAGCTGGACTGCTGGCGGATTTCAACGCTCTGCTCGCAAAGCTAAAAACTGCCGGGATTATGGCGGCAGACTCTTAAACGAAGAAAGGCGGTGGTGATATATGACGCTTCTGGAAAAAGTTAAGGCAAATCTAATATTACAACACACGGCTGACGATGAGCTTCTGCAAATGTACATCACCGCCGCTGTCAGTTACGCGGAGAGCTATCAGCACTTAGCCGAAAAACACTACGCTGAAAACGCAATGCCGCCCACTACCGAGCAGGCGGTCATTATGCTGTCTTCGCATTTCTACGAGTCAAGGGACGGCAGCAGTGGCGGATTCTTCGGAGACAATGTTCAAGCCGGGCAGCAGGTATGGGACACAGTAAACCTGCTGCTCCGGCTTGACCGGGACTGGAAGTTGTGAGAATTAACGCTTATGTTACAGTATCATATGGCCAGTCAATAATTCCGCCGAAGTCATAAACTTTTGTATATCCAATTGCTATAAGTTTTTTTGCGGCCTGTGCGCTGCGGTTTCCTGAACGGCAGTAAACTAAGATTTCTGCATCAAGGTCGGGCAACAAGTCCGGCATTTTGTTGGTTATTGTTTCATTAGGTATCAAGATCGCGTTTGGTATGTGTCCGGAATTATACTCATCTTCGGTGCGTACATCGAGAATTATTATTTCGTCCCCGCTGTCAATTCTGGCTTTGGCATCTTCAGGCGTTATCTTTTTATACTCTATGGCGGGTGGCTGAGTGGTATTCCCCGAGTTTGCTGTTCCAGCCTGAGGTGCTATTACAAATGCAAGGAGAACTCCCAATACTATTCCATATACTGTGGATATATATGGATTTGCGGTTATCGGACAGCTCCCGTTCGAACATCCAATTAGCTTATAAAACACAAAATATCCAATAATACCGCCTATCAAAGCCCCAATTAAATATCTTATCATAATACGCTGTCTCCTCTCGCACGATAATTAAAAAATTCCTTTTAATAATAATACAGTAAACATTCATAATCTACTGTAACTTCATCACTTAGGAGATACAGTTCAACCGAGATTTGGAAGGTGTAAGCGTGAGCTACGGAAAAATGAGTTTTCTTATAGAAATCGTCCTACCCACCACCATCAAGGACGAAGAGGGGTTTACCACGCCTGGTGACAGCGTTCTCGCTTCCGTCAGGGCATACCGGGAAGGTAGGCACGGAACTCAGAAATGGGCTAACCGAGCCGCCTTTTCCGAGGCAACAGACCTGTTCCGTTTCCGCACCATCCCCGACGTATCTGTTACAACAGCTATGGCAATCGTGTGCGACGGTGAGCGATTGGATATTACCTCAGTTGAGGATGTCAGCGGGCGAGGGATGTATGTTGAAGTGCTCGCTAAAAAGACGGAGGGGGCAAATGGCTAAAGCGGATTTCAAGATGCCTGAGGACTTTCTCCTAAAGCTATCCCGACTCGGCGAACGAACGGACGATATCGTCACAAAGGTACTGGAGTCCGGCGGCGAAGTTGTCGAGGAAAAGGTGCGCTCCAATTTATCGGCAGTCATCGGCCGCAGTACGAAGAAAAAGAATCGCTCGACCGGAGAACTGCTCAGTTCCCTAGGCGTATCGCCCGCCAAGCAGGACAAAGACGGTAATTTCAACATCAAGGTTGGCTTTTCAGAACCGCGTTCGGGGGGCGGCAGCAACGCTAAGATTGCCAACATTCTCGAATATGGAAAAAGCGGACAGCCCCCGAAGCCGTTTCTTAAACCCGCAAAGTCCGCAAGCAAAAACGAGTGCATTGACGCTATGAAAAAGCGGTTTGATGAGGAGGTCAAGAGCATATGAGCCTGCTGTCAGAACTAAACGCCCTGCTTAAGCCCCTTATTCCTATAGAAACAGGGGTATTTTCGGATACGCCACCCAACTGCTATCTCGTTATTACACCGATGTCGGATATCTTCGAGCTGTACGCGGATAATATGCCACATCACGAGATACAGGAAGCGCGCCTATCCCTGTTTGATAAGGGCAGCTATACTGTCATCAAAAACAAAATAGTCCGTGCTCTTTTGAACGCGGACATTACTATTACAGACAGGCGGTATGTCGGTCATGAGGACGATACCGGCTTTCATCACTATGCCATAGATGTGGCAAAACATTACAGAACGGAGGAATGAAAATGGCGACCATTGGATTAGATAAACTCTATTACGCGAAAATAACAGAAGGTACGAACGGTGACGAAACTTTTGGCAGTCCCATAGCTCTTGCAAAAGCCATAAAGGCAGACCTTTCAGTAGAGCTCGCGGAAGCGACTCTTTATGCTGATGATTCTGCCGCAGCGGTGGTTAAGGAATTCAAAAGCGGTAAACTGTCCCTTGGCATAGACGATATAGGAGTTACTGCAGCGCAGGACCTGACCGGAGCAACTATAGACGAAAACCATGTACTTATTTCGGCAAGCGAGGATGGCGGTATTCCTGTGGCAATAGGGTTCCGCGCTAAGAAAGCGAACGGCAAATATAGGTACTTCTGGCTCTATAGGGTTATATTCGGCATACCGGCTACAAACCTTGCTACCAAAGGCGACAGTATAACCTTCTCTACGCCAACAATCGAAGGAACCGTTATACGCCGAAACAAAATGGACGGCCAAGACAAACACCCGTGGAAAGCCGAAGTAAACGAAGATGACGCTTTGGTAACTGCAGGAACAATATCCAGCTGGTATACAAGTGTATACGAACCTGATTTTATAGGGGTATAGCGTATGGATAACGACAGAAGCGCAACTATTTCTATAGGCGGAGAGGATTACGAGTTGATTCTTACCACTAGAGCTACAAAGGAAATTGCAAAACGCTACGGCGGGCTTGAAAACCTGGGAGAGAAGCTTATGAAAACGGAACAGTTCGAGCTTGCTTTGGAGGAGGTCGTGTGGCTCATAACCCTGCTTGCAAATCAGTCTATTCTCATCCACAATCTTAAGAACCCAAAAGACAAACGCGAACTTCTGACCGAGGAAGCTGTGGAACTGCTTACCTCGCCATTTGAGCTTGCAGAGTACAAGTCCGCCTTAATGGAAGCAATGTACAAAGGCTCAAAGCGTGAGATTGAAAGCGAGGATGACTCAAAAAACGTGCCTGTCGGGTAAATGACGATGAGTTGTTTGCTCGACTGGTTTTTTACGGTGTTACCCTGCTGGGGCGGGTGGAAGACGAGGTTTGGCTCATGCCGCTCGGTCATCTGCTCGACCAGTGGGAGGTATACAAACAGTTCAACGGCATGGCAAAGCCGAAGCAGGAGTTGTTTATTGATGATATTATTCCATTAGGGGTTTAGATACTGACATGGTTTTATTTGTTAATCTTTTTATATCAGATTGCAATTAATCCCACTAAAGTTATTTATTGTTTGACAAAAACAGTAAACGATATTATATATATTTATGTATTAAACAATTTGAAAAAAGTTAGCGCGACGCGAATAGGAGGAAAAAGATTGAGCATCTTAGATAATATAAAAAATGCAAAAGCCCAAAAAGCAATGGAAAACAGTCCTTTTACTCAAAAGATTCTGTCAATAGTGTTACCCGAACATCCTTATTATATTGGCATTAGTGAATTCGGCGTATATTGGTCAAATAATATTGGACAAAGTGAAAAATCCATTCGTTTTGCTGATTATGGTTATAGAAACCTTCACACGGCCACGTTTATTGATTGGTATAACAATGAAATAACACATTTAGAGGATATTTTCTGCAGCAAGGGAGGCTATATAAAAAAGGGATTTCCTTATGATAGTGACATCAGTGCTTTTCAATACACTGTTCTGTGTTCGCCTGACTCTCCTATTCTTAATCCGGTCAAGAAAAAAGATTGGTAAACTATGATTTGCTATTCCCTCAAGCGCAAAATAGTTGTTTCTAACTGCTATTTTGCGCTTGTTTCAATAATGTACAAATAGTTAGTTGGCGCTCTGGAAACAGGGTGCCTTTTTCATGCCCATTTTTGCATAAGGAGGTGGTCCCATGGCGGATAATTTCGGTCTAAAAATTGGAATAGAAGGCGAAAAGGAATTCAAAAAGGCTCTCTCCGACATCGACCAGTCCTTCAAGGTGCTGGGCAGCGAGATGAAACTTGCCGTATCCCAGTTCGATAAAAATGACAGAAGCGTCAAGTCCCTAACCTCCAGAAACGAAGTCCTGAACAGGCAGATTGGGGAGCAGAAGGTCAAGGTGGAAACGCTCCGAAAAGCGATGGAAAATGCCTCCGACTCTTTCGGTGAAACAGATAGGCGCACAAAGTCGTGGCAGACCCAGCTGAATAATGCTCAAGCCGAACTTAACGGTATGGAGCGGGAGCTGAAGTCAAGCAAAAAAGCCATAGACGACACCGGTAATGCGACTGATGATTTGGGCGGCAGATTCGACAAGCTCGGTTCGGCGGCAAAAGCCATCGGAACGGCAATGGCGGCCACGTTCGCTGCGGTTTCCGCAGCGGCGGTTTCGGTGGGAAAAGCTCTTATACAGATGAGTGTTGATGGCGCGGCTTATGCCGACAACGTTCTAACGACCTCCGCCCAGACGGGCATTGCTACAGATAAGCTTCAGGAGTATATGTACGCTGCCGAGCTTGTGGATGTATCGGTCGACACGCTCACCGGCAGTATGGCAAAGCAGATACGGTCGATGAAGTCGGCGCAGGATGGCTCATCCTCTTTTTCACAAGCGTATTCCAAACTAGGAGTCACGGTTACGAATGCGGACGGCTCTCTGCGCGACAGTGATACGGTTTACTGGGAGCTGATAGATGCTCTCGGTAACGTAAAGAATGAAACCGAACGCGACGCGCTTGCTATGACTTTGCTCGGTAAATCCGCGCAGGATCTGAATCCCCTTATAAAAGCCGGTTCCGAGCGCATGAACGAGCTTGGTGAGGAAGCAAAAGCCACCGGTTATATCCTTTCGGATAAAGTGTTGGCCGCATACGGCGAATTCGATGATCAGCTTCAAAGGTTGAAAACCGGCTCCGAAGCCGCTAAAAACGCTCTTGGCACTATTCTTCTGCCCGTACTCACAGACCTTGCCGGAGAAGGAGTCGACCTGCTGCATGAGTTTTCCAAAGGCGTAGCCGACGCGAACGGCGATATGGATAAAATCTCCGAGGTCGTAAGCTCCGTGCTTGCAAAGGCTATGGATAAGGTGATGGAATATCTGCCTGACGTTATGAACCTCATCGCATCCATCGTTGGCTCAGTCGGTCAAGCAATCATAGATAATCTCCCCGCTATCACTCAGACAGCCGGGGAGATAATTCTTACCCTGCTCAACGGAATGATAGCCGCCCTGCCGCAGCTGACAGCGGGTGCGCTTCAGTTAGTCCTCGCCCTTGCTAACGGTATTATAGAAAACCTTCCTCAGATCGTGCAGGCGGCAATAGATATGGTTATAACGCTCGCGGACGGATTGGCTGATGCGTTGCCGGAACTCATACCCAGCGTCGTAGAAGCAATTCTGCTTGTATGCTCCACCCTCATAGATAACCTGGACAAGCTGCTTGATGCGTCTTTTGAAATTATAAAAGCACTTGCTCAAGGCCTTCTGAACGCTTTACCAGAGCTTATTGCCGCGCTGCCTGAACTTATAACTTCTATCATTAACTTCATCACAGAAAACCTTCCTGAAATAATAACGATGGGCATTGAGCTTACAGTCCAACTTGCCGCAGGACTGATAAAGGCGATCCCCCAGCTTCTGGCGGCATTGCCAAAAATCATAGTGGCGATCGTCGGCGGGCTTGGAAAAGCCGTGGGAGCTGTATTTGAAATAGGCGTGAACATTGTAAAAGGCGTCTGGGACGGAATCAAAAGCATGGCCACATGGATAAAGGAAAAGGTGTCTTCCTTCTTCTCCGGCATTGTGAACGGTGTAAAGAATGTGCTGGGTATCCATTCCCCCTCAACTGTCTTTGCAGGGATCGGAGAGTTTATGGCGCAGGGCCTTGGTGTCGGATTTAAAGACGCGATGTCGCAGGTCTCCAGAGATATGCAGGGCGCAATTCCGATGAACTTTGATACAGGCGTCAACTACTCGCTGCATGGACAGGGCGGCTTGGCTGCCGCCGGAGGCGTGCATGTTGAAGTTCCGGTGACACTTGACGGGATCATCATAACAAAATCCGCGAGCCGGATACAGTACAACAGAAACAAGTCCTATTCTAGGGCGCTGGGGGTGAGCGTATGAACCGGATAAAAATTCTTGATGCCTCCCTTGCGGAGCTGGCCGTCATACCGGTTGCCAGCACCGCTGTTCGAACAGAGAGAATCAACTCGGATAACACTTTGAGCTTTTCCATCCGTGTCAATAGTGGTCTTGCAGCATATATACAC
>CAZNUD010000050.1:0-11190 GCA_964576195.1 uncultured Oscillospiraceae bacterium | reverse complement strand
CGGTGATTGCTATTGTTCTAATTCTGTCCATAATTTTTCCTCCATAGTAAAAATTCAGTTGTTTATTTGTCACTGTCCATCTGGCCATGGGAAGGTTGAATCCACTTTAGCACTTCGTATAAGCAGCCGCCGTTAAATTCATAGAATACAAAGCTCTTTTCTCTGGTGCGCTTAACAAGTCCCGCCTCATAGAGCTTTTTCATGTGGTAGGACATATCCGAGGGGGAGACCCCGAATTTGCACGATAGCTTTCCGGCCGATTGCCTCCCCTCCTTGAGTAATAAAAGTATGTCTCGGTGCAAGGGGTCGGCAAGGGCCTCAAAGGTTTCATTCAGTCCCATAGACGCTCTCACTCCAAACTGTTAATCTCGCTTTACCATTTCAATCTTTCTTGAAATAGCATAGTCCTATTATCGCTGTTTGTCAATAATTATGCTATGTACTAATTGAAAAACATTTAAGGCGAGATACTAAATAACTTTTAAAAAAACTATTTATTTGTTTTAAATCTAAAAAATATGATAACATCAAAAAAAATTAGAATTAGGGGGGACGTTATGGATAATTCAACAAACCAAACCACCCAAAGCGGCCATGTTCAAAAACAGAAAACTGACGAAACCTGAGAACTCTCCACTGTCAGGACTACCGAAAGCCCTACGGCCTCTGTCTCTATTGTGGATCTGGAGCCTCAAGTCACCACCACAACTCAGCTTAATCCTTCGCACACCGAGGAGCTTCTTACCCCCGTTCATATTGAGCAGCAGGATACTCTGCGCCTTCAGAACAAAACTCAGTTAATGTATGAAAAGCATGATGCCCGCTGTGTTGAGTTGGTGTTTGAAAATGCAAGTCCCTACTATTAGCTTAAAAACTATATAAACGTGCGGCCGTTAGCTTTGACGGCCGTTTTTTAACTGCCGCGAATAAAAAGGACAAAATAGCGCAAATAATTATTTCCATCACTTTACATAATTCGAAATCATTGTCTTTTTGCACAAAGAGACAATATTTTGTGCCTTTACTTTAAAAAAATTCTAGATATTGAGCAAAAATGCCTAAATATTTGTATGTTGTGTTACAAAGTTTTCTCAAATCCCCCTATAAAACTGTAATTTTTGCACATTTTATTATTTGATTTTCCTTTCCGTCAATTGACGCAAAGAACTTGAGAGTATAAAATGAAGTCAAAAATAGGTATTCTATGGGTTTTTTTAAATAATGAAGGAAAATGTTATCTACAGTTTCAATGGGCTGTTTTCGGCGCAGCGGCTGTTAATTTGCATTTCTCAGTCGAAATGTTAAATTACGGAGAATTACTTAGTGAGTTAAAAAACGAAAAGATTGGATAAGGTCCGAGCAGGTTTTCAACGGTGCTCAGACGCTTGCTCAGGGCGCCACAGAGCAGGCAAGCTCCGTTGAGGAGCTCTCCTCTCAGGCTAACATCCTTAAGAACCAGATTGGCCAGTTTAAGCTTGGTGAATAGTATTTGTCCATATAGCTCCCCCGGAAAATTCATCCTACAAATCCATAATAAGTTCATAATTAAAGCTAGTGCTTATTAAAAATATTGTAACGGAGAAGAAAAGGAGAAACTGGCGATGAAAACTACGCCGCAAAAGAATACAGAGGTAAAAACGGAGTCAACCGGTACCGATTTACGATCAAAAATTAGCATTTCCCAAATCCTTGTTTTTGCTATAAGTATTTTAATAATTCCAACGATTATTATTTATAGCTTATTTTCCCTAATCCAGGCCAGGCAAGGTGCCCAGGGCGCTTTGGAGGCCACCCTTCCCACAGCCGTGCGTCTATCCGCCCAAGCCGTTACTAACGAGCTTGACAAATACACGGTTCTTGCTCAGCGGTTTTCAACCGATGTTATCTCCCAAAGCGAAGATCAGGCAGATGAAGATAATATGCTTCTGTCATCACTAGACGAAAAGGCCGCCCAGTACGGCATGCTCGGAATGTATTTTTATAACACTTCCGGCAACTGTGCCGCAACCGGCAAAAATAGATCTTCTGAGAGCTTTTTCACCAGAAGCCTTAATGGCGAAACCGTCATTGAGGAGCCCGCCCCGGACCCACGTTCCGGGGAGCTTGCCATAACTATTTTCACCCCAGTTTTTAAAGAGGGAGACCGTGGCAGCATTATAGGCGTTCTCGAATGTGTGTTGCCTCAGTCGGCTATTAACAGCCTTATGGACGAGATCAAGCTCAGTAGCAATTCCAATGCTTCAATAATTGACAGTCAGGGTAACATTATCGCCCACGGCGACGTGCAGAAGGTGCTTGATGGGCAAAACCTTAGCAGCAGCGCTGAAGCGGACTCGTCACTCAAGGAGTTTGCCGACATAGTGAGCAAGGCCAAAAACGGCGAAACCGGTTTTTCTTCCTATAGTTACCGTGGTACCTCCCAAATAGCCGCATACGCCCCCATCTCGGGCACCGACGGTTGGAGCGTGTTTGTGGACGCCCCGAACAGTGACTTCAACACAAGCACAAAAAAAACCATTATTAGCGTTATTGTTCTGATGATGCTCTTTATAGGCTACTCCATCTTCGGTCTTGTTATCACCATTCCTAAAATTGTAAAGCCCCTTGTTAAACTTGTAGACATTATAGCAGAGCTTGCCAAGGGTAACTTTGGCGTGGAGTTTCCATATATCGGCAGTACCTATAAAGACAACTCCATCCTCCGCGACAGTGTGCATACATTAAAAGCCACCACCACTGCCGTCATCAGTGACATGACCTATGTTCTGGGCGCTATGTCCGAGGGTGACTTCACTGTAGAACCCAAGGTTCCCGAAATGTACATAGGCGAGTATTCCAAAATTCTTCTTGCCGAAAAGAATATCCGTGACGGCCTTTCCAGAACTCTTACAGAAATCCTCCAAATCTCCGAGCAGGTGTCCGCCGGAAGCGAGCAGGTCTCCAACGGTGCCCAGACGCTTGCTCAGGGCGCCACAGAGCAGGCAAGCTCCGTTGAGGAGCTGTCCTCCACCATCGGTGAGGTTGCCCGCCAGATTCAGGAAAGCGCCACCAATGCCGAAAAGGCCAGCACCCTCACTATGGAGTCCGGCACTATCATGGATGACAGCGTTCAGGCCATGACTCAGGCCAGCGCCGCCATGGACGAAATATCCGAAACATCAAAAGACATCAGCAAGGTCATCAAGGCTATCGACGATATAGCCTTCCAAACCAACATCCTTGCCCTCAACGCAGCCGTTGAAGCCGCAAGAGCCGGCAGCGCAGGCAAGGGCTTCGCCGTGGTTGCCGATGAGGTCAGGAACCTCTCCCAAAAATCTGCTGAGGCAGCCAAGAACACCACAGCCCTTATTGAGAGCTCCATCCTAGCGGTTGAAAAGGGCGGCAAGCTTGTAAATAAGGCTAGCGAGGACTTTGCCCAGGTGGCTGAAAAGTCCGGAGCGGTCAACACCATAGTCGGTGATCTGGCCATTCAGTTCCAGCAGCAGGCCGCCGCCGCAAACCAGATTTCTCAGGGCATTGGTCAGGTCGCCGCTGTTGTCCATATGAATAGCGCCACCAGCGAGGAATCCGCAGCAGCAAGCGAGGAGCTCTCCTCTCAGGCTAACGTCCTTAAGAACCTGGTTGGCCAGTTTAAGCTGATAGGCGAATAAGCCCTGTAATAACCATGTAAAAATTACCAAGCGGCTATTAGAAAAGGCCGCTTGGTAACTACTAAAGAAACACAATAGGAGAAAATAGAAATGACAAAAAATTTAGAAGCATCCGCCCCTATAGACGGTGCAAAGAAAATACTTCCTTTCGGTAAGTATCTTGCATTATGCATCTGTGCCCTAGTTGTGCCCATGTATATCATTTACATCTCTGTTGGCATTTCCTTAGTTAATGGCGCAAAGAACAACACTGTTGAAGCTACTCTTTCCGGTGCCGCCAACCTCGCCGCGGAAGCGGTTGAAGGAGCAAATGGTAACGATGCCGAAATTGAAAACCTATTAAACTCTGTCAAAATCAGCGCCAACACCAGTGCTGCGGTTATAGATAAGACAGGCAAGCTCATTGCTTCAACCAGCAATTTTGTCTCCACGGGCAGTCTCCAGTCAGAACTCAGTTCCCGTGTAATCTCCGGCTCTAACGGCTTTGAAACCATTAAACTGAACAAAACCAGTTACTTCGTCGCCTTTGCCCCCGTTTCATTCAGCAATGGCTGGTCAGTGGCCATCGCCGTTCCCAACTCAGATTTTACCGGCTTTGATAAGCGCGTTTTAACTATTTACATAATTATAAGCGTAGCATTTGCAGCATACGCCACATTTGGCATCAAACGCGGCGCACATTTCGTCTCTGTTCCCCTAAAAATCTGCATTGATCGCATGGAAGAAATGACCTACGGCGACTTCAGCTCCGAAATCCCCCAGATTGAGGCCCACTTCCAAGAAATGCAGAGCATCAGAGACTGTACGGAAAAAATGCGTGCTAACACCATAGAGGTCATTGATGACATAAGCTACACCCTTAGCGAGATGGCAAAAGGTAACTTTGCCGTTTCTTCTCGCATTCCCGAGCGCTACGTTGGTGATTATAGTGCTGTTCTAACCGCCGAAAATATAATTAAGGATGAGCTTACTAACACCCTTAGCACAATCCTAGAAATTTCAGGGCAGGTTTCTGCCGGCAGCGAGCAGGTTTCCAACGGTGCTCAGGTCCTCGCCCAAGGCGCAGCCGAGCAGGCCTCCAGCATCGAACAACTATCCGACAATATTTCCCGTGTTGCCACGCAAATCAATCAAAGCGCCGCTGAAGCAGCCAGGGCAAATCTTCTCACAGAGGAGTCCGGAGAAATTATGCAAAGCAGCACTGCGGCCATGGCACAGGCCAGCACCGCCATGGACGAAATTTCTGAGACTTCCCGTAACATTAGTAAGGTAATCAAGGTTATTGAGGATATTGCCTTCCAAACCAACATTCTCGCTCTCAACGCCGCCGTTGAAGCCGCTAGAGCCGGCAGCGCCGGCAAGGGCTTCGCCGTAGTTGCCGATGAGGTTCGAAACCTCTCCCAGAAATCCGCAGAAGCCGCCAAGAGCACCACCTCCCTATTAGAAAGCTCCAATACGGCTGTAGAAAAGGGTGGTTCGCTTGTGGGTAAGGCCAGTGATGACTTTGCTCAGGTGGCCGAAAAATCTGCTCAGGTCAGTGAAATCGTTGCTAACCTATCCGTGAAATTCCAACAGCAGGCAGCGGAAACCACCGAAATCTCCAACGGCATCCAACAGGTCGCCACGGTTGTTCAGATGAACAGCGCAACAAGTGAAGAATCTGCTGCTGCCAGTGAGGAGCTTTCCTCTCAGGCCAACTTGCTTAAGAGCCTGGTAGCTCAATTTAGATTTACAGATGGTGAAACAGACTTTTAGCACTTGGCGCCGCACTATTAGGAAGGAGTATTAGCCCATAAAAAAGTAGCAGCTAAAACCAAGGAATATATAAGTCTAAGAACCAGCATTTCACTTGCCATCCTAGCCCTGGCTCTTCCGCTTGCGATCAGCTTTGGTATTGTAGGCATCAAAATGAACTTTCGCGGCATTGAGCTTTTTATTCCCAAGACAGTGAGTGTTACCGCTCAAAGCACCGCAAACTCCGTTGGAAACAAGCTAGCGGTTTACGAGACTATTGCAAATGCCGTATCAAAGGACCCCCCAGCTTTACGATGCAGAAACTGAGCCCTCCCACAAGCAAATTGCTTTGGAGAAGCTCACAGGTGATTTTTCCTTATCCGGGGCTATATTCCTCAGCCCCTCCGGTACAGCAGCGGACGGATCTGACTACTCTGCCCTGCCATGCTTCACGGAGGCCTTTGCAGGAAAGACAATCGTAACCTCCTCCCGGGACAACGCCGCAGACAAGCCTTTCTTCATGGTCTCCTCTCCCATATGGGCAAACGGCTCAAAAGGCGGTACCGTTTCCCGAGTTGTTGTTCTAAAGGTACCTATGGAGGACATCCGCTCATCAACAGACCCATCCCATGCCGAGCTCGCCACTTACCACGCAAAGGCAAGCGCCGGTGAAAGCGGCTATGGCGCCTTCAAGCTGGACAGTGTGCACCAGTTCATAGTCTATGCCCCCGTCCCCAACACAGATGGCTGGAGTCTTTGCATCCGCATTCCCTTTTCGGACTTCCATGATGTTGCCAGAAATACAGTTCAAATTTCTTAAATTTTTTTGTGGTATTTTTTGCTTATGGAACAGCAGGCACAAAAGTGCTCATAAGAAGAATTGTCACCCCGGTGCAACCTTGTGTTGTTTCTCTCAAGCGCATGTCCAAGGGCGATCTCCACACTGAGGTCGGTGAAAGTGGAGCCGCAACCATAGAACTTATCGAAATCAACAATTGTCTTAACGAAATGCGCGAACACAATTTAACCGTTATTTCAGACGTTGATTATATGCTTGGCAGCATGGCAAACGGTGATTTTACCGTTACATCCCGTGTACCCGACAGCTACCAAGGCGACTTTGAAAACATTCTTCAAGCCGAGAATACAATTAAAAACCAACTTGCAACCACTCTTACAGAAATCCTCCAAATCTCCGAGCAGGTGTCCGCCGGAAGCGAGCAGGTCTCCAACGGTGCCCAGACGCTTGCTCAGGGCGCCACAGGGCAGGCTGCAAACCAGATTTCTCAGAGCATTGGTCAGGTCGCCGCTGTTGTCCATATGAATAGCGCCACCAGCGAGGAATCCGCAGCAGCAAGCGAGGAGCTCTCCTCTCAGGCTAACGTCCTTAAGAACCTGGTTGGCCAGTTCAGACTCTAATACCTATACATTATGCAATATTAATAAAGCGCCCCGAACTCTCCCTTTGGAGCGTTCGGGGCGCTTTATTCGGCTCGTAACAAAACCATTCGCCGGTCATATTATATATTGAAGCCGGAAGGAAGTGGTTATATGAAATTTGCCGTTATGGGGGGAGACATGCGCATGGTAAGCCTTGCAGCCATGCTCTACGATGCCGGACACGAGGTATGCACCTATGCCCTTGACGCCGCTCCTGAGGGCAGCGTCCGTCTTTGCGGCCTTACTGCCGCGGGTGCTGGTCAAGAGGCTGACTGCATTATTCTTCCCCTGCCCGTAGTCCGCAGCGGCGGCCTGCTGAACGCTCCAATGAGTGCCATCGCACATGATGCCGCTGAGCTTTTGCGGCAATTGCCCCAAGGTAGCCTGGTATGTGCTGGTTCTCCGGACAAAACCCTTTTGCTTGAAGCGGAGAAAGCCAGCCTCCGCATGATAGATTACTATGCCCGGGAGGAACTTGTCGCATTAAATGCCCTTGCCACCGCCGAAGGGGCCATTTCAGTTCTTCTTCGCTCCTCCCCTATAACCATTTGGGAAAGCAAAATACTGATAATAGGAGCAGGACGCATAGGAAAAATGCTGGCCTCACGACTGCGTGATTTAGGAGCGGAAGTAACCATATCTGCCCGCAAGGCCAGCGACATGGCCTACATCCGCGCAATGGGTTGCAAAGCCGCCGACACCAGAACCCTTAGTAGTGAGCTTTCAAAATTTAACACGATTTTCAATACCGTTCCAGCCATGGTGCTTAGCAGCGATAAGTTAAAACTTTTGTCTCCAGACACCCTGCTTATTGATTTGGCCTCCCGTCCCGGAGGAATAGACTTTGAAGCTGCAAGGATATTGAAGCTCAGAACCATATGGGCTCAAGGCCTCCCCGCGGAAACCTCCCCTGTAACCGCTGGGCGTATAATCATGGAAACAGTTCTAAACATTTTGAGCGAGCAACAGCCCGCTTTATAAGGAGGCCAAAATGTCTAAAACGCGACTGGGGCTGGCGATCTGCGGCTCCTTCTGTACCTTTGACAAAATTTTGCCCGCGGCCGAGGCCCTCACCACCGACTTTGACCTAACGGCAATAATGTCGGAAAACGCCGCCATCATGGATACCCGCTTCGGTTGTGCTCAAGATATGCGCGACAAGCTTGAAACTATCAGCGGAAAGCCCGTAATCGCAAGCATTACCGCCGCTGAACCCATTGGACCAAAAAAGCTACTGGACGCACTTCTGGTTGCCCCCTGCACCGGCAACACCCTTGCAAAACTGGCCAGTGGTATAGCCGACAGCGCTGTAACCATGGCCTGCAAGGCACATCTTCGAAACGGCAGACCCGTAATTATAGCCGTGTCGACCAACGACGGCCTATCGGCTAATGCCAAAAATATTGGCGAGCTCCTCGCCAGACGAAATGTTTTCTTTGTGCCCTTCCGTCAGGATGACCCTGTGGGAAAGCCTGACTCAATTGTTGCGGACTTTACCCGGCTAAAGGAAAGCGTCCTTGCCGCATTAGAGGGTAAAAAGCTCCAGCCTCTTTTACTCGGCGCCAAAATGTGATAGTTGCGCAGTTTGGGCCCAGTATATGGTAGACATTTTTTATTAGTTTGCTCAATATAAAACACATATTATTGTTTAAAACTCTTTGGTATGTGCAAAAACGCGCGGGAAGCGGTTGCTTTTCGCGCGTTTTAATAGAAAAGTTCTAAACTTTTATTTTACTATGATTTTTATAGGTGCGTGGAGGTTTTCCAGCTCCACAACCTGGTGAGCACCGCCGGCCTCGCCGTCCCGAGTCCATTTAACAGGTTTTTCGAAGGTGAATTTAACGCGCTTACTTTTTAGCATGGTAACCTGTCCGCCTGAGAAGTTTTTTGTAAAAATATTAGTAACGATTTGGTTCATATCCAGAACATTTTTCGGATTTTTAACCAGTGTAACTTCAAAAAGTCCGTCATTTAGTGCTATCTGGTCTTTACTGAGCTTAACAATTCCCCCCACTGAGCTGCTGTTTGAAACGCTGCCAAATATAAGGTCACCTGAAATTATTCCGTCATCATACTCAACCGTTGTGGGGTAGTAGGTGAGCTTTGGAAGCTGTTCCATGCCCTTTAACAAATATGCCAGATGCCCCAGCGCCTGCTTAGATTGCTTGGGAGTCTCATAGCTTACCTCTGTGAAGGCTCCAAATGCGGCGATATAAGTAAAAAATGTATCATTATTGAATTTCCCCACGTCAAAAGATATGGGCTTTCCGGTGGCAATTGTGCGCGCTGCCAGAGTGGGGAACTTCGGCAAGCCCAAGCTTGTTGCCACATCGTTGGTGGTACCCTGGGGGATATAGCCCAATAGCGGCGGGTCTTCAAGCTGTACAAGCCCCGAAACCGTTTCGCTTAGGGTACCGTCGCCCCCAATGCATACCACGCAGTCAAAGCGTTTTCCGTGCTCAAGCACAAGCTTTGTGGCATCACCGATACCCTCGGTGTAAAAGACTGTCGGCGTATATCCGCCGTAATAAAGAACCTGCATAACCCGGCCGATACTGTTTATGCTGCCACCATTACCGGCAGAGGGATTTAATATGAGCATGAGAGACTTTCTCATGAAAGCACCTCCAATTGCGCAAAATTCGCTGATAACTCTTGCTTATGGGCTATTATAGTATTGCTGAAAGGCCTTGTCAATTATCTTCAAAAAGCTTTACAGCTTGGACATATTTCGTAATATACCCAAAAACCGGTATGTTAATAACACCAAAAAGCGGCGCTGCAATTTGCCGCGCCGCTTAAAACTCTATTTTGTAAAGCTTACTTTACCATGCTGGCAATTTCTGCTGCAAAATCTTCCTGCTTCTTCTCGATGCCCTCGCCCTTTTCAAAGCGGGTGAACCCGAGAATCTTAATGCTTCCGCCCACTGCCTTGGCAACTTCGGCAAGGTGCTTCTCAACGGAGATCTTGTCGCCCTTGACAAACTCCTGCTGGAGGAGACAGTTTTCAACATAATACTTGCCGATGCGGCCCATGACCATTTTCTCAAGGATGGCTTCGGGCTTGCCTGCATTCTTGGGATCTTCCTTGGCCTGAATGGTGAGGATCTCCTTTTCCTTGGCAATGGTTGCTTCGCCCACATCGCTCTTATCCCGGAACATGGGGTTCATTGCAGCTATCTGCATGGCAATATCCTTGCCAAGCTCAATAAGCTCGGGCTTTGCTTCAAGGCCTGAGGAGAGCTCCATGTTAACAACAACGCCGATGCGGCCCCCCATATGAACATAGGGAATGCTGAAGCCTTCTGCGTAACGTGCGAAACGGCGTACCTTAATGTTCTCTCCGATAACAAGAACCTTTTCCTGCTGCATCTGCTCAACGGTCGAGTCGCTGCCGGGGTACTTGCAGGCCATGAGAGCTTCAATATCAGCGGGGTTTTCCTTGGCAACAACGGCTGCAACCGCCTTTGTGAATTCCACAAAAAGCTCATTTTTAGAAACAAAGTCTGTTTCGGCGTTAACCTCGACTACTACGCCGATGCCGTCAAATACGTCTGCATATGCCATGCCCTCGGCGGCGATGCGGCCGGCCTTTTTCTGAGCGGCGGCAAGGCCCTTTTCACGAAGCCATTCAAGGGCCTTGTCCATATCGCCTTCGCAGGCGGTAAGCGCCTTTTTGCAGTCCATCATGCCAACACCGGTCATTTCACGAAGGGCCTTAACGTCTTGAGCTGTGAATGCCATATTTTATACTTCCTCTCGAATTGTAATTTATGTGGGCGCTGCTGCGCCTTTATAGGTAAGGGCGAACATGGTTCGCCCTTATGGATCCTTCAAGTTTTCCGAATTATTCGGCAACGGTAGCTTGAGTTCCGGCTTCAGTTCCGGCCTCTGCTGCTACTACTGCTGCTCCTGCTCCTGCTGCTTCTGCAACTTCTGCCTCTGCTGCGTCCTGACCCTGACGGCCTTCCTGAACTGCGCTTGCCATGGCAGAGGAGATCAGGCGGATGGCGCGGATAGCATCGTCATTGCCGGGGATAACGTAATCAATCTCATCGGGGTCACAGTTGGTGTCCACAATAGCGACGATGGGAATGTTAAGCTTGCGAGCCTCGGCAATTGCGTTGTGCTCCTTGCGGGGGTCAACAACGAACAAAGCGCCGGGGAGCTTCTTCATGTCTTTAACGCCGCCAAGGTATTTTTCCAGCTTACCGATCTCGTTGGTGAGCTTGATAACTTCCTTCTTCGGGAGCATATCGAAGGTGCCGTCCTCCTGCATCTTGCGAAGCTGAGCAAGACGGTCGACCCGGGTGCGCATGGTCTTAAAGTTTGTGAGCATTCCGCCGAGCCAGCGGGCATTGACGAA
>CAZNUD010000049.1:0-11437 GCA_964576195.1 uncultured Oscillospiraceae bacterium | reverse complement strand
TTTCCGCATTGCAAATTTTCTTCATTTCCCTATTGACTTCTTATTTGCAGGCTTATGGCTTATAATATATGACGCATCCTGTATGGTACGCCTTATGTCTTACTTATAATACTCTATGATGGCCTGTGTCCCAAGTTCACCAAACCCCTTGTCCCTTGCGTAGGTAACGGCTTCCGCAACTGCCGCAACGGCACCGGCAATGACAATCTGGTTAGCTACCTTTGTGTGCTGCCCCTTTCCTGCACCGCCCTCGTAAATTATTGTTTTTCCCATGGTCTGAAAAATTTTGTAGCAGGCCTCAAAAGCAGCTCTGTCGCCACCCACCATAATTGAAAGTGAGGCGCTTTTTGCACCCACATCCCCGCCAGAAACCGGCGCATCCAGTGCGAAGGCCCCGAGCTGAGCGGCCCTGCTGTATATTCTTTCTGAAAGCTCCGGGCTGGTGGTGGTCATGTCTATGAGGTACTGTCCCGCCCTTGCTTTTTCCAAAACGCCCCCGGACCGAAATACACCTCCTCCACATCCTTTGGAAAACCAACCATGCTTATAACAGCATCCTGCCCCTGTACCAGCTCCGAAGTGATTTCACACCAGCGGGCACCCTTTTCAATAAGCGCTTCCGCTTTGCTTTTTGTGCGGGTGAAAACTGAAAGCTCAAAACCCGCTTTTAAAAGATTTTCTGCCATAGAGCAGCCCATTACTCCCGTTCCGATAAAGCCTATTCTTTTCATTTTCTCTCCTTTATGTATTAATTAATAGACATTCTGCCGCTGTATGATAATATTTATAACTGCAACACTCAAAGTATGGTTTTGCCCAAAATACTAACAAAAAGTTCGGATAGTATGTTTCCCAAGCATATGTTATAATTAAAGCGTATCTGTGCATATAGGCGCCTTTCTGCACTATTTATTACACTTCAAAATTCGGGATGTGAGAACATTGAACCAACTCAGCCCAGAGGATTACGAAAAAGTCATAGAGTACTACACCCAACTGAACCGCGATTATTCCCATTTTGGGGAGAACTCTCTGGATCTGCTGGCGGAATTGTTCGGTTATCGGCTCACCGCCTACTGCGAGTATAAAAGCCACGACGGCCGCGTGGAAGTTGATCGAATAATTAGTCACACTCTCCGCCGTGACCTTCTCCAGCAATACAAGAACGCCGGGGTATATGACAACCCCATTATAACAAATTATGCTCGCCTATGCTACAATAATGCCCACCTGCCATACCTTACTGATTCCCACCTGGCAGGCTTTTCCCAGCAAGCTAATTCCGCATTTCTTCGCTCCTTGGAGGAAAACCATATAGGACACTACGCTGTTTTGGGTGTTAACTCAACTACCCGAAACCTGGTTCATCTTATCCATATTTTCATGCCTGCCCAGTACGGCGATTTTACCGAGCACGACCTTGCCCTTTTCGCACAAATAGGACGGGTCTTTAACCTTAGCAAAAAACTCTACAGCAGCCATATGCAATACGTGGCGCATCTTGAAACCCTTATGGCCTACTGCGACACTGCTGACTTCGGCTTTGCCATATTGGACCACAAGGGTCGCCTTATCCAGCAAAACAGCCTTTTTAAGCGATACTCCTCCCGCATAAGTGCGGGACTTACCGATGAAGAGGTCATCAGCGATGTACTTAATGCCGTTATTGGCGAGCGTGACCTGTGCTCCTCTCCCAATTTTTTAAAAACTGCGCAGCTTGCCGGTCTCGAAGTAATCGTCCGCAAAAAGCGTACGGAAATGTCTCACGGCATGGAACACCTTACCTTCGTAACCCTTAACCGTATCGGCAGCAAAAAGGCCCTAACCATCGATAACGCCGAGCTTATGGCCCGTTTCGGTCTGACAAAACGGGAGGCGGAGGTGGCAGAACTTATTGTCCTGGGCTGTGACAATCGCCAGATTTCCGAAAACCTGTTCATTGCACTGCCCACGGTTAAGGCGCACATCAGCCACATTTTCCAAAAGGCCGGCATTGCCTCCCGTTCCGCTCTTATAAATGTCATCCGCAGTCAGGGCTGATATGAGTATTATATTTTTCATCGTATTAAGTTATTCTGCACATAGCTTTCTGTAATTAATTCCACAATTTTAACAAATATTTTAAAACTACTTACTTTTTACGCAAAAATATAATACTTTTATAATACTACAATGGTGCAGGCGGTATCTTTTAATAATGTTATTTATATATTATTATTGTTATAGATGAAATAAAACTGGCGGGAGGATAAATTTATGTACGATAGTGAAACCATCCATAATCTAATGCGTCAGCGTGTGCGTTTTTCGCACAGCCACGAGGCTGTCTATGATTATGATACCAACTTACGCTATACTTATGGCGACATGGAACTGCGAAGTGACAAGCTCGCCCATTTTCTTGTAAATGTTCTTGGTTTAAAAAAGGGTGACCGAATAGGTTTTTGCGCGGTTAACCACGTTGCAATGTTCGATGCTTTCTTCACCACCTTCAAAACAGGCATCATTATCACCACCTATAACTGCCTTTTAAAGGAAACTGAGCTTCTTACCCTTATCAACAACGAGGCCCCCAAGGTTATCTTCTATACCCGTGAGGTTGCCGCCGGCGCCGAAGCCATGAAGATGCTGGGCTTTTCTCAGGAATTTATTTGCCTTGACGACATTGAAACCGACGATAAATACCGCTATAGTGACATAATGGGTCTAACCGACTACACCATCCCCACTCCGCCGGAAATGACCTTTGAGGATATCCAGATGCTTATCCATACCGGAGGCACCACGGGCATTCCCAAGGCCGCTATGCTCTCTTACCGCACAATTTTTTATAACCAACTGGTCGAGCACCTTTACCTTCAAGTTATCGAGGACGATTCTGCCATCCAGACGCTTCCTCTGTTCCACACAGCCGGTTGGAACGTAATGACTCTTCCAATCCTGGCAGCAGGTGGACGGATTATACTCACCCGCTCCTTTGCCCCCGATAATCTGCTGAAAATTATTGAGACTGAGCGACCCACGGTGGGTATCTCCGTTGAAACCATTTTTAAAGCCATGGCAAACCACCCAAGCTTTGAGACGGCCGACCTTTCCAGCTACCGCCTACTGCTTGTGGGTGCCGCCCCAACAGGCAAGGAGCTTTTGGAGCGCTATTGGAACAAGGGCGTAAAAATAGTTAACTCTTACGGTATGACCGAAATAGGCCCCAACAATATGTCCCATCCTATCGGCATGATGAGCATAGATGACCTTCGCAAAAAGTGGAACTCCTGCGGCAAGCCCGCCCCCTTTAACTGCATCCGCTTGCTGGACGAAAACGGCAACGAGGTCGGCCCCGGCGAAAAGGGAGAGCTGGTATTTAAGGGAAAGCTTCTCTTCTCCGGCTATTGGAACGACCAAGAAGCAACCGAAAAAATGTTTAATGATGGCTGGGTACATACGGGCGATGTGGGCTATCTAGACGAGGACGGCTTCTGTTATATTTCCGGCCGCAAAAAGAACATGTATATTTCCGGCGGTGAAAATATTTTCACCCAGGAAATTTCCGACGTTATCTCCGCTATGGAAGGTATTGATGATGTGTTCATCATAGGCGTACCCGATGAAAAATGGGGCGAGGTCGGCCGAGCTCTTGTGGTCCTTTCCCAGGGCAGCTCAGTTACCCCTGAGGAAATCAAAGCCAAGGTAAAGCATGACCTCTCAACAATCAAGGTTCCCAAATATATAACCTTCCTTGATGCTATCCCCAAAAATGCCGTGGGTAAAAGCGACCTTGTTACTATCAAGGAGCTCTTCGGCTCAGTTCCAACTGAATAAATACTCTCATAGGAGAAATATAATATGTATGAGCAGCGCATTCTTTCTCAGGAGCTTAGAAAAAAAGTTATATCCGCCGATGAAGCGGCAAGCCTCATAAAGTCTGACATGGTTATTTGTGTCAACGGCTTCGGGCAGGATTACCCAAAGGCCATCCCCATGGCAATAGCCGCACAAGGCACTGCTAAAAACCTAAGCCTAATCAGCGCCGCCACCGATGGTGACCGCATGGGTGGCATTCTATCACAAAACGGGCAGCTTGGCTTTTTTACAGCCTTTCAGCGCATAAAGGAGCTACGCCAGAACATAAACACCGGAAAGACCGAATCTAACGACTGTCATCTCAGCCAACTTGCCCATAAAGTGGACAGGGGAGACTACGGCAAGGTAGACTTCGGCATTTACGAGTGTGTCTGCGTTTACGAGGACGGCAGTATTCTGCCCACCCTCTCCGGCGGTATTGCCTCACAAATAGCCAAAAGTGCCGACAAGATCCTGCTTGAAATTAACCTGAACATTCCACCGAATATTAAAGGGCTTCACGACTTTGTTGACAAGGACTACAAAAAGCCCTCTCATCTCACCGAGCGGGTGGGTAGCCCCCTAATAAAATGTGACCCGGACAAAATAGTGGGCATAGTATTCTCCAATGAGCCTTACCGGGGCAGCTCCTTCTCCCAACCGGATGAAATCACTGATAAAATCGCATCCAACGTTATGGCGGTAATAGAAAAGGAAATACAAAGCGGGCAAATCCCCTTAGACTTTACCTTTCAGTCCGGTATGGGTAATATGGGCAACGCAATTATTGCGGAGTTTACAAAGCGTGGCTTGAAAAACCTTAAAATGCACACGGAGGTGGTAGCCGAGAGCGCGTTTAAGGCCATTGTGGCCGGCACAGTTTCAGAGGCGCTTACCAGTGCTTTCGATTTATGCGAGAGCTCCTACCAATACATTATTGATAATGCAGACTCTTTCATGGACAAACTGGTCATTCGAGATTTAGACTATGTAAACGCTCCGGAGAACATTCGTGACAGCGGCGTAATCGCCACAAACACCGCCTTAGAATTTGATATTTACGGCAACGTAAACTCCAGTAACATTATGGGCACAAATATGGTCAGCGGCCTTGGCGGCTCAAACGACTTTTCAAAAATGTCGAAACTTGCCATATTTCTTACCCCCTCGGTTGCAAAGGACGGCGCCATTTCCTGCATAGTTCCCATGGTCTCCCATGTGGACTCCACCGAGCACGACACCGATGTTGTTATAACCGAGCAAGGCTTTGCAGACCTTCGGGGCCTTTCTCCTAAGCAGCGGGCCCGGCTTATTATCGAAAACTGTGCCCACCCTGCATACAAATCTCAGCTTAGGGCCTATTTTGACCGTGCCTGTCAGCTTTGCCAAGACAGCCATACCCCCCACGACCTGGAGCAAGCTCTTAGCTGGCATGTAAGATACAAGAAAACCGGCTCTATGTTGGAGCAGTAAGTGTAAAAAGCTCCCCCTTCCAACGGAAGAGGGAGCTTTCTGTGTTTTTTATTTCCTATACTCTATAATAACAAGCCAAAGCCAGGCGCGGAGAAAAACTCCCCGCGCCTATCCTTAATGCTATTCGCCCCTGTATTTTTTTCTGGTAGCAATTCCGCCCCTTATATGCCGCTGCGACTTGTTGTATTCAAGTAACTCCTTAACCTCCAAATAAAGCGGCCGATTATAATAACCTAGCCTCTCAGTCAGATCCTTATGTACTGTGCTCTTGGAAATACCAAATCTCTGGGCGGTGGCGCGCACCGTGGAGCTGTTTTCAACTATGTAATTTGCCAGCTCGCAGGCTCTCTCCTCTATGTTGTCTCTCACAAACATCCCTCCCCGGAAAATTGCTTCCGTGGAATATCCTATGTGAAAGAGCCTGACCTATATTACTCTTTTGCTTTATCTTCCCGTCCGTGTGCATAGCTTGGGGTTGTCTCCCGCCCCCGTGCCATAGGTGACGGCCTACATATTGTAATATAACAGGTGTTTTGCGCTTGTTAGACTTCTTATGGGGTTATAAGTCCTGAGGCTTATTAAATTAAAAACCGGCGAAGGTTCATAAAATGTCCCTCGCCGGTGAAATAATATACTATAATAGAATAAGCTTAGTTATGGGCTTAAACCTTAAAATTAACGCTTGTATCCCCCTGATCGTCCTTGCCAAACTCATAGTCGTTGCCGGGCAACACCACGTTGAGGACAATGCCAACCAAGGCCGCAACTGCCAGACCGGACAGACTGATCGTTATTTTGCCCACATTTAAAGCGATAGCTCCTGAAGGGTCATAGTACTTAATTCCGATGGACAGAACAAGAATGAGAGCCGCTATTATTACATTGCGGGACTTGGTGAAGTCTACCTTGTTCTCAACAACGTTTCTAACTCCAACTGCGGAGATCATACCGTAAAGCACCAGAGAAACGCCGCCAATGGTAGCAACGGGCATGCAGGAGATGAGAGCCGCAAACTTAGGGCAGAAAGAAAACAGAACCGCTAGCCCAGCCGCAATGCGGATAACTTTGGGGTCATAGACCTTCGAAAGAGCCAAAACTCCTGTGTTCTCGCCGTAAGTAGTATTCGCCGGAGCGCCAAATAGCGACGCCATGGTGGTTGCGAGACCGTCTCCTATCAGTGTCCGGTGCAGACCGGGATTTTCAATGTAATTGCGCTCGCAGGTGGAGGAAATAGCGCAGATGTCGCCTACATGCTCTACCATGGTTGCTAATGCCAGAGGAACTATGGTTATAACCGATGAGATAAGCAGGCCCCGGTTGTAATCTCCTGAGAACAGGCCGAAGACCGTATCCTTCATCTGGAAGGGCAGTCCAAACCAATTGGCTTGAGCAACAGGGGCAAAGTCCACAAGGTGGGCAAAGGCGGCTGCTACGTAGGAAACCAAAACACCCAACAGAATGGGGATTATCTTTATCATACCCTTACCCCATATATTGGCTATAATAATCACAATAATAGCAAGGGAGGCAACCCACCAGTTGGCGTTGCTGTTTGTAATGGCGGAACCTGAGAGGGTAAGGCCTATAGCAATTATAACAGGCCCTGTTACTATAGGCGGGAAGTAACGCATAACCTTCTTTGCGCCAAAGCTCTTAAACAAAGCCGCAAGAACCACATAGAGCAGACCCGCACAGGCAACACCGAAGCAGGCGTAGGGTAGAAGCTCCGGCTCCCTGTTGGGAGCAATGGCCATGTATCCGGCCAAAAAGGCAAAAGAAGAACCCAGAAACGCCGGTACAATTCCTTTTGAAATCAAATGGAAAAGTAGCGTTCCTAGGCCGGCAAATAACAGTGTAGAGGAAATACTAAGCCCCGTAAGGGTGGGAACCAAAACGGTTGCCCCAAACATTGCAAACATGTGCTGGAAGCCCAAAAGTAGCATCCTGGGAGTGCCAAGCTCACGAGCATCATATATTCCCGCATCGCTGATTACGGTTTTATCCTTTTTCATAAATACCCCTCTCTTTTCTTTTCAAATTCCAATTATAAAAAAACTCTCAAGGCGTAGAATACCACAGGCTTCCCCAATTGTCTACACATATTTCGCACTTTCTCAAATTTTTTCCGTTTTGCAAGTCTCCCTTCTTTTTCCCACTCCAATTTACGACCTATAATTTTCAGATAAAGGGGTTTTTGATTTACATAAAGAAAAAAATAACTAAATAACGAAAAAGTTATAAACATTTTCAACAGGGTTTTCAACATTGGTTTTCATTACTGCCCCATATATTTTATGGTTTTTTGACATATTTTGTCAAACCCTGTAATTAACACTTGTTTTGCGGGATATTATTATTTAGTTTACATAAAAAAATTTCCCTTGCAATTTGTGATATGCTGGGTTTGAAATTTTTGCAGTTGCCCCTTCTTTTTGGTTTATTTGCATCTGTCTGTTTTTTGTTTCCGTCTTTAACCACGACCTTGAAATTCTCCTTCCTCGACCGGTTTCGACAAGAGTTCCTATTTCCCGGGGATATAATAAGACAGACGTGGGCGGCGTAAACCCGCTTGCGGACGTGCCTTTTTCATACAAATAAACCAGCGGTTTTTTTCGTAATCTACAAGGTTTTATATGGAGGACAAGAAATGCTTAAAAAGCTCTTTACAACCCTATGCCTTGCTCTGGTCATCTGCATTATTTTGTCGGCCTGCGGGGCTGGAGCCAGCGCCGCTTCAGACGCGGCAGATACTCTCTATTCCATAGGGCTTTTCCAAGGTGTAGGCCTTGACAACAACGGTGAGCCTATATTTGAGTTAGACCGTGCACCTACCAGAGCCGAGGCCATAACCATGCTGGTGCGCCTTCTGGGAGCGAGTCCCGATAGTGCCCCTTCTCCCGCCCTACCTTTCACAGATGTACCCCAATGGGCAAGCCCCTATGTGGCCTACGCTTACCGAAACGGCCTTACTAATGGCACCGGTGCCACCACCTTCGGCTCAAACGATGCCGCCACTGCCAACCAGTACATATCCTTTGCCCTAAGGGCTTTGGGCTATAGTTCCCAAATCGACTTTAACTGGAATGAGGCTTGGAAGCTCTCCGACAACTTAGGTCTTACACAGGGTCAGTTTGGTGCCGGAAGCACTATAAGCCGAGGTGATGTTGCTAGTATCTCCCTGTCTGCTCTTTATCAGCCATTATCCAGCTCCAACGAAACTCTTGCCTACCGCCTTTGTGCCTCCGGTGCCATAAAGGATACGGTCAGGGCTAGGGAGATTCTGGGACTAAGTGCTTTTAACGGCAAAAGTGCCTCCCTTGCCCCCCTTGAGCTGCACTTCATTGATGTGGGGCAGGGTGACAGTATTCTTGCCATATGCGGAGAGCATGCTATGCTTGTGGACGGCGGAAACGTTGCCGATAGCAGCCTTATTTACAGCTATCTCAAGAGTCACAATATTACGTCTCTAGACTACCTTGTTGCCACACACGCCCATGAGGACCATGTGGGCGGCCTTGCCGGTGCGCTAAGTTTCGCCTCTGTAAAAACTGCGCTGTGCCCTGTTTCCCAATACGACAGCACAGCCTTTTCAAACTTCAAGGCGGCTTTAGCAAAGCAAAATGTTTCAATAAATGTGCCCAGGACAGGCGACAATTTTCTACTGGGCGATGCAGGGGTCGCCATATTAGGTCCATGGGCTGTTTACAACGATGTTAATAACAGTTCCATGGTTTTGCGCATTGACCATGGAGAAAAGTCCTTTCTGCTTATGAGCGACGCCGGATTTGAAAGCGAAAGGGATATACTAGACTCCGGTGTAAGCGTTGATGCAGATCTTATAAAAATCGGTCACCACGGCAGTGAAAGCTCTACAGGTTATCGCTTGTTGTATGAGGCATCACCTAAATATGCAGTTTTGAGCTGCGGCAAGGATAATCCCTATGGTCATCCCGACGAGGCTCTTTTAAGCCGTCTGCGGGACGCAGACGTCAAGCTTTTCCGCACGGATATGCAGGGTCATATAGTATGCATCAGCAACGGACATTCTTTAGATATTAGCACTGCAAAAAACTACAATATAATAACTAATCCTATAGAGAAAACGGAAACACCCCCACCCACCGAAAGCCCCGTAGTTCAACCTGACAACTATATCGGCAACATAAATTCATATATTTTCCATCTTCCAAGCTGTTCGTCCCTGCCTATGGAAAAAAACCGAGTGTATTTTAGTTTCCGTGAAAGCGCCATAAACGCCGGCTACAGAGCATGTAAAAGGTGCTACCCTTAGTAATATCGCCATCACAGCATATAATATCCCCATGGCGCGAATTTTGCGCCATGGGGATTTTTTTTAAAGAATTATACAAATTAGTCCGCCGCTACCTTCGTTTATTATGCGTTCCATTACTCCACGGATCTTTTGAGAGGTTTCCTCAGGCATGCGTCTGAGCTTGGCAGATAGTCCCTCCCCGGCAATGTCGTACATGGATTTGCCAAAAATGTTGGACTCCCAGAGCTTTGAGGCATTTCCTTCGAAGCTTTGAAGCAGGAAGCTCAGGATTTCCTGTGAGGCATTCTCTCCGCCGATGGCGGGAGAAACCTCAGTCTCAACGTCGGTTTTAAGCATATGTATAGCCGGTGCACCCGCCCTAAGCACAACCTTATATCTTCCTCCTGCCCGAACAATTTCCGGCTCCTGAAGCTCCATTTCCTCCGAGGTTGGCAGCACCACGCCGTAGCCTTTTTCTCTAACATCCATAAGCGCCTGAGATATGCGGTCGTACTGCTGCTTGATGTCGGAAAGTTCCCGCAAAAGCACTATCAAATCACCATCGCTGTTTATCTCCATACCGCTTTCATCACTGAGTGTCTTGTAATAAAGCTCCCTCGGCAACAGTAAGCGCACGCAGAAACAGCCGGTGCCGGGACGCATATCGCAGACCTCAGCCTCGGATACCATCTCCATATCGGAAAACCTTGCACACAGAGTCTCTGCGTCCTTTAGTCTGCAAATATCCGAGCTTATGCAGACAATTTCTTCAAACAGTCGGCGCTTAAGCTCATGGTCCATGGGCAGAGCCTCAGCCCACTGGGGTAGAAATACCGAGTACTCAACTGCGGAAAATTCAACCAGCAGTTCCTCTAAAATTTCCCGTATATCCCGCTCTGTTAAATTCAGGCAGCTTACAGCAACGCAGCGAACACCATATTTTTCCGAAAGCTCATTTGCAAGAGCGCGGGATTCTATGGAGTCGGGCGCCTCGCAGTTGAGTATAATAAGAAAGGGCTTTCCTATGGCCTTCAGCTCACTTATCACCCGCTCCTCAGCTTGCACATATTCCTCCCGGGGAATGCCGCAAATTGAGCCGTCGGTGGTAACCACAAGTCCGATTGTGGAGTGGTCGCGGATTACACGCCTTGTACCCTCCTCGGCAGCATCAGTGAAGCTAATCTCGTGATCGAACCACGGCGTTACCACAAGGCGCTCCACACCGTCCTCAAATGTTCCTGCTGCTCCGTCAACCATGTAGCCCACACAGTCCACCATGCGGACTGAAAGCTCCCCTGCACCTTCAAGGCGCACGCGCACCGCCTCCTCGGGAACAAACTTCGGCTCGGCTGTCATAACTGTTTTACCGGAGCCAGACTGGGGCAGCTCATCCCTCGCCCGCTCGCGGGCATAAGTGTCTTCAATGCCCGGAATTATTAGGTTTTCCATGAATCTTTTAATAAAGGTTGATTTGCCCGTGCGAACCGGCCCGACGACCCCAACATATATATCCCCGCCGGTACGAAGCGCAATGTCCTCGTAAATCCTGCTATCAGCCATACCTATTCCCCCTAAGATAGTGATTGGTAATTATTATGGGGATAAGCCCGTTATTATTCTGATTAAATTCGTTCATTGAAAAAAACATATAACAAAAATTACATTATTGCCTTTCGAATAACATCGAAGGCAGCGGAAAAGATATATTCGGGCAATGAATAGCCCAGTAAGTTCAAACAATATAGAGAAGGAGTTTTGAATTATGACTAGCAGCAACAACAAGCTGGTAAACCCCAATGCTCGCGAAGCTATGAACCGCTTTAAGATGGAAACAGCCAACGAGGTTGGCGT
>CAZNUD010000048.1:0-11582 GCA_964576195.1 uncultured Oscillospiraceae bacterium | reverse complement strand
GCATTGCCTGCCTGCTTATAGAGGGATAGACGTTACCGACGAAGTAATGGAATGCGAACAGTCAGTTGTTTGGGACCAGGGCGAAAACAGAATGCACTCAATTAAGGGCATTCTTGCAACTGTTGCACTTTAAGCTATGCGCATTTGGGCTTCCGAAAGAGTAAGCCTAAATAAATAAGGAGGAAGAAAAGTGTCCAGAAAGAAAAGAGATGCGGAAACTCTAGAAAATAAGCAGTTTAAATCCCCCAATGCGTATGTAATTATATTCTTTATTATGGCGCTGGTCGCCGTACTTACTTGGTTTGTTCCGGGCGGCCAGTATGAACTTGATGAGTCCGGACGAGCCATTGCAGGGACCTATACTTCGGCACAATCAAACCCTCAGGGCATCTGGGACATCATAATGGCCCCGATTATTGGCATGATAGGCAATAAAACAGTAACCGGAGCAATTGCGATTTCCCTTAACATCCTGCTCTTCGGAAGCTTCCTTCAAATGATGGAAGAAGCGGGCGCTATAAAAATGTTTCTTAAGCGTGTTGCAATAAAGAACCAGAAGAATTATCATGTCCTTATTACAATTCTTGTAGTCATAATGGGTATATTCGGAACTGTTCAGGGGGCGTACGAAGAGGGCTTTGTTTATCTCCTAATGTTCCTGCCGATTATTCTTGCCTTAGGGCTTGACACAATGGTTGCGGTAATGATAGTAGTCTTCGGTACACAGGGTGGCTGTCTTGCTTCAATAGTCAACCCCTTTGCTACCGGCATTGCTTCAGGAATTGCTGGAATAAGCCCCGGCGACGGCATGGTTTTGCGTGTAGTTATTTTCATCGTGTTCATGGCGCTGATTTCGTTCTATATCTGCCGTTACGCAGACAGGATCAAGAAAAACCCCGAAAAATCCCCTCAATTTTTCAGACGTGAGGATGACCGTAAAGAGTTCCCCGTTGCCGAGGATGAAGACGTTTCTATGAGCAGACGCCAGAAGGGTGTTTTGGCAATATTCATTGCAACCTTTGCCATCATGATACTCTCGCTGGTTCCATGGACTTCTCTTAACCCCAAATGGACCTTTTTTGTAGACTTCACCAACTGGATTACGGGTATTCCTGTGCTTGGTACTATTATAGGCAAAAGTATGGTTCCACTCGGCGATTGGTATTTTAACGAAATTAATGGTCTTCTTATTGTTGCTACAATTGCTTCTGGCTTTATTATGCGATATAAAATTGATAAGACTATCAATATTCTTATCAAAGGCGCGGCGGGGCTTGTATCCACGGCTTTCATCGTTCCTCTTGCAAGAGGTATACAGGTAATTATGGACGGCGGCATGATTACGCCCACCATTTTAAACCTGGGTGAAACCACTTTAAGCAGTTTGCCTCCCATCGTGTTTGTAGTTGTCTGCCTGATTTTCTACTTTATTATGGCGTCCTTTATTCCAAGCTCAACAGGACTTGCTGCGGCAACAATGTCAATAATGGCGCCCCTTGCTGTTTTTGCCGGAGTTAAGGAAGAAATCATGGTTGATATCTACCTCATGGCTCTTGGTATGGCAAAAATGATTATGCCCACATCTATCGTTGTTATGACCTGCACCCAGGCAGCGCACATTGGATACGGGCAATGGGTAAAGAACAACTGGAAGTTTATGATAGTCTTGTTCCTAGCGAGCTGCGCATTCCTTGTTGCGGGGATATTCTTGAGCTAAATAGCAATAACTAAAATAAATTATTTCTGGAGGAATAGAAAATGTCCGATATTTTTGTTTCAAATGCAACCAATGTACTTGAGAAAGTGCTGGTTTGCCCCCCTAAATATTATGTTTTTAACGCAATCAATGAAATCACCAAAAGTTGGATGGAAAAAGGTGAGACAGAGCATAACGAGCTGATGGTTAAGGAATGGAATTACCTGATGGATGCTTACCGTGAAAACGGCGTTGAAGTTGTCGAAATGGATCCTGACCCCAGTATGCAGGTTCAGACATTTGCCAGAGACTTTGGCGGCTGCGTTAAGGAAGGCGCGATAATCGGAAGATTCCGCCACCCTGCACGTCAGTGCGAGACGGTAGCCTATGAGGCAAAGCTTAAGGAAATTGGTGTTCCGGTTATTGCACGCTGCAATGCCGGCTGTTTTGAGGGCGGAGACATATGGATGATCGACGAGCATACCATTGCCTTTGGTCTTGTTGATCGCACAGATGAGGCGGGAGTTGCAAATTTACGCGAGCAGCTATGGAAATACGGTTACACGGTTGTCGGAGTACCATGCCCGCCGGCAAATCTCCACCTTGACATGGTTTTCAATATAGTTGCTGAAAAAACCTGCATTGCGGCATTGGACGAGCTGCCGTATCAGTTCATAGAAATGATTAAGCGCCGCAAATTCGAAATAATCCCCGTTGAAAGTGAACTGGTGTTCAAGCATGGCTGCAATGTTCAGGCGCTTGGAGACGGAAAGGTTCTTGCAATTAAGAATAACAAGTCAGTAAATGACAAAATGAAGGCTCTTGGACTTAATGTAATCGAGGTGGATCTCAACCAGATTTTAAAGGCAGGCGGAGGCCCTCACTGCATGACATTCCCTGTAAAGAGAAAAGCATAATCGTATTTTGGCAAGTCGATGCGGGTGCCTTGCAAAACAGGCATCCGCATGCATAAGTGTTTTAGAATAATTTTTTATCAAACGCTGTGAAAGGAAAAGACGTTTATGAAAATCCTTATTAGTGACTACAAGGACTCAATGATGCCCACTCATGATTACGAAACAGAAGTTTTAAAAGCCGGGTTTCCAGAGGCTGAGATTGGGGTCTATGAATATACAAACGAAAATAGAAAAGAGTTTTTAGAAAAAATCAAGGATTGTAATGCCCTGCTTACCGCTTTTATTCCAATTGGAAAAGACGTTT
This sequence comes from uncultured Oscillospiraceae bacterium, assembly GCA_964576195.1. GTDB lineage: Bacteria > Bacillota > Clostridia > Oscillospirales > Oscillospiraceae > UBA2658. The sequence goes on along the minus strand of CAZNUD010000048.1, from coordinate 8,665 downwards.
TTGATAACGCTCCGAATTTGCAGGTAATATCCTTAAACGCCACCGGCTATGACAACGTAGATCTGGCAGAAGCAACAAAGCACAGCGTTGGCGTTTGCCCTGTCGGAGAATACTGCACGCTTGACGTTGCAGAGCACACAATTGCTCTTATGCTGGCGCTGAATAAGAATTTGAAATCTTATATATACGATATCGAGAAGGAATATCTTTGGAAATACGACACTCCCGTAGCACCCGCTCGTATAGGCAGTCAAACTATTGGCATTTTCGGCCTAGGCAAGATTGGCAAGGGTGTTGCAAAGCTTGCTCAGGGCCTGGGAATGAGAGTTATTGCTCACGACCCATATGTAAGTAAAGAGACAGCAAGTGCTATCGGTGTTGAGATGGTAGAGGCAGACGAAATTTACGAAAGTGCGGACGTAATTTCAAACCATATGAACTTGGGCGGCGCGAACACAGAGTATTTTACCGCTAAAGAATTTAATAAAATGAAGCGTTCACCTATATTCTTAAATCTTGGACGTGGACTAAGCATTAATGAGGGCGACTTAGCACAAGCGCTTGAGCAAGGGCTTGTCCGTGCCGCCGGTCTTGATGTTCTTAGGGACGAAACACCCAAGCTTGAGGGGCATTTACTCAGCAATCGCAGCAATGTTATCATCACTCCTCACGCGGCATTTTATTCTAAGGAGTCAATGGAGGATATGCAGAGAATTTCCTGTGAGAATATTGTTAACTTCATAAGGGGGAACAAGGTTTTTAAGCTAGTAAATGAAGTGTGATAAGAGGTCATGCATAAAAAAAGAATAGTAGTTCTAGTGTTAAATCATATTGGACTGAATTTACAGAAATTTGGGTGAGCATATGGGAAAAAAGAGAATACCAAAAGTGCAAGTGCTTAAGTTTTTGCTTATTTCTATAATGGGACTTGGGGCGTTTTTGCTGCCGTTAAACGTTGACGGCGGGTACATCACGGTCATTAGCATTTTGACAGAATGGGCTGAGAAACTGTTATCCGGCATAATGGATGAGGCAATCCTTGTTCTTTTAACTGTTTCGGCAATAGGGTCATTAGTTGACTACATTTTTACAAAGACCGGCAGAAGCATTGAAGGCGTTTTTCACAAATTGTTCGGGACAAGTATTGTGTACCTTATTACTAAGCTCTTAGCGCTGGTAATAACCGTGTTATTCTATTGCGGAGTTGGCCCGGAATTCATAATCGGAGCTGATGTAAGCGGCATTATGATTGGACTGGGCAAGACACTGATAGCACTCGCACTGGCGTTCAGCTTTCTGTTACCTTTTCTCACTGAAGGGGGGTTGATGGAATTTTTCGGCGAGATAACAAGACCTTTTGTACGTCCGATGTTCATGGTTCCCTCTAATGCATCTCTTGACTTGATTGCTTCCTGGTTGGGCGCCTCTAACGCGGCCGTGTTGCTTTCTGCTGAGAAATACTATAAAGGCTATTATTCTAAGCGAGAGGCAGCCATTGTAATGTGCAATTTTTCGCTGGTATCTGTTCCATTTTGCATGGTAATAGCCGAAACTACGGGCGTATCTCAGTATTTCCCGGCAATGTATGGCATTTTAGCGGTTCTTGGTGTAATTCTTGCCGTGATTTTGCCCCGCATTTACCCGCTCAATAAGCTTAAAGGGGAGTTTGCTGCAAAGATTCCTGAGGATTCAGATGTGGGAAGTGAAAAGAATATACTCAAACGTGCCTTTATAAGAGCCTGTGCTGTGGCCGATGATTTCAATGCAAAAAAAGTGTTCGATTCCGGCTGGGGTGTTCTTAGCAGCGTTTGCATAAATCTCTTGCCCACGGTTATCGCCTGGGGTGTGCTCGGGCTAATAGTGGTTCAATACACACCGATTTTAGAATGGATTTCTTTGCCAATGGGTTGGCTTCTAAACATAATGGGTGTAGAAGAGGCTTTCAAGGTTGCGCCTGCAACTCTTGCCGGTTTTGTGGATATGTTCATTCCCGCACTGCTTATAACTTCAGTACAATCCGTACAAACACGCTTTATTATTACAACGCTTTCGCTTATACAAATCATATATATAACTGAAGTAGGAGCAGTAATAATTCAAACAAATCTGGGCGTAGATATTAAAAAGCTATTTTTAATTTTCTTAGAGAGAACCCTTATTTCTTTGCCTTTAATCGTTCTGGCAAGTATGTTGATTTTTTAAGCACTAAATTTCTAGAACAGGAGATAAAAATGTCGAAAATAGTAATAGCACTGGGCGGAAATGCCCTGGGAAGTACAGCAGAGGAACAGCAAGAGCTTGTTTGTGAAACCGCAAAATCCATTGTAGATCTCGTAGAACAAGGCCACGATGTTGTTGTCGCCCATGGCAACGGTCCGCAGGTAGGAATGATAAATCTGGGTATGTCAGTAGCTGCAGAATCCGGCAAGATCAAGGCGGCGATGCCGTTTCCGGAGTGCGGAGCGATGAGCCAGGGCTATATCGGGTATCATCTGCAAAACAGTATACAAAACGAACTTACTGACAGGGGACTAAAAAAGTCTGCCGTAACATTGGTTACGCAGGTCTTGGTTGATGAGAATGACCCTGCCTTTAAGAATCCTACAAAACCTATTGGAGCTTTTTATACAAAGGAGCAGTCGGATAAAATTGTTGCTGAAAAGGGCCTTGTAATGGTTGATGATTCAGGCCGTGGCTATCGTCAGGTGGTTCCGTCACCAATGCCACTGGATGTTGTTGAAAAAGACGCTATTAAGGCACTTATAGAGGCAGGACAAGTAGTTATAACGGTAGGCGGGGGTGGAATACCTGTTGTTCGTAAGTCAGGGAGACTGTGTGGGACGCCTGCTGTTATAGACAAGGACTTTGCCAGTGCAAAGCTTGCGCAGCTTATTGGGGCGGACTTGCTTATAATTTTAACAGCGGTTGACCGTGTTGCCATTAACTTCGGCAAGCCAAATCAGAAACAACTTGAAAAAATTAATCTTGAGGAAGCTCAAAAATACATAGAAGAGGGGCAGTTTGCTCCCGGTAGTATGCTTCCAAAGGTGCAGGCGGCGATGGATTTTGCAAGATCTGGCGGAAAGGCCATTATTGCAAGTCTTGAAAATGCGGCTTGCGCCATAAAGGGCGATAGCGGAACGCTAATATATAATTAGTAGCGCCCTTTCTAAAACTGATATCCTTGTGTGTCCATAATTCTTCTCTCCTACGACCGCGCCACAGCTATGTGGTGCGGTCATTTAATTATAAGAAAAGAAGTATGAATAAATTTTGTGTATTAAAAGACGTGCGACGGGAATAACCAACAGAATAGACTGCCAAACGCAGGTATCCCACAGCATATTATTAGGCGCGCCTAAACGGAGCGTAGATTGTATTTTCCAGAATGAACAAGTATAATAAATATCTGCGGGAGGCGATAAGCATGGATTCGGAAAAGAAAAAGCAACTGATAAAAGAGTATAAGAGCAAGCTCGCTGTGGGCGCCGTTTACTGTATTGAGTGCAGCGGAAATCAGCGCCGCTATATAAAGTCAACAGTGGATATTGGCGGTATCAGAAATAGGTTTGATTTTGCCATTCAAACCAAATCCTGCCCCGATCCGGCACTAAATAGCGAGTGGAGCAAATACGGAAGCGAGTCATTTTCACTGGTAATCCTCGAGGAGCTTGAGCAGAAAGAAGACCAAAGCTCCAAAGAATTTGCTAATGACATAAAGCTTTTACTAGAGCTATGGCTTGAAGAGTCAGCTCCCAGTAAGGGCAACTGAAGGGAGCAGCGCGTGGAATCAAAAGTTAGAATTGACCAGTTCCTTGACGACACTGGCCGGATAATTCAGATGCCGAGCAAGCACAAAACCCGCGGTGCAATACTGGAATACCTTATCACAAAATTCGAGCCTGATACCGAGTACACAGAGCGGCAGATCAACGACATCTGCGATGAATGGCACACCTTTAATGACTATTTTCTCATGAGGCGCGAAATGGTGGACACGGGACTGCTGGGTCGCGAGCGCGACGGTTCACGATACTGGCGCATAGCTAAAAACAATGAGCCTGAGACAGAGCAAGAATAGCTATTTCTCATCTTCTGTGATATTGTCCTTGTGACAAAGTAGGCGGGAGAATGACAGAGGAATACACCGTCGGAACATGGGCGCAGCGCTATGGGCCGATTTAGATATCCCAAATCGCTATATATTGCGCGGCAAGCGCCTGCTGACACTTAATGAAAACGCCGTTGCCCTTCTGACCGAGGAGCACAACCAGCACCCGAGCAGCTCGTCATCCAAATACTCTGTGCGTTCCACAATCACATGATGGGTCCAGCGGTTCGGATAGGCCTCCACTGCCTGGACAATGCGGGGCGAATCTTTCCGGTAGTTCAGTCCAAAGGAAAGCATCAGGTATTCCTTCGGCCAGTCCTTCATCCTCCGATATGGCAGAGAAGCCATGGCAAAAACATAGCGGCTGCGGAAGGAAATCTGGGTTTTCGTGACCTTTATGGTCATATCCGGATACCGAGCTTGCAGCCGTCCTTACAAATCTCCCGAACGATAAAAATGCTCCCTTGGTGTGGTTTTTTTGAGTATAACACACCAAGGGAGCATTCGTCACTAAACTATATTTTGTTATTACCGCTTTTGCTTTAAAATATCTGTCCCGGAAGTTTTAACTTTTCCTTGGGCGGAAACTGGGCGTCAAACTCCTCTGCCCCCTCGTTGGATACGAAATAGCCCTCGGGGTCCTTATAGGTTCCAGAAATGTCGTCGAGAAAACCGGGCTCCAGCTCACATATGAGGAAATAATCCGCATCAAGGTCATCAAAATAGCGCACGCCCATCGTCTTGCTCACTACAAAGCCGGATTTGCCATAGAAGTCAATATTGCCGCAGATAGCGAGCGCTCTTGCCCCCATTTCCATTGCCTTTGCCATAGAATGGCGCAGCAAGATCGTACCATAGCCCTGACGTTTGTACTCCGGTGCAATGCTGATAGGGCCAAAGGTCATAATGGGAATCGCGGTTCCATCGTGGGAAATAATCTTTGAGCGAGCGTACATGACATGCCCGATTATTTCACCGTCAAGCTCCATAACGAGGCTCAAGTCCGCAACGAAGTCAGCCCTGCCGCGAAATTTGTGCAGGACATAATGCTCCGTGCAGCCCGGACGATAAACGTTCCAGAAAGCCTCGCGGGTCAGGTTTTCCACAGAGTGGTAGTCGGCCTCGGTTTCAAGTCTGATAAGATAGTCTTTTTTCATAATGGTTCCTCCTAAAATTGTTGACTGTCAATTTCGGGAGGTGGATATTGCGCCAACCTCCCGGTTAGCCCACAATCTCCAAGGTGTTGTTCATTTTCAAACAGCAATCTCCTCAATTAGAATGTAAGATCATTATACCGCGCATTTGGAAAAATTGCAATTCTCTCAGCAATTTTTGCCAAGACACTGTTTTAGGTGTTCTCACGCTCGCTCTGGGCTAGCTTTTTCGATGCTGTTCTCCAGCGTCTTGAAAAACATCTGGTTAAAGCGTTCCCATTCATTTCCATATCAAACTAATTTTCTTTTTTTGTTTCTAAATTGCGTTTTTGTTGAAATCGTGCCTGCGATGCTGCCGCTTTTCCTCTCTTGTGGGCCGCTGGCAATAGACCGTATTCTTCTTGTCCGTCTTATGATGCTCCCGACAGGCCACGCAATCGCCATGCCGCTCGCAGTGCGTACGTTTGCAGGGGCAGTCCGCACGCCGGGTCATGCAGAGCATGGGTGTATAGCGTATGCCGTCCGTCGTCTGCTCCGCATCTGTCTCGCAAAAACCCAGACGCCGGTAAATCTCCATCGCATAGGGCGAAGAATTCACCGTCATCTGTACGGCGGAATTCTCCTGACAGGCGCGGAAAAATAGCTGCCTTCCCACGCCCTGACGGTGGTATGCGCCGCGCACAAAGAACAGCGCAATATGCGCGCCGCTGCTGCGGGTGGCCAGAATGCCGATGAGTGCGTGCCCATCAAAAGCGCCATAGATGCGGAGCTGGGCAAGGTATTCCGGGTCGTGGATAGAGGCGTAAAATGCCTCAGTGCCCTGCTGGGTGTAGTCCGGTGCTTCAAACTCCCCGAAGACTTCCCATGCCAAATCCAGCGCCGCACCGTATTCCTCTTTTGCAAGCTCTCGAATATCCATAATCTCACAAACCATCAACTAAACTTTCTTTTCCTGTTCTGCTATCTTTTGCAAAGCGCTCACAATGTCCTTCATAATCAGCGGCTGCATACTGTCCCGATAGACGGTGAGATCTGCATTTTCCAGCGCCGCTCCAATCTGGGAGATAATGCTTGGCTTTGCAGCCGCGCAAGCAGTTCTTTATCATCATACCATGTTTTATTCCTGGGATAAAGCCTCTTTCTATGATATTGCCAGTGCTGCAAAAGGAGGCGAGGGCAATGCAGGAAGAATATACAGTGGGCGCGTGGGGGGAGAACTAGTTTGCTCGATACGCCGGGTATCTGCCTGAAAAACCTGAAGCACCTGCTAACGACGCAGGTAAGCCCACCGACAAGGAGTTACAAAAAGCAGCGGATCAGCTTGGAGCAATGCTCCAATTCTAGCTTTCCCCACCTCATAAGGAGGTGGGGAATATATCAGCAAGACGAATAACAATAAATAGAAACCCCATGGCGGGGCATAGCAAAAGGCACAGAATCGGAGCAATCACTCCAATTCTGTGCCTTTCGTCTGTTGTATGCTTTTGAATTCTCCGGCCTGCGGGTCACGGGATTAAGTCCGTTCCATGTGCTGCGCCGACTTGCGTCAAGCTCCCGCCGCTTTCTCTTAGAGAGCTTTTCATAGGGTATGAATTTTTCCATTGATGTTGCTCCTTTCGGTAATGTCGGTCATTGATGATAACAAAAATTCTGCCTAATGTCAAATGCGATTTCAAAAGGTTTTCGTTTTTATGCCGAAGTCCAGATTATAGGATACCCGGCTGTGTGATAATGGAAGCATGAAAGGAAGCCAAGCGTTAGCATCAGCGCAACTATGATGACCCCTATTAAATTAATCCATCTAAATTGCATGAGTGCGCCTCCTTCTGATAGATGGAGGTTATTATAACATGGCATGATAACAAGTGTACGGTTTTACAAATCTGAATTGATTTTGAGTGCATTTACCTATATACTAAAAGAGCATATATCTATATAGCGAAATCAAGATCTATTGCTACGAGAAACTCTCACCAGAAAGCAGGACTTATTGGTTTTTTAATAATGCAAGGAGTGACAATATGGACAATTCATCCCGCATATTTTGGTTTTCTGGCACGGGCAATTCCCTTTACGCGGCCAAGCGACTGTCGGCAGAGCTCAGTGATTTGCCTCTTGCTCAGATGGGGGACGGCGCGACCTTCGGTTCAGTCGGCGGCGAGGGCGCAAAAATCGGTTTTGTTTTCCCGTCTTATTATTGCAATTTGCCCCGCACTGTCCGCGCATTTGTTGAAAAACTGGACATCAGGCCGGGTACATACATTTTTGCCATTGTGACAATGGGCGGGGTCGGACAGGGATCCGTCGCCGCTCTGGACAAGGCACTAATAGAAAAGGGATTGCGTCTGAGTTATGGCAGGGGCCTGATGATGCCAGCCAACTATGTAATCAAGTATAACCCCGCCGATCCGGATAAGTGTGCGAAGGCAATGGATAAAGCGGACAAGCGCCTTCACGAGTTCGCCGCCGAAATAGCGGTAGCGACACAAAAGGTAAAAACGCTTCCGATTACCTCCAATAATCTATACAAAAACATTGAAGCACTGGACGCAATGTTTACCGTAAGCGACAAGTGCACCGGCTGCGGCTTGTGCGAGAGAATATGTCTAGTAAAAAACATCCGGCTGGAAAATGGCAAACCAGAGTGGCTTCATCACTGCGAGCATTGTGTTGCCTGCATAAGCTGGTGTCCGGTAAGAGCAATCGAATACGGTAACCGTACACAGTCCAGAAGGCGGTATCGCAACCTGCGGATTAAGGTCGATGAACTGATGCGGCAGGAATGATGAATGGAGGTTCAGGGCCAACTTCGGTCTCATCTGTCGGATTGTATCTTATAATCAGAAGTAGCGCGGCGCAAAATATATTGGAGATATGAATATGATTGTAGAATCAGCGACGGTCACACTTTATGCGCCTTGGGTGAACTCTTTAAAAGAGAAGCGCATGGTGGTGAAAAGCATAATCGATAAAATGAGCGGCAGGTTCAATATTTCTATTGCCGCGCTGGCTGACAGCATGATCGAGTCGATACTGCTGTTTATCGAGAACAACACGGACGCTGAGATCATTAAGATTCAGCGTGAAACCAGATAAGGAGATGGCAGGTTGGACGGAAAAATAAGAGTGGACATCAAAATAAGCGCGCTTGTTGATATTGTCCTAAAAAAGGACCAGGCAACAGGCGCGCTGACGAGAGGGCACGTCCGGCGTATCCTCACAAACAGCCCGACACATCCTCACGGCATCAAGGTCATGCTGGAGGAGGGAGGCCAGGTGGGCCGCGTGCAGGAGATAATAGAGGACTAACGTATTGGATTTGTGAGGTAACGGCGCATATGCTACTTTCCGCGGAAAAAATCTTAAAAAGCTACAGTAAAAAGAGGCTGCTGGACGACGT
>CAZNUD010000047.1:0-12396 GCA_964576195.1 uncultured Oscillospiraceae bacterium | reverse complement strand
ATCATCGGCTTTTACACCGATGATATCTTTTTCACCCTATTCTTTTGGTGCGGATGAAGGGACTCGAACCCACACGTCTTACGACACAAGAACCTAAATCTTGCATGTCTACCAATTCCATCACATCCGCAAATATGAACGTGCCCCCAAAAGCTTTGTTATGTTAGCACACAAAGCGGCGATTGTCAAACATATTTGCGGAGTTTTTAACTTGATTTATCTTTTGATTTAAATATTAGTGCAACTATTACTCCAAAAAATATTGCCGACGCAATCCCCGCCGCGGCAACTGTTAAGCCGCCGGTTAATGCGCCTATAAGCCCCTTCTCTGCAACTGCCTCCCTTGCGCCCTTGGCAAGCAAATTGCCGAACCCGGTAAGAGGCACTGTTGCTCCTGCCTGCGCCCACTGAGCAAAGGGCTCATATAGCCCAACCGCACCCAGTATTACACCCGCGACCACGTAGGCTGTAAGAATACGTCCAGGTGTAATCTGTGTTTTATCAACCAAAATCTGCCCAATGGCGCAAAGTATGCCTCCGGCAACAAAAACCTTTACAAACTGCAATAATGTTTCCATACTCACGCCCCCTAAAACGGCTTGTCCTTTTCTATAGACACAGCGTGGCAAATACCCAAAATAGCCTGCCCTTGCAGCGCCGTGGTGGGTGACATTAGCGCACCCGTTGCCGCAAAAAGCAACTTTTTGATTTCCCCGCTTTTTACCTTAGGCAGCAAATTCCCCGCCAGCACCGAAGCGCTGCAGCCACAGCCGGAACCGCCGGCATGAACGTCCTGACGCTCTCTGTCATAAAGCAGCAGACCGCAGTCAGTATAATTCTTGGAAAGGTCTGCACCGCTTTGCTCGGCCAGTTCCACAACTATCTCATGCCCCACCGCACCAAGATCACCGGTCACAATCAGGTCGTAATAGTCCGGGGTTCTCCCTGTATCCTCAAAATGCGCATACAAGGTTTCCAGGGCAGCCGGAGCCATAGCAGCCCCCATATTTGCCACGTCACATATGCCGCTGTCAATGATTTTTCCTGTTGTTATGTGCGTAATATAAGGCCCCTTGCCGTCCCTTGACAGAATAACAGCGCCCGCCGCCGTAGCTGTCCATTGGGCCGTGGGCGTTCTCTGGCCTCCGTAGGCCAAAGGCAGACGAAACTGCCTTTCCGCCGAACAAAAATGTGAACTGGTCAAGGCGCAGGCAGTATTCGCATAGCCCGCATCCACGGCCATTGCCGCTAGTGAAAGTGATTCTGCCATGGTAGAACAAGCGCCATAAAGCCCAAAATACGGCACAGAGCTGTCCCGAACCGCAAAAGCTGAGCCAACGCATTGGTTTAAAAGATCTCCGGAAAACAAATAGTCCATAGCATCGGTTTTAATTTTAGCCTTAGCCAGTGCAAGCTCAAGGCAAGTCTTTTGCATCTCGCTCTCGGCGCTTTCCCAACTGTCTGTACCGAAATATGAGTCGTTGCAAAGGTAGTCAAAGCTCTCCCTTAGCGGTCCCTGACCCTCCATTTTTCCTCCCGCAGAGGCTGATGACTTCACTGAGGGCGTGTGCACAAGCTTAAGCGTCTGTTTACCCAAACGAGGGCCGTTCATATGTTTAATTCCCCCTCTTACGTTTTTTCCCCAAATAGTTTTGCCGAATTATTTCGTAATATTACATTATTCAAAAACAATAGCTTTTAATGGTTAATGGTGTATGATGTGAGCCTTGCACAATTTAGTTGACTATTATTTTTAAACGGAGAAATCGCAAAAATCACCTTGTAGATATTATCAAAATGAGTTAAAATTAACATAAGTGGTAAGCTGAAAAATAGTTCTTTTCGGCATATCGCAAAAACTTACTGGAGGAATAAAAATGAAAAAGTATCTTGCATTTCTTTTGGCAGTCCTGCTTATTGCAGCGGTTTTTTCCGGCTGCTCCAAGGAACCGGCCGCAGAGCTTGACGGCGAGGCAACCACGCCAGTTGAGAAATCCACCGAAGGCTATGTGTATTACCTCAACTTCAAGCCCGAACAGGCCGAGCAATGGGAGGCCCTTGCAAAGACCTACACCGAGGAAACCGGCGTGCAGGTAGATGTTGTAACCGCCGCCTCCAACACCTACGACCAAACCTTTACCTCCGAGATCGTAAAAGAAAAGGCTCCCACTCTGTTTCAGGTCAACGGCCCTGTGGGCCTTGCGGAAAAACGTGATTACGTCTATGACCTTGCCAACAGCGAAGTTTACGCACAGCTTAAAAGCGATGACTTTGCCCTCCGCGAGGGCGACGCTGTATATGGCATAGCCTATGTTGTGGAGACTTACGGCCTTATATACAATAAAAAGCTTCTTGCCGAGGCCGGCTATAATGCCGAGGATATTAAGAGCTTTGCAGACCTTAAGGCCTGTGCCGAGGACATTACTACCCGCAAGGCCGAGCTTGGCTTTGCAGCTTTCACCTCCGCCGGCATGGATAGCTCATCCGACTGGCGCTTTAAAACACACCTTGCAAACCTGCCTGTTTACTATGAATACTTAACAGACGGTATCGACACTACCACTAATATTAAGGGCACTTACCTTGAAAACTATAAGAACATTTTTGACCTTTATATTAACAACTCAACCTGCCAGCCCACTATGCTATCGGCAAAAACCGGCGACGATTCCGCTGCGGAATTTGCTCTGGGCGAAGCTGTTTTCTATCAAAACGGCACTTGGGCCTATGGTCAGGTTACAGGTTACGAGGTTGCAGACGAGGATATAGGCATGATGCCCATATATATCGGAGCTCCCGGTGAGGAAAACCAGGGCCTGTGCACAGGCACCGAAAACTACTGGTGCGTAAACAAAGAAGCCTCCGAAGAAAACATCAAGGCAACTCTGGACTTTATGAACTGGTGCGTTACCAATGAAACCGGCAAGGCAGCCCTTCGCGACATGGGCTTTGTCTGCCCCTTTAATGGCTTTACCGAAGAATTTCTTCCTAATAACCCCCTTATAATTGCCGCCGACGAGGACACTGCCTCCGGCACTGTTCCTGTTAAGTGGTGCTTCCCAACAATGCCCTCTGAGGAATGGAAAAACGTTCTTGGCTCCGCTCTGCTTGAGTATGCTCAGGGTACCGGCAGCTGGGATGCCGTTAAGGCAGCCTTTGTTGACAACTGGGCCGCCGAATATGCCCTCAAAGTCAGCTAACAATTGCTTAAAGGGGGAATGGGAAAACCCATTCCCCCCTGCTTATCCCAAATTAATCAAATGGGAGACCCGCCATGAATAAAGCCATAAAAAAGTACTTTCCCGTCTTTGCCCTGCCTACGGCTATCGCCTTTGCCCTTTGCTTTATCTTCCCCTTTATAATGGGGCTTTACCTTTCACTTTGTAAGTTCACAACAATTTCAAACGTCAAATTTGTGGGCTTTGAAAATTATGTGAAAATTTGGGGTGACGCAAGCTTTGTCCACTCTTTGTGGTTCACAGCTCTATTTGCCCTTGCTTCCATTATAGTGATAAATGTCCTTGCCTTCGCAGTGGCTTTGCAGCTTACAAAGCAAATTCGCGGAGCAAACCTTTTTCGCACAGTTTTCTTCATGCCGAACCTCATCGGCGGAATAATTCTCGGCTATATTTGGCAGCTTATCTTTAACGGCATCCTTGCCTACTTTTCCAAAACTCTAACCTTTTCCGCCGCATACGGCTTTTGGGGGCTGCTAATCCTCATGTGCTGGCAGCAGGTCGGCTACATGATGATCATCTATATTGCCGGCCTTCAGGCAATCCCCGGTGAGCTTTATGAGGCCGCTAGGATAGACGGGGCCTCTCGCCGACAGCGGCTTTTTGGCATAACTCTGCCCATGTCTATGCCTTCCATCACAATATGCACCTTCCTAACGCTTACAAACTCCTTTAAGCTCTTTGATCAGAACTTAGCTCTCACCGCCGGTCAGCCCTCTTCAAAAACCGAAATGCTGGCGCTGAATATTGTTAATACCTTTTATAACCGTAGCGGCTGGCAGGGTGTGGGGCAGGCAAAGGCGGTGGTGTTTTTCGTATTAGTAGCAATTTTGGTGGTTTTTCAACTTAAGCTTACCAAACAGAAGGAGGTTCAGCAATGACAAGGACCAGAAGGAAAAAGGGCACGGCATTAACAATCTTCTTTTCCACTCTTTCTCTTGTATATATTGCGCCCATAGCTATAATAGTAATAAACTCCTTCAAGAAGAAAGCCTTTATTAACCGTATCCCCTTCAACCTGCCGAGTGAAAAGACCTTCGTTGGTCTTCAAAACTACGTAGAGGGCATTACAAAAACCAACTTCTGGGAGTCTTTTGCAACCAGTCTTTTCATCACCGTTGCGTCGGTTGCCGTAATACTCCTTTGCACATCCATGGCAGCGTGGTATATTAGCCGCTCAGAAAGCAAGTTTTCCAAAATTTTTTATTACCTTTGTGTTTTCTCCATGGTCGTCCCCTTTCAAATGGTCATGTTCACCCTATCAAAAACTGCGGATCTTCTCCGTCTGGGCACACCATGGGGGCTTATTGTCGTATATCTGGGCTTCGGCGCGGGTCTTGCCGTTTTTATGTTTGCAGGCTTTATGCGCTCGGTTCCCATAGAAATCGAGGAGGCTGCTATGATAGACGGCTGCAACCCTCTGCAAACCTTCTTTGTGGTGGTTCTGCCCATTCTCCGTCCTACCCTTGTTTCCGTGGGCATCCTTGAAACCATGTGGATCTGGAACGACTACCTGCTGCCATACCTAATTTTAGACTTAAACCGCTGGATGACGATTCCCATCGCCGTGCAATACTTAAAGGGCGGCTATGGGTCTATCGACTGGGGCGCAATGATGGCAATGTTGGTGCTTGCTATAATTCCAATAATCGTGTTCTATCTTAGCTGTCAAAAATATATTATCAAGGGCGTTGCGGCCGGAGCTGTAAAAGGATAAAAAAGGCTTGTCATCCCGGTCAAGGTCGTCAGGCAAGTTTTTCTAGAGTTTATGCCCTGATTGGAGATACAAAAATGCGAAGAAGCGGCGTATTAATGCACATTAGTTCCCTTCCCTCCCCCTGCGGCATAGGGACTCTTGGTACGGAAGCGAGAAAATTCATAGATTTTCTTTCAGATGCGGGCCAGTCCTGTTGGCAGGTGCTTCCCGTATCCCCCACCGGTTTTGGCGACTCGCCCTACTCCTCCTTCTCGTCCTATGCGGGAAATCCGTATTTTATAGATTTAGACATGCTCTGTAATGACGGCTACCTTACCGAGAACGAATACAAAACCATAAGTTGGGGCGATGATGACAGCCACGTAGATTACGGCCTTCTCTATGAGCGCCGCTATCCTGTTCTCCGCAAAGCTGCCGCCCGCCTTTTGTCCTCCCCGCCGGAGGATTACGCCTCTTGGTGCTCCTCAAACGCCGCTTGGCTGGACAATTTTTCCCTGTTCATGGCCCTTAAGGATGCTCATGGGGCAGCACCTTGGTCTTCATGGGAGCGTTTCCTTAAATTCCGTGAGGCCGGCTCAATTGCGGAGGCTGCCGGGAAATACGCGAACGAAATTTCCATTATTAAGACTTTTCAATACCTGTTCTTCCAACAGTGGAAACTGCTTCGCCAATACGCTCGGGAAAAGGGCATTTCTATAATCGGTGATATTCCTATCTATGTTTCTCCTGACTCCGCTGAGGTTTGGGCGGCCCCCCACCTGTTTTGTTTGAATGATGAGTTGGAGCCCATACAGGTTGCCGGCTGCCCGCCGGATGCCTTTACAGAAGACGGTCAGCTTTGGGGAAATCCCCTTTATGACTGGTGCCGCATGGGAGAGGATGGCTTTAGCTGGTGGATAAGCCGCATTGCCCATCAATTTGAGATATACGACATACTCCGCCTTGACCATTTCCGCGGCTTCGACTCCTACTATGCAATACCCCACGGGGAGGATACTGCCAGAAACGGACGTTGGTGTCAAGGTCCGGGCATAGTTTTCTTTAACACCATCAATTCCGCCCTTGGGCCGCGGGATTACATTGCCGAGGATTTGGGCTTTTTGACTTTGCCGGTTGCAAAGCTCCTCGCAGACAGCGGACTTCCGGGCATGAAGGTCCTCCAATTTGCCTTTGACAGCCGTGAGGATAGCGATTACCTTCCGCATAACTACAACCAGCACTGCGTATCCTACACCGGCACCCATGACAATGACACCATAAACGGCTGGTTTCAATCAGCCTCTGAGGAAGACAGGCAGAAGGCCATCAAATATCTGCGTATCCGTGAAGGCGAAAGCCGCCCCAAAGCTATGATGAGCGCTTTACTGGCCAGCACTGCTAATCTAGCTATTGTAACAGCGCAGGATCTCTTGGAGCTTGGCGGCGAGGCACGAATGAACACCCCCTCCACAAGCTCAGGCAACTGGCTGTGGCGCATGAAGGAGGGAGCCTTAACCCCCGAAATTGCCTCATGGCTCAGGGAACAAACCGTCCTTTATGGACGCAAACAGTAAAAAGCGGCTCACGGGTTTTCCGTGAGCCGCTAAAAATTCACTTACTAGCCTGCTTCATGCTGAGCGAAATTCTCTTTTTTTCACTATCTACTCCCAGCACGACGGTTTTTACAACATCTCCTACCTTAACGAGCTCCGACGGGTGCTTAATAAATTTGTTGCAGACCTCAGAAATATGCACCAGTCCATCCTGATGCACCCCAATGTCTACAAATACACCAAAGTCCACAACGTTGCGCACTGTCCCAAGCATTTCCATGCCCGGATTTAGGTCGCTCATGTCCATAACGTCAGTCCGCAGCATTGTAGGTGGCAGCTCGTCCCGTGGATCGCGCCCGGGCTTAATTAGCTCAGCAACTATATCAGTCACTGTTGGCACGCCTACTCCGCTATACTCCGCAACACTCTCAATTCCCGCTTCTTTCACTCTTTCACGAAGCTCCGAAACCTGCCTAAGGGCAACATCCTTAAGAGTGTAACCGCAGCGCTCAAGAATTTTTTCCGCCCCTTTGTAGCTTTCCGGGTGAACCCCTGTGTTATCCAAAATATTCTTACTTTCCGTCACTCGCAAAAAGCCTGCGCATTGCTCAAATGCCTTTGGGCCTATCTTCGGCACCTTTTTTATGGCACTTCTGCTTGCAAACGCACCGTTTTCTTCACGGAAGGTAACAATATTCTTAGCCGTCGTTCCGTTAAGTCCGGAAACCCTTTTTAGAAGAGACGCAGACGCCGTGTTTAGATCCACGCCCACCGCATTAACACAATCCTCCACAACCCCGCCCAGGGCCTCGCTTAGGCGCGCAGCCGGCATGTCGTGCTGATACTGCCCCACACCTATGGATTTAGGGTCTATCTTCACTAATTCCGGCAGTGGGTCCTGTAGCCGCCGTGCAATGGAAATTGCCGAACGCAGGGAAACATCGTGTTCGGGAAATTCCTCCGCCCCCAACTTGGATGCGGAATAAACGGAAGCTCCCGCCTCGTTTACAACCATATAGGCAACTCCCGGAACTTCCTTTAAAAGCTCCGAAATGAAAATCTCTGACTCCTTAGAGGCAGTGCCATTGCCTATGGATATCGCCTGTACCCCATGGGTCTTTATCATGCGCGTTAGTATTTCCGCCGCCTCTTCCTTTTTGTTATTGGGCGGTGTTGGATAAACAACGCCCGTATCCAAAACCCTGCCCGTGCCGTCCACAACGGCAATTTTGCAGCCTGTTCGATAAGCCGGATCAAAGCCCATAGTAACCTTGTTTTTAACCGGCGGCTGCATAAGAAGGGGCTTAAGGTTAAGTGCGAACATTTTTATAGCCTGCTCACTGGCAAGGTCAGAAAGTTCGTTTCTTATTTCGCGCTCAACCGAAGGGAAAATTAACCTCTGATAAGCGTCCTCGGCTGCAGAGACAACAAAGCTTGTGGATATGCTTCCCGGACGGCACACCTCACTACTTACTATGGCCATAGCTTCCGCAGGGTCAAGCTCCGTTGATACCTTTAAAAAGCCCTCGTTCTCTCCCCGGTTGATTGCCAGAATTCTATGGCTCTGCAAACGTCCCACAGCCTCTGAAAAATCATAGTACATTCTGTAAACGCTATCCTCGTCCTTGGCCGCTTTAGAGCGCAAAAGCCCAACACTCCAAAACAGAATCTTGAGCTTTTTGCGTATCTCTGCATTGTCTGAAATGTCTTCAGCTATAATATCTGACGCTCCCGAAAGCGCCTCCTGCGCTGTTTCCACTCCCTTATCCCCATCAATATATCCTGCTGCAAGAGCTTCAAGGCTTCCCTCTCTGACTGTCTGAGAAAACAGCAGCTCCGCTAAAGGCTCTAAGCCCTTTTCCCGGGCGATAGTGGCTCTGGTGCGCCGCTTCTGCTTATAGGGCCTGTAAATATCCTCCAGTTCTGAAAGGATCTTGGCGTTTTCAATAGCCACTGAAAGCTCATCTGTGAGCTTTCCCTGTCCGTCAATGGAGGACAATATTTCTTCACGGCGCTTATCAAGACTACGCAGATATTGCAGTCTGTCTGCTATTTCTCGTAGCAACTGGTCATCCATGGCACCGTGCATTTCCTTTCGGTAGCGAGCAATGAACGGAATGGTGTTGCCCTCATCAATAAGGTTAATAACATTTTCAACGTGACTTTGGCTTTGCTTAAACTCCCCTGAAAGTATGTCTACAAAGTTTTGCATTGAACTATCTCCTATGTTGCATATAATACTATGACAGTTTAACGGATAAATCTGAAATGTTCAAGGACAAATATGGTTAAGCTGACACACTAAAACGCGAAGCCTTATTGGACATTATCAAATATAACTTCTTGCTCTAACCTCCACCTATCTGCGCAGTTATTTGAGCTTCGGCTTTTTCTTCACTATATCTTATCTTCATCGCCTTTGTCAGAAACGACGATAACCCGACTCCGACTTTCTTCGGTATGGCTGCCGGGCGTTTCTGCCTTTTTCATGATTGGATACTTATTATACGTTCAGCTCGCCATTTCCTCTAATCTTTGTAGGGCTTTCCATACTTCGGTCCTGCTTTGTTAAATTTGTAACGCCTAATAACCACATTCAGCGCGTTTCCCATATATAATATCTGACCACAGGTGTAAATCCATAACATGAAGATAATGATAGACGCCAATGACCCGTAAACAAGCGGGTAGCGGGTAGACATACTTATAAACCAAGAAAACACCACACTGACCAAAACCAGTACCGCCGCCGCCATAAATGCTCCAAACATCAGCCCACCATTTATCTCCTTAGGAGCATTGATCCTATAAAGTGCATAAATCATGAAAATGAAAATAAAAAGCAGCAGCGGAAAGCGCAACACGCCCCACAGTTCCAGTCCGCTAAGCATGGGAAATATGTTTGTTATGGCGCGAATAAGCCAGTCTCCAGTAACCATAACAATAGCTGCAAAATAAATAACAGCAATAAATATAAGAGAAAACAGAAAGCTAAACAACAGAGCGAAAATGCCCTCAAACCGTGATTTCCCTTGAATATCAGCCATAGTTCTGTGTATAGACCTGAAGGCCGCGGCCGAGGTGGTTGCCATGACGATAACTCCGGCAGTCAGCAAAGAACGGTTATTATGGGCGGCAACATAGTCGATATATTCACGAATAATCGTAATAGTCCCTGAGGGTATAAGCCTGTTAAGCTCCTCCACAGGTAGCTCTATCCCCGGCAAGAAATTTACCAGCATTGCATGAACACATATCAGCGTTGGAAAAATAGAAAGCGTAATAAAATAAGCCAACTCCGCCGCTGAACGGGAAATGCGTTTATTGACATAAATACCAATCAGCTCCCGCACAAAAATAGCCGGGGGCCACGTGCTCAGTTGTTTAACACTCAAGCCCTTTTTCTTCATTATAATCTTCCCTTCCTTATCCCCGAGGCCAACAATATATTTAAGCCGAATCCCGACTCAGGCAAAGGTGAAAGCTAAAAAACGCGCTCCCTCCGCCACCCAAGGCGAAGGGAGCGTATAATTACTATAGTATCCTACTTGGAGTTAAAAATCTTGAAGATACTGTCGAAAGGGTCCTCTTCCTTTTTTGGAGCCGGCGCGGGAGCCGGAGCAGGTGCAGGCGTTGGAGCCGGTGCCGGAGCAGCGGGAGCGCTCTGTACTGCCATCTCAGAGGCTGCAGAAAACAGACCCTGAGCCTTTTCGGGAGCATGTTCAGCCTTGGCAAAGTCCGCAGCTCTCAAAACGGGGCCGTTATCAAAGCCGGTTGCAATAACCGTAACGCGGATCTCATCGTCCATAGTGTCATCGAAGGTAGCGCCGAAGATAATGTTAGCTTCGGGATGAGCCGAAGCCTGCACGAGGTTTGCAGCCGCCTCAACATCCTCAAGACCCATGTCCATAGATCCAGTAATATTAATGAGTACACCGCGAGCGCCGTCGATGGAGGTTTCCATCAGGGGGCTTGCAACCGCCATACGGGCTGCGTCCTCAGCCTTGCCCTTACCTGCCGCCTTGCCAACACCCATGTGCGCAAGGCCCGCATTTTTCATTATAGTGGTAACGTCTGCAAAGTCGAGGTTTATAAAGCCTGTGTTTTTGATAAGGTCTGAAATGCTGGTAACGGCTTGATGCAATACGTCGTCTGCAATTTCAAAGGCGTTAGCAAAGGTTACACGCTGATCGGTAGCAAATTTAAGGCGGTCGTTGGGGATTATAAGCAGTGAATCTACCTTGCCCAGCATATCGCTAATGCCCTGCTCGGCCTGATCCATTCTGCGCTTACCCTCAAAGCTAAAGGGCTTTGTAACAACGCCTACGGTAAGTATGCCGGACTCACGGGCAATATCTGCAATGGTGGGAGCCGCACCTGTTCCGGTGCCGCCGCCCATACCGGCAGTAATGAACACCATATCGGCATCCTCAAAGCTCTTGGCAATATTATTACGAGTTTCCTCGGCACTACGCTTGCCAATTTCAGGATCTGAGCCAGCCCCCTGACCATGAGTAAGCTTCTCGCCTATCTGAATTTTTTGAGTTGCACTGGAAACAGACAAGGCCTGCTTGTCTGTATTTATAGCGATAAACTCAACGCCCTTTGTTCCAGAGCTGACCATTCTGTTAACCACATTATTGCCAGCGCCGCCAACACCGACCACTTTGATCGTTACAACATTTTCGGGACCGGTTTCAAGCTGAAACGACATATTCACTAGCCTCCTATATTTCAATAAATCCGAACCGCAAGATATTCGGTTCAGCAGTATTATCCAACTATTCGCTTTATTGTATAACGAAAATCGCTCTAGGTCAAGTATTCTTTGTAAATCTCTTATGTTAAACGTACATTTTTTCTAGTTTTTTTCCAAATTGTAATCAATTCTACTAAAATTCTTCCTCAGGACTGAAATGCGCCTTTTTGTTTTCAGATACGTCTATTATACCAGTTTCTTCAGTATCTAGCTTGGATGTGGCACCTAAGAGCAATCCCAGCTTGTTTTCCATATATCCATTCTTCCCTAGTTTTACCGTAAATCGTTTTAAATATTTAAACTGGGCGTTGGCAATATTGCTCACATCAAGATTTTCTACATCTTGTAGAATTTTTCGACTTTCCATAGCCGATAGTATCGCTTTAAGATACTTAATCTTAGGAACATCCTCTGCTATCGCGGTTAGCTCCCCCCCTGCGTTTGGTTTTGTTCCGCACAGACCAATCACGTTTATGTAATCTCTTGCCTCAAGGGTGGTGCATTCGCTTAACAGCCTGCAGTTTTTATCTACTAACCACAGGCCGCTATCCGTTTCAACTACAGCTGTGGCTCCGCTTTCCCAAAGCTCAATCATAACCTTGTTTGGCAGTTTCCGCGAAACCTTCGCCCCACTAATATATATTAAATTATTGTAAAGCTTCACTTCCGACCTCTCCCTGTTTAAAAAAACAAGGTTGTCGCCCTCCTTGATGCCCGAAGCAGCAATAACCTCCTCGGCCCCATAGCGCTCGTTTCCCACCACTTCAATAGAAGAGACTTTAAAAAACACACTTATCGCCAGCACAAGTGCCGCGCAGATTACTAGAAACGAAACGGAGCCGAAGATAAATCCTCCGCCCCCATTAGATTTTTGCGTTTTATTCTTTCTTTGGGCGGACATATCCCTTCCCCCTTAGCATTCGTAGTTTATATTAGCCCCCACATCACGAAGGTGCTCATCAAGCCTCTCATAGCCCCGAACAATATGCCCCGGGTCAAAAATAATCGTTTCTCCCTCTGCTCCTAGGGCTGCCGCAACAAGTGCTGCCCCTCCCCGCAAGTCCGTTGCGGAAACCGGCGCCGCTGTTAACTTTTGCACGCCGGTAACCATAGCCACCCTGCCCACAACGCTTATATCAGCGCCCAGCTTTC
>CAZNUD010000046.1:0-12731 GCA_964576195.1 uncultured Oscillospiraceae bacterium | reverse complement strand
AGAACAGCATATTGATGGCTCTGATATAGTATAAAAAAACACAGGTCTTACTCTTTCCCAGACCGCGATAAGGAAGTAATTTGAAAAACCATCAAAATACACTATTTATCGGGTGTGGCGAAAGCAAAGCGAAAGATGAATACCGAGAAGAACTATAAAATGTTCTTCTCGGTATTTTTTCATATCGGTACATTCGACTATACTGCCTTCTTTAAGTACAATTATTGTAGAAACGGAAGTGTTAACTTAAAATGAATTTTTGGTAGAAAAAGATCACGCAGTAAGCAAGTACCTCTGTTTTTGTTTTTTAGTAAGATTCAGCCCCGCTACTTGAGCCGGAGTAAGACCGTTCAGTGCGGAATGCGGACGAACGAAGTTGAAGAAAAAGACAAACATGGAGATAAGATTATTGGCTGAATTAAAAGAAGAAAACCCATTTTTAGTTTTATACCAAGCCTTGAATTGCTTATTAAAGCATTCAATAAGGTTGTTGGAAATATCGTCCTTGAAACTTTGGACGCGAATATGCTTAGCATCCGGTAAAAGAGATTTAATGGGTACTTTGTAAGCGCTATACCGGTCAGAAACAATAGCAGCAGGCTTGCCATGTTTAATAGCCTCATGGATGACAGAAACAGCTTGAGGCGAATCTCGATGCGGAGAAAGATGAAAACCAATGACGAATCGGGTTTCACTGTCCACTACAAACCAAAGGTAATGCTTCACACCTGCAATTTTCACCACAGTTTCATCCGCATGCCACTCATCGGAGTTAAAGTCCAAAAGTGGCAAAAGCTGAATCCTCATATCGTCAAATAGCGGTGCAAATCGGGTACACCACTTGCTGATAGTTGTATGTGAGACCTTGACATTAAAGGCTGTGCGCAAGATCAGACTGATGTTACGGAATGAGTTTTTACCGAGATAAAACATGCAAAGAGTTGTGATGATTAAATGAACAGGATAACGCATACGCTTGAAATTATGCTTTCCAAACAGAGCAGACATGGATGGTGCAGTAATAGCGGTGTTTTTCCACACAAAGAATGAGTGGTTACATCGCTTGTCACTACAGCGGTAATTGCTGTAATGGTCATAGTCGTGGTGCAGAAAACTTGCTTTACCGCATTCAGGACATGACGGATGTTTTCGCTCACCAATTTTCCCCTCCGAGGCCTTCGGCCTCTCCGGTGCAAATTGGTGATAGCACGACTGGCATTGATATTTTTGATATCCATTAGTATCTTTGCCATAACGATAAAACGTTTGATTGTTATTGCACTTTGGACATGAAAACTGGTATACTTTTGCCATGAGAACATCTCTCCTTTTTGGGAGGTACAGTGTTTTGTGGTGAAACCATTGTACCAAAAGGGCTGAGGTGTTCTCAACTTTCATTTAAGTTTACACTACGGTAGAAACTTAAAGGAGGTTATTTTTATGGGAAAATTCATTGAAGAATTTTATTATGGCAATCTCGATCCACAAGCAAGGAGCACAAAGGAAAACAAAGCTGTGCAAAAGCAAATGGAAATCTTGATGTTGAATGAAGATTTCTTAACTGAGAACCTGTCGGGCGAAAGCAAGAAAAAGTTCCTTGATTTTTGCAACGCTTGGGGCGTGGTAAACGGCGAATCAAATCTTGATAGTTTCATTATGGGTTTCCGTTTAGGCGCACAATTCACCTACGACACATTCGTAAACGATGAAGCTCCATTCAAGGACTTGCTAAAGGAGTAATTGATATGAAAGAAAAGAAATATTACATAGCGCTCGATGACTTTGAGCGACGGGTGGTTGTAAACTGTATGAACGAAATGAGAAATAAACTTATTGCTGACGGAAAGTATACTGATGCTTTGGATGAGGTTTTATTAAAAGTTCTTCACTCAAAACAAAAGAAAATCAAAGTGGTTTATAGGGAGGTTTAATTATGGAACAGTTAGCAAGATTTATTACAGACGAAAAAACGGGGCTTAAATACGAATTGTGCGGTGATTACTATATTATCGCCGGTGAGGATGAACCCGAACTTGAACCAATCGGCGTATGGGGCCAACGTCATTTGAAACACATTCAAAAACACAGTAAATTCTTCTACAACAAAATGCAAAGTGAAAACAAACTCTATGATTACCTCTTGCAGTTAAATCGGGATGCTGAAGAAATGTTCAACCGCTTGGTAAAACAAATGGCTGAAGGTGAAGGAGTGAATGAACAACTAAAGGCAGATAACCAAATGGATTGGGTTGGTAAGATGAATTACATCCGACAAAGAGCAACCGAAATTATAAACGCCGAACTAATTTACTCATAACGTTAAAGGCGACAGTGAGATGAATTTCTCTCTGTCACCATTGTCTTATCTAGATAACCACCCCCCGCGTTCAATCAAATATGGGTGGTTTCCGTAACACATAGAAAAACTTTAGCATTGACTTTTTAATAAATTGTATTATAATCAATGGTACATTTAGCAAACTTGTTGAAAGACAAGGACGCAAAGCTACGGTGTCTAAGCGAAACTCGTATGATCGACCGGCTGCATCTTTTTGGGTGCAGCCGGTTTTTTGTTTGTGGGGTGATTTTTTGAACAAAGTACTTCGTGAAGAGAAAAAGTTTTTAATATCGGTTGCAGATTTTATAGGATTAAGTCATAAAGTTGAGCAAATAATGCTAGGTGATCCTCACAACGGTACTCACGGGTATATGATACGGTCTTTATATTTTGATACACCGTTTGACGATGATTATTATGAAAAACAAGCAGGAGTGGAACTGCGGCGAAAAGTACGCCTGCGATGCTATGATCCGAATTCTGATTTTGCGATGCTCGAGCTGAAGCAAAAGCAAGGAGTACAACAATTAAAGCGTTCCCTCAGGGTGTCAAAAGCGGATGCACAGAGGTTAATTGCGGGCGATTATGCCGTTTTGCTTTCATATGAAGAAACCTTTGCCACCGAAATGTACGCACTAATGCAAAGCCGATGCTATCGGCCCAAAACAATTGTCGAATATAACCGCAAAGCATTTATTGCAAAGGAAAACAAAATTCGAATAACATTCGATAACAAAATCGTATCAACCGAAAGCAGTTTTGAACTTTTTGATCCAAATTTGAATATGAACCCTGTACTTGACCCTTACGATGTGGTTTTAGAGGTTAAGTTCAATGGTTTTTTATTAACATACATCAAGGAATTGATAAACTGCACAGATAAAAGCGAACTGTCTGTCAGTAAATATGTTTTAGCAAGACAAAATGCTTATCAAACGCATATATAGGAGGAAAAGCAAATGAAAGATAAACTTTTTGAGCTCTTTGAAACGAGCGGCGAATTGCAGATAGGAACCGTTATACTAAATATCTCTATGGCGACAGTACTTGGATTTTTGATTTTTATTTCTTATTTCATTACCCATCGCGGAACAATCTATAGCAAAAAATTTAATGCATCCTTAGTTGTGCTTACTGTACTTACGGGAACAGTTATGACAGTTATCGGCAACAACATTGCTCTTTCTTTGGGTATGGTCGGTGCGCTTTCTATTGTTCGTTTCAGAACAGCCATTAAAGACAGTAGAGATACCGTATATATTTTCTGGACAATTATTGTCGGAATATGCTGCGGTGTTGGCGATTTTATGGTAGCGGTTGTGGGCAGCATAATAACATTTATTGTGCTATTTATTCTTGGCGCCATCAAAAACGATAACCGAATGTTAATTATTATTCGTGGAGCAAGAAATAAGCAATCGATTGTTACCGGATACATATTTAAAATATTTAAGAACAAAGCAATTTTACGTGTTAAAAATACGACAGAGAATACTATGGAACTGATTTATGAGGTTTCCTCATCATTGTTAAAGAAAAAGGAAAAAGACATTAATATCACGGATGCCCTATATGATTTGGGCGGCATTGAATATGTTAATATCGTTATGCAAAATGACGAGATATCAAACTGATTGATACTATATAGTTTTAAGGGAGGATATAATAATGAAGTACAAAATATATGCCATTATTTCGTTATGTCTTGCAGTTGTTATTGTTACCACCTCCCTTTGGTTTACAAGACATGAAGAAATAGAGAGATATCACCAGCATTTAATGGCGGAACCTAAAGCCGTCTGTTCTCATTCTGATGATGTTTTTTGCACCCATCTTCCCCTTTTACAAATCAATACTAATGGGGTGACAATTCCCGGAGATCCTATTTATGATGCCAAGGGAAAACGTATTGGTTATACAACAACAGAAAGCGGAGAAAGCGAGCTGCTTTGCAACCTTAGTGTTATATATAACCATGAACAAAATAACCATATAAATGATACTGCAAGCATAGAAAGCAGCGCAAGAATTCGCATTAGGGGAAATTCCTCTAGGAAATTTGATAAAAAGGGATACAGTATTACCCTTGTAACTGATTCTGGTGAGAATAATCCACAAGAAATGATGGGAATGGATGCGCATCATGAATGGGTGTTGCACGGTCCCTTTTTGGATAAGACGCTTATACGTAATTATATGTGCTATAACCTTGCGGGACAAATTATGAGTTATGCACCTAATGTCCGTTTTTGTGAGGTGCTGATTAACGGCGAATATAATGGTTTGTATTTGATGGTAGAAAGCATCACTGCAGGGAGTGCAGGCGCAAGATTGGACATCAAGGTGGACCGGAAAGATAATTCCTATTCCGGCTATGTTATACGCTTAGACCGTGGCAGTGAAACACCTATAAAAAACATTGTCCCTTTTTCGCTGTATTCTATGCGCAAAAGTACCGGCGGGTTTAATATAATCTATCCCGGAACAGCAAACCTTAATGAGCGGCTTGTCGAAAGCATCACTCAAGACTTTTCAAATTTTGAACACATGTTGTATACGTATGATTTTGATCATTCCGAATACGGATACTCAAAAACAATAGATGTAGATTCGTTTGTAAATTACTTTTTGATTAATGAATTCACTTCAAATTATGACGCAGGTAATTATTCTACATATATCTACAAAGGCACAAACGGAAAATACAGAATGTGCGTTTGGGATTTTAACAACGCATTCGATAACTATCAAGAGCAGGCGATTGATCATGAAACTTTCCTTCTTCATGAATCCCTGTGGTTTAACATGATTATCAAGGACAAGGATTTTACCGAGCGTGTAATCAAACGTTATCGCGAACTGCGTAAGACTTATTTTAGCGATGAGTACCTAAACAATTATATTGACGAAACGATTGCTTATTTGGGTAACGCAATTGACCGTAATTTTGAAAAATGGGGCTATACTTTTGAATCAGATCATAACCTGTTGTACCCCACCACACGTAATCTTCGCAGTTATGACGAGGCGGTAGAACAGCTGAAAGGTTATATTGCAAGTCGCGGTGCTTGGATGGATGAAAATATTGATGTTCTATGCCAGTATTCCGCAAACTCGAAAACAAAATTGGCAAAAGAACACACACGATAGAAAGGAGCAGAATAATGAAAAAGTTTATTATCGCTGTATGCTGTATCGTGGTGTGTGTATTGCTGTTTGATTATTTGTATTATTATCAGGGCGTGTATATTGATTTTTCTCCCAATAAAAAACCAACCACCTTTGTCTGTACAAAAGACGAAAAAATCTATTTAGATAAAGGCAACGGCTTTGAAGAATTTGAGATTAAAGGCGTAGATATCGGTTCAGGTATGCCAGGCGAATGGTCAACAGATTTTGGCATCACAAAAAGTGATTATTTACGTTGGTTTAAACAGATCAAAGAGATGGGTGCCAATACGGTGCGCATATACACCATAAACAACGATGTTTTTTATAACGCATTTTACGAGTTCAACAAAGATAATCCCGATCCCTTATATCTTTTACACGGTGTCTGGGTTAACGACTACTTATATAATTCAGCCAGGGATGCTTATGATCCGGAATTAATCGATACATTCATAAACGATTGTAAAATTATGATCGATATTGTTCACGGCAATCGTAAACTTCAGTTAGGGCGTGATGCATCCTCCGGCCACGGTACATATAACAAAGATATTTCTCAGTGGGCAATTGGTTACATTCTCGGTGTTGAATGGGAAGATGTGACCGTTGTCTACACCAATGAAAAATTTAAAAACAACGAAAAATATAACGCCTATAAAGGAAAATATATGTACTCTACTCAGGATGCCACCCCTTTTGAGGCAATGCTGGCGCGGGTTGGAGATGAAGCAATTGAATATGAAACCAAGCGCTATAAAACACAAAAGCTGGTTGCATTTTCTAATTGGCCAATTACAGATCCTTTTACCTATCCACAGTATATAACAGATTATTTTGATAAATGCGCCAGTGTCGACGTGGAGCATATCGGTTGCACCGACAAAGTTTTCTCCGGACATTTTGCATCGTACCACATCTACCCCTATTACCGCGATTATCTTGCTTTTGTAAAGGATTTCAACGAGCTTTCTTTTGATGTTGATATTGAATCATGTTATAAAGACGGAACGTTGAATACCTATAAACTCTACCTCAAAGCAATTGCAGATCACCATACCATACCAGTTGTGATTTCCGAATTTGGTGTACCGACCGGACGCGGGATTGCTCATATTGATACAAATACCGGTCGAAACCAAGGTCATATGCCTGAAATCGAGCAAGGACCGGCATTAGTGGCGTGTTATAACGATATTATTGAAGCTGGGTGTGCAGGTTCATGTTTATTTTCCTGGCAGGATGAGTGGTTTAAGAGAACCTGGAACACCAATTACGCAATAGACTTTATGCGTACGCCCTATTGGTCAGACGTTCAAACAAATGAGCAATATTTTGGTCTTTTATCATTTGACCCGGGAAAAGAAAAAACTGTTTGTTATATCGACGGCGATGTTTCCGAATGGTCAGAAGACGATATTGTTATGAGAAGTGACGATCTGACGCTGTCCATGAAATATGATGAGGCATATGTGTATTTTCTTGCGAAAAAAGATAATTTTGATTTTAACAATGAAAAACTCTATATTCCAATCGACACAACCCCCAAAAGCGGCAGTAGCTACTGTGAAAATAATGATTTACGCTTTGATCGCGCGGTAGATTTTCTTATTACCATAAACGGTAGCAAAAACAGTAAAATCCAGG
Source organism: uncultured Oscillospiraceae bacterium (assembly GCA_964576195.1). Lineage (GTDB taxonomy): Bacteria > Bacillota > Clostridia > Oscillospirales > Oscillospiraceae > UBA2658. The sequence continues at coordinate 5,578 of CAZNUD010000046.1, read as the reverse complement.
TGCAGGAGCGCTACGAGGTTTTGCGTGCAAACTATGCAAAAGAGGTTTATGGGTTTGATACCTATGTAAAAGGAAACATACCAATGCGGGACTCTCCTAAATTTGTGGATATCAATATTATTTTACAAATGAGTCAATTGGTCGATGGCAAACATTTGACAGAAGCAGAAGTTTTTCCAACAGGAGTTCTTACATACGGTAACGGAAATCCGGATGCCCAAAATTATAATTCCCTATCGGATTTTATTTGTAACGGTGATTATGTTGAAATCAGAATCCCGTGGCAACTTCTAAATTTTTCAGATCCATCAAGATTACAAATTCATGATGATTATTATGACGGTCACTATGGTATAGAACCAATAAATATTGACAGCATTTATGTTGGTGTATCTAATGAAGTGACCGACCAACGTATCCATTTAGAGCAGGTTGAGATGAAAGGTTGGGAAAACGAAGTTACTTACCATGAACGGTTAAAGCCAGCATATTACGTGATGCAAAGCCTATGGAGGGAACCGGATGAAAGTTGAAATACTGATTTATGCTTATCTGGCCGTATGCGTTGCTATGATTATATTCAACATTGTTTGTATTTTTGTGTTTCGCAAAAAAGATAAGAACATAGAAAAACGAAGCATAGATTTCACAGAAAGCATTGAAGAACAATTGGATAAAGAAACAGTTGATGAAGCTCACAAAAAATTTCTCAGGAAGAAATTAAAGAAAATCAATCATATGATGGCCTTTGATGAATCCCTTGAAAAGTTTTACGCAATTAGTCCTCAAAAAGTCCGAAAATATATTGTGAATTTAAGTTCGGTATTTGTATATCTAACATTTAAGTACAGTGAAAAGAATAAGATTCAAGCGGCCTATTTCCCTTACATAATAAAAAAATACAATGTATTTAAAGGCGCAAGTATCAGTATCGTGGTTGATTCACTGATAGAACTTGTAAAAGAACCCAATTTATATTGCCGAGAGAATGCATTGCAAGCTCTTTATTCTATTGGGGATGCAGACAGCGTTATCAAAGCGCTGAAAATATTGGATAAAAACGATGGCTTTCATCACACAAAGATGATTACCGACGGACTGCTTGCGTTTGCAGGAGAAAGAGAAATCTTTGATAAGAAGCTTTGGCAACTTTTTGATGAGTTCTCTGTTAGCCTTAAACTTTCGATACTGGATTATTTTCGGTTCAGCTCAGATAGGCATAAGGAAAAGATGATGCATATAATGCAGAATACAAAAGTGAACCAAGAACTACGATTTAGTGCCATTCGCTATTTTGCAAGGTATTATTATGAACCGGCATTCCCTGTGCTTTGCGATTTTGTTAATGAAAATTGTCCCCTATGGGAATATAAAGCGATTGCGGCAACAGCACTCGGCAATTACCCCTCAGGCAAAACAGAAACAATTTTGAAGGAACTACTTTGCGATAAGAATTGGTACGTACGGTATAACGCCTCCGACAGTCTTGAACGGTTAGGCGTAAAATATGAAGATATGGTCGATGTTTTCGAGGGCGGGGATCGATATGCTTCCGAGATGCTTCGATATCGATTTGACCGAAAAAAATTAAAAGAAAAGGAGACTGCAACGGTATGATAAGTGACAATGCTTTTATGATCGTAAAAACCATACTTGATTATATCAATGTGTTTTTTGTTATTTATCTTATCGGCTATTCCTCTTTCCTTTTCTTGGCGGTAGTGGTTGGCTCTTCTGAGCTTTATAAAAAAAGGCATCAGGAAAAACTAAAAAACACTCTGCTTCAAAATTATTATGTGCCCATAAGCATTATCGTTCCCGCATATAACGAAGAGGTAACCGTTGTGGAAACGGTGAAATCTTTATTAGCTTTAGATTATAATCTCTATGAAATTGTAGTGGTAGATGACGGCTCCAAAGACACTACCTCGCAAAAACTTATTGATGCTTTTGATATGAAGCCCATTCGCCGCCCCATTCATAGAAAAATTGCCTGTCAGCCCGAAGAATTCGTTTATGAGACTGTCAGTGAAAAAGTTCCTCTAACACTAATTAGAAAGAAAAACGGAGGTAAGGCAGATTCGCTCAATATGGGTATCAACGCATGTAAATATCCATATTTTATCTGTATGGATGCAGATTCTGTTTTACAGTATAATTCATTAACTAAAATTTCCCGTCCAATATTAGAACAGGAAAACATTGTTGCTGTAGGTGGTGTAGTAAGACCTGCCAACAGCGTTACCTTAGACCACGGCAGGGTCTTAAATTATCAGTTGCCAAGTAATATTCTGGCCTGTATGCAGGTGCTCGAGTATGACCGTTCCTTTTTGGCTTCGCGTATTTTGTTTGATAAGTTTAATGGCTCTCTTATTATTTCGGGCGCATTCGGTCTTTTTAAGAAAGATACGGTAATTGCAGCAGGCGGATATGACCACTCAACCATGGGAGAAGACATGGAGCTTGTCGTAAAATTACATGAATACTGCACTTTGAACGAAGTTCCATATTGCATAAAATACGCTACCGATGCCATCTGCTGGTCACAGGCACCGGAAAGACTGAAGGATCTTTGCAAACAACGAAAACGTTGGCATTTAGGCTTGTTTCAAAGTATGTGGAAGCATAAAGTTATGCTGTTCAATGCAAAATTCGGTGCTGTCAGCTTTGTTTCATTTTTTAACTTTTTACTTTACGAGTTGCTTTCTCCGTTCATTGAACTCTTCGGTATACTTACAATGCTGCTTGCCTTTATATTTGATTTAATCAATATACCTTTTATGCTTTTGTTCTTTGCTATTTATGCGGTTTTTGGGTGCATTTTAACCTTAACTGCATTTTTTGCAAGAACACAAACAATCGATTTAAAAATATCCTTTATGGATGCTTTAAAAGCTGTTCTGTTATGCTTCTTTGAAATCACTTTTTTGAGATTTATTATGGCATTTGTCAGAGCAACCGCCTTTTTTGGCTATAAAAAGAAAAGGCTGAATTGGGGCAGAATCGAACGCAAAAAAATCAATGTAAAATAGGAGTCAATAATATGCAAAAGAAATTATTAAAAACCTCACTTTTTGGTTTTTCAAAAACAGATGTATGTGAATATATTGCAAAAATGAATTCCGAATTCAACGATAAAATTGACGCTATCAATGCCGAGCATGCAGAAGAAAAAAGAGCTCTCAGCGAAGAGATTTCTTCGCTCACTGCAGAAATTGAAAAATATAAGCAAGCTCATGGTGATATCGCGCAAGCTCTTTTTGATGCACAGCAGTATGCTTCCGAGCTAAAAGCCAAGTCTGATAATGAGTATAAGACAGCCGCAAACGAACTCTTAATTCTTAAAGAAACTGAGACAGAAAAACTAAATACATACCGAGACAAGATAGAAAGTGTTAGAAAAGATATCGTTTCCTTGCTTGCCGAGATTGACAATAAATTAGAAAACCAGACAGAACAAACTGAAAATTTAATTGCTAAATATAATTCTGAAGAAGGAATTAATTTATGAAAAAACTGATTGTTTCGGCTTTTCTGGTTTTAAGTATATTTTCACTGTGTAGTACCGTTTCTGCCCAGGTGAACTCAACAAAAGAGCCGACATCTGGAAAAAGCGTTTATGTTGCGGGCAATCCTGATTTATATCCGTTAGAATTTTATAATGAAAAAACAGAAAGCTATGAAGGCATTTTGCCGAAGATTTACCAGAACATAAGCAAACAGACAGGTATTGATTTTTCTTATGTGTCTGCCGGTAGTGAGGATCGAAAAAAGGAACTTGGCGAGAATTTTCAGGTAGAAATTGTATCAGCTTACCATAAAGGGGAAATTTCCGTCTCTAAGGAAATCGAGCTTTTTTCTTATGATAAAGACGGAAAAACACAAACGGTTTGCATCGGCTTCACAAAGATAATAAATCCAGAGATAGCTTTGGCAGTAGAAAATGCCATACAAAACGCTGACAAAAACATATGGATGTCTGCCGCAATGCAGCTTGAAAGTAAACCGCAAGCATTGGGGGTAGTGCTTTGGCTTTCTATCGTGATAGGTATTTTAGCTGTCTCTTTGATTTGTCTGACGGCATATATCCTAAAAAAGCGTCACAAGGCCAATGAACAGAATAAAACAAAAATGACGGATGCCTTAACAGGAATAGGCAATTTGAGTTATTTTGAAGACTGCTATTCTCGTCATATTTCAGATGCAATGCGTCCGCTATATTATGTTGCATACATAGCTATCAAAATTGAAAAAATAGAGACGTACTTCGGTTTGCAGGAATCAGAAGAATTGCAACGTTATGCTGCAAATACCATTACCGGGACTTTAGGTGATAATGATTTTGCAGCCCGAATTGATAATGGTGTTTTTGCAGTTTGTTTTATGTGCCCTGTTGTGCAGCGTGCTGTAGAAAATGCAACGGAACTTATAAAGAACCTAAATAATTATAACGAAAGTTATGCGAAGGATAACGGTGTTATGTTCAGATGTGGCATATATCCGCTTGACAAACAAAACATCACTTGTGAAACAGCTGTATACAATGCACGTCAAGGCTATCTTTCTGCCGAGAATGAAAAACAAGGTGTTTGTTTGAGTGATAGAAAAGTCCTTAATAGAGTAACGCTTAAAAGCAGATTGCAAAAGAAAATATCATCAGCTATAGAAAATGAAGAATTTCATATCTATCTTCAATTCATATTTGATACAAATAATAATAATTTGTGTGGTGCTGAAGTCCTTACACGTTGGCACAGTTTGGAAGAAGGGGTATTATCGCCCGCAAATTATATTGAAGATATGAAAACCGCAGGTATGATTGACAGACTTGACTTTTATGTCTTTGAAAAAGCCTGTAAAATGCTGGATGAATGGAAAGGAACCGATCTAAGCAAACTGTATATTTCTTGTAATTTCACCAGAACAACATTGTCCGGGCTAAACTTTGCAGAGCGATTTGAAGAGATTATTTCAAAATATAATTTCAACAGAAACAATCTGCTAATTGAATTAACAGAAGATTCTTTAGTTGATGATGGCGCCATTGCATATAAAAATATTCTCGCCATCAAAAAAATTGGTTGTAGAATAGCACTTGACGATTTTGGAAGTGGTTATACCTCGTTTAGCGATTTATGTGATTATCCTATTGATGTCATCAAAATAGATGGGCATATTGTAACAAAGGCCACCAGTAGCCGAGGATATGCCGTACTTGTGAATATCATTCGTATGGCTCACGCTTTGGGAATTGATGTGCTGTGTGAGGGTGTAGAAGCAGAAGCTGAAAACAAAAAGGTAATAGATGCAAAATGTGATTATATTCAAGGCTTTTTATATTCTCGTGTTTTGCCGATTGAAAATGCTTTAGAGTTTTATAACAATAAATAATGGCTACGAAAACCACAGCATATTTCGCTGTGGTTTTCCTTTTTGCGACAAATTTCACGAATGATAGTTGGACCTATGTCAATAAAGTAGACACATTTTCTCGAACAATTTTATGCAACCCTCTTAAATTTATTTTCCCACTCCTGGGGAGTAAGATAGTCTAAGGAGCTATGTATTCTCTCTCTGT
>CAZNUD010000045.1:0-13238 GCA_964576195.1 uncultured Oscillospiraceae bacterium | reverse complement strand
CCCTTATGTCAAAACCATTTGCATCCCAAAACGGCAAAAAAAGAAGCCGCCAAAATGGCGGCTTCTTTTAAATGTGCGCTAAAGTCTTACTCAAGACCAACAAAATCTTCAACGGTGGTTTCACTCATAAAGAAGGGAGGTACGATGGTGCCGCCCTTAACCGCCTCTAAAGCGTCTGCCAGAGCTGCAAGGCTTGCCTCACTAAGCTGGTGACGACCAGCCTCGGAGATGTAGCCGGTGCCGCCTGCGTAAGCGTTAAGGCGAACATTTGCGCCTTCAAAGGTGCCGTCAGCAACAGCATTAAGAGCCTGCTCAACGGTGAAAGCCATGTTCTTAAGTCCGGAGGTAAGAACAATGTTCTTATCGCCGTTTATACCATCGTCATACTGGTCAACGTCGCAGCCGATAATATAAACGTCGCTTGCTTCCTTAGCAGCGGTGAAAACGCCGTTGCCGGAGTTGCCTGCTGCAACGAACAAAATGTCAGCGCCCTCTGCAATAAGAGCAGCGCCTACAACCTTACCGGTTGCGGGGTCATCAAAGTTGCCAATGTAGTTGCCCCCGACATTGTTGCCCAATACGTCGGTTCCTGCATAAGCGGCGATCTCAACACATTCAACCGCAGTGCCGAGTTTTGCGTTTGCATAAGCAACACCCGCTTCAAAGCCGAACTGATAGTTAACATTGGAGGGGTAGGCAATACCGTTGACAACGGCGACCTTACCGGTCTTAGACTCCATAGCAGCAGCTATGCCTGCAAATAAGCCGGACTCCTGCTCTGCATAGTAAACAGCATAAATGTTAGAAATCGGCTGATCCTCGGGTATGTCCATACCGTCCTCTCCTAGGGGCCAAGCATCAATAAGGATAAACAGCTTATCGGGGTTCTCCTGAGCCAAAGTGGTGATGCCGCCGAACTGGAAGCCCGGGGTAACGATTACGTCATAGTTGGCAACAACATCAGCAACTGCGGTTACGGAGTTGTTGATGTCCGACTCCTGAATGGGAGTAACGGTTGCATCGGGATGATTTTCAATAAATGCAAGGATGCCCTCGTAGCAATTCTGGTTAAATGAACCGTCATCAACGCCGGAGGGGCTGGACACTATTGCGATTTTAAGGCCGGTGCCATCCGCGGGTGTTTCGGGAACATCGGTCTCGGAGCCTGCGGGCGTAGATCTGCAAGCGCCCAAAGCCAGAAGCATGACCAGAGCCAATGCAAGTGCAATAACTTTTTTCATTTCGTACCTCCAAATAATTTGTCAGTGGTTTTTGTACGTGGCAGAATATGCCTTCCAAGTACAGCGTCATTATATATTAGCAGTACCCACAATGCAATAGATTGCAAATTAATTAACACTTCTGTAACAATTTCATCTAAAGTCGAACCCTACCTTAAATGCCTTGCTTTCAAAGGCTAGACGCCAGTTTTCAAGGATAAAACACTCAATTTCCGGCAGCTTAACAAGCCCCCTGCTCAATGCCCTAAGGGCAGGCTCAAAGGGACCACAGCGGCTGCCTACCAGATTAACCTCGTTTACCACCAGGGGAGATAAATTAAGTTCCTTGCCCTTGGCAAAGGTGGATTTAAGCACGATGGTGCCCTTACTTCGAACCAGCCTCATGGCAGTTTCAATTCCGCCAGGGTCGCCGCAGGCATCAACCACTATTTCAAAACTACGCTCAGTCTCCGTCATAGTTTGGGCAAAGGGTCTGAACATATTCAGCTTTTCCTTGTGCCGCCCCAAAACAAAAACCTCAGCCCCGGAAAGGGATAGCACCTGGGCGATCATAAAGGCAAGTCTGCCGTCGCCAATAATGCAAAGCTCTGTCGAAGGAGCAATATGCACCTGCTCTGCAATCTCAAAGGCAGCAGCCAGAGGCTCTGTAAAAACCGCCCATTCATCGCGGACATTGTCCGGCACCACGTGTAAAAGCCGCGTGGCCATAGTCATGTATGATGAAAAACAGCCATCTTTTCCGGCAATGCCAATACACTTACGGGTAAGGCAGTGGTGCTCTCTCCCGGAAGTGCAGTATAGGCACTGTCCGCAACCCTCATTAAGCTCTCCAACCACGCGCTTCCCGACAAGGCTTGCGTTGCTTGACTGCTCCACAACGCCCACAAATTCGTGCCCCAACACACCTGTAAAGTCCGGCTTGTAGCCCTGCATGATCTCCCTGTCGGTGTTGCAAACAGCCGCCAGCGAAATGCGTATAAGGCTCTCATGTTCCATGGGTACCGGTAAGGGATAGTCGTCTTTTAATACGGTATCCCGCCCGTCGTAGTAAAGGGCCTTCATGCCAGTGTCTTCCCAATGGCAGCTATGGATTTTGTCACAAGCCTTGTAAACTTTGAAGATACCCTGTCTGCCGTCTCTTGAACTTCCTCATGGGTCAGCGGCGTGGAGCTCATGCCGCAGGCAAGGTTTGAAATGCAGGAAATGCCGCAAACTCTAAGACCCATATGCCGTGCTGCAATGGCTTCGCAGGCTGTGCTCATACCCAAGGCATCGCCCCCAAGGGCCCTGCACATCCTAACCTCAGCCGGAGACTCAAATTGGGGTCCGGTAAGCTGCAAATAAACCCCCTCCTGCAAATGAATGGCGTTTTTTGCGGCTGTTTCCCTGATTACATCGCAAAGCTCCCCATCGTAAATTTGACTCATGTCCGGAAAGCGCGTTCCAAGCTTATCAAGGTTCAGCCCTATGAGCGGAGATGGCACGAAGCTTGCTATCTGCTCCCTGATGAGCATGAAATCTCCCGGCTGGAAGCTAAAGTTTGCTCCACCTGCTGCGTTGGTAAGGAAAAGCACCTTTGCACCCATTAGGCCCATAAGCCTTGTCGGCAGAACCACATCCTGCATACTGTAGCCCTCATAGTAGTGAACTCTTCCCTGCATAACTACCGTCGGCACATTTTCTACATAACCGAAAATAAACCTGCCCTTGTGGCCCAATACCGTGGACACGGGAAAGCCCTGGATATCCTTATATTCAATGGTTGCTTTAATATCAATTTCATCACCGTAATTGCCAAGGCCGGAGCCTAAAACAAGTGCCACCTGGGGCTTAAAATCAGTTTTTTCTCTGACACATTCAAGGCATTTTAAGAGTTTTTCTTCCGTGTTCATATATTCCCTCCATATTAAATATTCTCTTTGCATCAAAATTTTATCACAGGTCTTATAAAAAATCCACACTTGACATATTTAATTAGTGTTATATTATAAAGGTATATTTTTGTACCCAAACTAAGGAGCAAAAAACATAGATATGAGAGAGCTTATAGTAAAATATGCTCTTTCCGGCTCCTCTGTGCTGGCGGTAAACTGCCTAGAAGCTTTGGGCAGTCACCGTGGGCGCAGACCTTAAAGCAGCCTTCAAGGTTTACCAGCGCATCCGCTCCACAGGCGCAAGCTATCTGCCTATTTCGGAGGAAAGCATTAAGGCAATACAGAAATAAGTGGTAACCGAATACGGTCAGCCAGCAGAATAAGTTAACATAACATTTGTTTACATAATTTATTTAGGAGGACTTCCATGGAAGCATTTGATTGCATAGCTACCCGCCGCAGTGTCCGCAAGTTTACGCCAAAACCCGTGGATAGAGAAACCCTCCGGCGCATTATTACCTGCGCCCTGCTTGCCCCCTCATGGAAAAACTCTCAGTGCACACGCTTTACCGTTATCACCAGCCCCGAAACCATGGCTGAGGTATCCCAACAACTCTCTGCCACGGGAACAAAGATTGGCGACTGGAACGCAAAAATAGTCTCCGGAGCTTCTGCTTTGGTGCTGCTTTCTGTTATTCCCTGTCTAAGCGGCCATGATAAGGACGGCACCCCCTCCACTGCCTACGGCGAGGGTTACACATTTTTTGACTGCGGCTGTGCCGCGGAGAACCTTTGCCTTGCAGCCCACTCAAAGGGCGTCGGTTCCGTTATTCTCGGTTATTTCAGTTTTGAGGGCCTTGCAAAAATTGCACAGCTTCCCGGCAACGAAAAGCCAATCGTTCTTATAGCTTTGGGCTATCCCGAAGGCGTGGGAACTGCCGCTCCCCCAAGAAAACCTCTTGACGAAGTACTGCGCTTTATTTAAAGCGTTATTTGCTGTTCTCTCTTCCTTATTTTTCCGGTTTTTTATTATTTAAATACCAAAAGACATCTTGATTTTTGTGAATTTCCTGCTTTATTTTAGTGAATATATATGGTATTATGTTCATTGCTGACATACACGCGTCAGCAGCACATTGAAAGAGGGAGAAAACTATGGAAACAAAAATGAAGGAGAAATACGGCCTGTTTACCGCTATCGCCATGGTTGTTGGCATAGTAATCGGAAGCGGCGTTTTCTTTAAGGCGGAGAAGGTTTTGAAGGCAACAGACGGAAACCAACTCCTCGGCATTCTTGCCTGGCTTGTAGGCGGCGTGATTATGATAGTATGCGCCTACACCTTTGCGACAATGGCAACTCGTTACAAATACGTCAATGGTCTTGTTGACTATGCAGAGGCCACCTGCGGCAACAAATACGCGTACTGCGTTGGCTGGTTTATGGCAACAATTTATCTTCCTTGTTTAACCAGCGTACTTGCTTGGGTTAGTGCCCGTTACACCTGCGTTTTGCTTGGTTGGGATATTTTGGGCCCCCAGTGCATGATGATTTCTATGTTTTATCTCTGCGTCAGTTATGCCGTAAACGCACTGTCCCCCATTATTGCAGGCAAATTCCAAACCTCAACTACTGTTATTAAGCTTATTCCCCTTTACCTCATGGCAATCGTTGGAACCATTGTTGGCCTTTCCAACGGAATGACAGTTCAGAACCTTTCCTCTGCCCTTCCCCAAACGGGAACCGGCAAGGCTTTGTTTACCGCCGTATGCGCAACCGCTTTTGCGTATGAGGGCTGGATAATAGCCACCAGCATCAATGCTGAGCTTAAAGATTCCAAGCGCAACCTTCCCAAGGCTCTGCTGATCGGCTCTAGCATCATCGTCCTTACATATGTCCTTTATTACATCGGTCTTGCCGGCGGTGTTTCCACCCAGACCATGATGGGCGGTGGCGAGGCAGGTGCAAAAATTGCTTTTTCCAGTATTTTTTCCAACATTGGCGGCACTATTCTTTTTGTGTTTGTCGTTATCTCCTGTCTCGGAACCTTAAACGGCCTTATGCTTGGCTGTGTTCGAGGCATGTATGCTCTTGCCGCCCGGGGTCAGGGCCCCAAGCCCGAGCTTTTCTCACAGGTGGACAAGGTTACCAATATGCCCACGAACTCATCCATATTCGGCCTGTTCGTAAGCGCCTTTTGGCTCCTGTTTTTCTACGGCGGGAACCTGTCGGGGGCTTCTTGGTTCGGCCCCTTCTCCTTTGATACCTCCGAGCTTCCAATTATTACGATTTATGCCTCATATATCCCCATTTTTATAATGCTTATTGCCAAGGAAAAAGATCTGAGCTTTACAAAGCGTTTTATTACGCCAATTCTATCAATCTGCGGCTGCTTATTCATGATGGTTGCCGCATACTTCTCTCACGGCAGTTCTGTTTGGTATTATCTCATCATCTTTGCTGTGGTTGAAATTATCGGTCTGTTCTTTATAAAAAAGAAGAAGATAGAAGTCCCCTCCAACCCTCATAAGAAAACAAAGAAGAAATAAACCCTATAAAGCTTGACTCATTCTTATGAGCCGAGCTTGCTGTATCCACATTGAGGTGAACAAATGAAAGTACGCAAAGCAATCAAATCCTTATTCTCAATTGTTCTGGCCAGCGTCCTTATTCTCTACGTTTCCTGCCCTGCCATTGCCGTTACTCAGGCTGATATTGACAACCTCAAGGCAAAGCAGTCGCAAATTGCTCAGTCCAAGCAGGAGCTCCAAAATCAGTTAAACTCTCTTGATACGGAAATGTCCTCGCTGATGGAACAAAAGCAGGCACTTGACGAGCAAAATGAAATGACCCAGCAGGAAATCGAGCTAATAAATGAGCAAATTGACCTTTACGACAAATTGATCGAGCAGAAGGCCAAGGAGCTTGAAGAGGCCCAAAAGGCCGAGGACGACCAGAGGGCGGCTCTGCGCACCCGTATGCGTGCCATGGAGGAAAGCGGCGGACTTTCGTACATATCAATTCTTCTAAATGCTTCCAATTTTACTGACCTTCTATCCCGGTTAGACTGCATATCCGCCATTGCCAAGCGAGATGACGAGCTTAAGGACGAATACGTTGCGGCCAAAGAGCACGTTGCTCAGGTAAAGGCTGACTATGAGGCCACACAGGAGGAGCAAAAACTTACCCGTACAGAGCTGGAAGCTAAAAAGCTTGAGCTTGAGGCCGACATTGAGGAGGCCACTGTCCTCATTAAACAGTTGGAGGCAGACATTGAAGCCTACAAGGCCCAATATGCTGCCTATGAAGCCAACTCTGCTGATATTTCAAAGCAAATCGACGAATTGGTGGCAGCCCTTGAGGCACAAAATGCCTCCAATATTATTGGTACCGGCAGCTATAGCTGGCCTTTGCCGGGCTATTCCCCCGGCTCTGCCTACGGATGGAGACCTCATCCTATTTTAGGCGTTATGAAGTTCCATGCCGGTGAAGATATAGGCGCCCCCAGCGGCACTCCAATATTAGCAGCGGACAGCGGCACGGTTATCCTCGCCACCTATAATGCCGGAGGCTATGGCTATTATGTTACCATCAGCCATGGAAATGGCCGGGTTACCCTATATGCGCACATGAGCAGCATGGCCGTGTCTTCCGGTAGCAATGTAACTAAGGGACAAGTAATCGGTTACGTTGGCTCAACAGGCCTTTCAACAGGGCCCCACTTGCATTTTGAAGTAAGAGTTAACGGCGCCACAACAGATCCGAAATCATACTTCAGCCTATAATAAATTATCCGGGCGGTCAAACTGACGCCCGGATAGTTTTTTTTAAAAATGTATTTCCAATATGTGCAACGTGAGTAACTGTGTAATAGTTTTAGTTCAATACTACTGTTTGCACACATTTTTGTTTAATTTTACTAAAACATGAAATTTCCTTGAAATGCCCTTGCTACATAGGTATAATATAGTAACTGAAGTATGCTTTATTTGCTTTTGCGACTAAGAAGCTTTAAAGAAACTGTTTTTAAGGTGAAATGATTCTAATTTATCGATTTAAAATAGCACTCGCCATTTTACTATAATAATGTCAGAATTGGAGGGGTTTTGTGGATACGAGCGATATTGGCGCCGCCAGCGTAGATGAAGTAACCGTCACAGAAACTGCGTCAAATGCCGCAATGCCCGCCAACAGCACCCAGCCTGACGGAACTGTTGATTTTAACTGGCTCACACTTCTCTCCTATAAGCTTGGTATGTCCCCGAATCACGAGGTTCCGGAGGTATTCTTCTCCATCAATCAAAGCCCTCTTAGCGTTGAAGAGCGAGATTTTCTTGAGGAGCTTTCCGTTTACGCCAAGGGGGTAGTAGAAAACTTAGACTCCGATCCCAAATATTCCGCCCCTATGGACTTGAGGCTCCACGCCAGCCGCGATATGATGACAGTTTACGGCTGCATAATACCGCCCATAGGTGCGGGTAGCAGCCTTTCTGCCGAACAGCTTTACGCAATCGTGTCAGAGTCAAGCTACTCATACGGTCTGGTTGAAAATGTCTTAGAAACTATTCTTTCCTCGAAGGCCTACCTAAAGATCTTTGTTATTGCCCGCGGCACTCCTAAGCAGGACGGAAAAGACGGCGAAATAATCGATCTCTTTTCCCGGGAACAGAAAATTAATATAGACTCGGAAAGCGAAGCAAACGTAGACTACAAAAATCTCAACTGGCTGCAAACCGTCCACGAGGGAGATGTTATTTGCAAGCTTATCCGTCCCGTTCCCCCGGTAGACGGAATTGAAGTGCGCGGTCTTCCTGTTAAGGGTGCAGCCGGGAAAATGCCAAAAATCCCCGCCGGGAACAACACTTCCGTTACGGAAGACGGTCTTTCTCTGGTTGCCACCACTGGCGGTCAGCTTTCCTATAAGGGAAACTTATTTAGAGTAGACAAAATACTTAACATTGACGGCAACGTTGATACCGCTATTGGAAACCTTGATGTTATTGGCTCTGTCTCCATAAAGGGAAATGTTTCTGAGGGCTTTTCTATCATAGCCACAGGAGACATAATTGTGCGCGGCATAGTTGAAGGAGCCTATCTAAAGGCGGGCGCTAATATCCAAATTTTCCACGGAATGAACGGCAACTCCAAGGGAAGGTTGGAAGCCGGTGGTACCGTATCCAGTAAATACCTTGAAAACTGCTACGTTTCAGCAAAGGGCACCGTTAAATGCGGCTGCATTATCAATTCTACAGTTATCAGCAGTGACATGGTCTCTGTTACCATGGGTAAGGGTACTATTATCGGCAGTGATGTGACGGGTTTTAAAGGCATTGAAGCCCGCACCATCGGCAACGAGCGCAACCGTCTGACCACTCTCACCGTTGGCTCCAACCCGCTGCTTCTGGAAGAGCTTAGCAGCGTTCGCAAGCAGGTGGTTGAGCTTGAGCACTACCTTGAGGAAAATGAAAAGAACATCTCCTATCTGGACAGCTCCACAAGTTTGGACGAAAAGTATAAGCAACTGCTATCTAAGCTTAAGCTGGATCAGTCCATTAACAGCATGAAACTCACTAAAAAGAAGCAGCGTCTTTTGGAAATTAGCGATGAGCTCTCCTGCTCCGACGGTCAGATTACAGCCACAGAGTTATTCCCCCCTGCCAATGTTACCATGGGAAAACTAAAGCTTAGTATTATGGATCGCCAACGCTTATGCAGAATCTACAACTTTGATGGTCAGATCCTCATAGGCAAAAAGTAAGCCGCCAGAATCCTTTTATAAAAAATTGGCGCACTCTTACAAAAGGAAAGAGTGCGCTAATTTTTTATATTTATCTATACGGTTAAAAGGAGCTATTCCTCTCAGCGCACCCCGGGCTTTGATACCTTCAAGGTGCGAAGATAAGCCTTTGTATCGCCATCAATTCTAAAACTTTCTATAGCCTTTTGAATGGCCTTGTTGTGTGTCCAGTCCGGCAGCCTCTTATCGGTAAAATAGGGCAGGATTGCCTCCCTTTGCTTTGCAAGAGCTGTGGCAAAATACCACGCCACCATCATATTTACGTAGTATTCCTCACTTTTGATAGCAGCCACCATGGTCGGCTGAGATATGTCAAATGCCTCGCCCAGATAAAAGCTCATGAGCATTTCCACACCGAAGCGTATAATGTAGGTTTCACCCGAGGCGATCCAAAGCTTTATCTGCTCCATAAGCTCTGGCAGATGCTTTCCGAACACCTTCGGTGAAATTATATCGCAGGTCGCCCAGTTGTCCGCATGGGGGAGAAGCTCGTTAAGCGCTTTTATGGCAGTGCTGTAATCCTTAATATTCTCAATAAGAAGACCGTGAAGGTTGTTTTCTTCATAATACTTGTGTGGTAAGGCCCCCATAAACTCGGCCACCCCCGGCTGTTTTGAAAGCTCTTTGGCATATTTGCGAAGCTCCGGTGTGCGAACGCCGATCACACGCTCCGGTGCCACATTAGGCATGAGCCTGCACTGAAAGGCCTTGTATTCCAAGTCCTGCATTAGGAAAAGCCTTTCCTGAACAAGCTTTTCGATGTTTCCCAAGCCTTATTCCCCCTTGCGGCCAAACAGGTCTGAGAAAAAGTCAGCAACGGCAATGAAAAATTTCTTAACAGACTCGGATACGTTATTAACAGTCTCCTTAGCCTTAGAAAGCTTCATAATAGTGTTTTGAACAGACTCCACCTTGGCTTTAAGCTGGTCGGGGTCAAGCTTTTCCAGGGCGCGGCAAAGGGAAACAAGCTGATCTCTCTGTCCGTCACTGATAGTAATATCGTACTGCTCAGCCACATAGTCTATTTCAGCCCGAAGCTCGTCGTCGGTCATGTTAACGGTCTGGTCGAGTATCTTCTTTAGCTCGTTTACGATAACCACCGCATCATAGCTGCCTATTTCATTAGCAAGTTCCGCTGTGATGACCAACTCCTGAGTACCCGCAAGCTTTGCCACCTCATCAAGCTTTTCGCCGGTTATATCCTCATAGGCCTTATAAATACCTGTAAGGGCAGCCGTTCCTGAAATGCCGGCAATAGGGCTTGTAACAATGACCTTAGCGTCATCAACGCCGGATGTTACAAGAGCGTTAACATACATGTCCTTGGTGCACCAGCTTATGTTGGAAGTGGAGACCTGCAGTCCGTCTCCCTGAGCTAAAATCTCAATATATACGCAGGAAATGGACTTGGTTCCTATAATAGATGTGTCAACCAATCCGTCAAGGTAACTGCGCTCCTCGCTGTTTGTAACGGTTAGCTCCGGAACCGTACCCTGCTCCACTCCAAAGCTTTTATAAACCACCGCCTTTTGTTCGGCATTAATGTCTGCTCCAATAACAGCTCTGCTCTCACCCTTTTCCATGGCGAAGGCCGCCGTAAGGCCCATCAATACTGTAAGTGAAAGAATTATCGAAACTACTCTTTTCATAGCATCCTCCGTTAATAGTTAGCATCAAGTGATTTTGCCCCTTCGGGCAATTTGAAGAATAAATCAAAACCGGCAAACAGTCAAGTATTTACGCATCCCGCCACTGATTTTCTTTAAGACGTTTCTGCCCATAGAAATGTTCCTCTGCAGATTTCCATCGTAAGTGCACTTATTTTATGTAATTTTCTTATATTAACACCGGGCAAAAGCCAAAGATGATTTGGCAATGTGCCCATTTAACACATAATACCAAATCATCGTTGCTAATCTATGAACAGCATGTTAATATAAACATATTGTTTGCATTTTTGCGCATTTATTTTGGGAGGAATAATTAGAATGGAAGGTTTTCTAGAATCAGTTGCCGGTATTAACTCTGCCGTCAACAACGTAGTTTGGGGAATCCCCATGCTTATCTTGCTGGTTGGCACGGGCGTTTTTCTCACCCTAAGAAGCCGCGGGGTGCAGTTTGCCCACTTCGGCTATGCCATGAAAAATACTTTTGGCAGAATTTTTCAGAAGCACAAGGCCGGGAAAGGTGAGATCACTCCCTTTCAGGCTGTAAGCACAGCCCTTGCCGCTACAGTTGGCACCGGCAACATAGCCGGCGTTACAACAGCGGTTGTGCTAGGCGGCCCCGGAGCCGTATTCTGGCTGTGGATAACAGCTCTTATCGGTATGTGCACCAAGTACGCCGAGGTCACGCTTGCGGTCAAATTCCGTGAGCGAAACGCTAAGGGCGACTGGGTTGGCGGCCCCATGTACTACATTATTAACGGCCTCGGTAAAAACTGGAAGTGGTTGGCTGTCATTTTCAGCATTTTTGGCGCCCTAGCCGCTTTCGGTATAGGCAACGCCGTTCAGGTTGGCAACATCACCAGCTCTATAAACACTGCAATTGAGACTTTCGGCGGAGATTCACTTAGTAGAACGGTTACCGTTTTAGGCTCAACCGTGCCTCTTACCAGCGCAGTCATCGGAGTTATTCTTGCGGCTATCGTTGGCCTTGTACTTCTCGGTGGTATCAAGCGTCTTGGCGCTGTGACTGAAATGCTGGTGCCCTTCATGAGCGTAGTCTACATTATCGGCTCTTTGGTGGTTATCTTCTACAACATCGGCAACATCGGGCAGGCTTTCTCCAATATTTTCGTTGGCGCCTTTAATCCCGAAGCCGTAATGGGCGGTGTTGCCGGCGGCACAATAATCCAGTGCATGACCTGGGGCGTTAAGCGCGGTGTGTTTTCAAATGAGGCAGGCTTAGGTTCTGCTCCCATGGCCCATGCCGCCACCAGTGAAACAAACCCCGTCAAGCAGGGTTTATTCGGCATTTTTGAGGTGTTTGTTGACACTATTGTCATCTGCACCCTTTCCGGCCTTACTATTCTGATTAGTGGAATTTACATCCCCTACGGTGAAAAAGCGCTTGCCACCACCTCTCTAAACGCACAAGCCTTTGGCACCGCCTTCGGCAGCGAGCTGGGAGGGCTGATTATCGCAGTGCCCATAACCCTGTTTGCTCTATCCACCGTTCTTAGCTGGGGACTCTACGGCAGCCGCTGCTGCGAGTTTGTTCTCGGCACCCGAAGCATTAAGGTCTATCAGGTTCTCTTCGTTCTCGTTGTAGTTGTTGGAGCTACAATGGACCTAAGCCTTGCCTGGGACATCGCCGACACCCTAAACGGCCTGATGGCACTGCCCAACCTTGTGGGTCTTATCGGTTTATCCGGCATCGTTGTTAAGCTCACCCGTGAGCACTTCGATGAGCAGAGGACACTGAAAAAAGCTTACAAAAGCAAATAAGCTTATTATAATTAATAACGCCTGTGCAAGTTTGCACAGGCGTTATTTTATATTAAATTTTGGTCGGGCCAAAATAATCCATGTACTACTTTTTCTTTGTGTCCTTCCAGTTAATATGTCTGCACATGGCATGAAAGCTCTCGTCGCTTAAATCGTGCTCAATCTTGCAGGCATCCGCCCTCGCAACCTCGGGAGAAATGCCTATTGAAATAAAAAACTCCGTAAGCATTCTGTGTCTATCGTACATACGCTTGGCAATTTCACTTCCGGCCTCTGTCAGGTGCAAAACGCCATCCGGATCCATTATAATGTAACCGTTTTCACGCAGGCGCTTAACCGCAACGCTTACGCTGGGCTTTGTAACCCCCATCTCGTTTGCCACGTCGATAGAGTACACATTGCCTTTTTTCTCTCCAAGCATCATAATCATCTCTAGGTAATCCTCAGCCGACTTTCTAATTCTCAAAGCAGTGTTCTCTCCTTTCGTGGTTGGCCTTATTAAATTAAATATATCCCTCTTTTTTCCCCTTGTCAAATTCTATGTTCCTGAACAAAAGAACAAATGAAAAACCTTTTTATATAAAGCTACAAAGTGCGCACATAAAAACCGCAAAAAGTGTATTTATTTTATGTAAAAGCTATAGGCTTTCCGAAGATGGTGTTATCTGAAGGATTCCACAGATAACTGCCGCTTGTATCCTTAAGGGTTCTAAGAAGCATAGCTGTATTATCGTGCATGATAAACACAGCGTTATTTCGGTATTCATCTTTTAATGAAAAGTACAGAGAGATGATCTCATCAAAAGAGATGGTACTATTGTCTGCTGTACCCGTTGAGGATACCGCTTGAATTTTACCTTCTGCAGAAGATAGATTGAT
>CAZNUD010000044.1:3561-13269 GCA_964576195.1 uncultured Oscillospiraceae bacterium | reverse complement strand
ATTAGGGGGGCTTATCCGAAAACAATACTGATGTCCATTGACACAGGTGACAGGGAGGACATAGAACGGATGCTCACGGAGCTTGCGGGGAGAAAGGTAAATGTTGAGATTCCTCAGCGTGGAGAGCGCAGGCTTATGACAGAAAAGGCAAACCTCAATGCCAGAGAGGAATGCGTCAGGGCAACCACGGCAGCCCAAAAGCGGCAAAAAACTTTGCAATGGCTTGCTGATGCGCTGGGACTGGATGAAGCGCCAAGACGTATAGAGAGCTTTGATATTTCCAACACAGGCAATTTCGGTATTGTGGCCTCTATGGTTGTGTTTGTGGACGGAAAGCCTCTTAAGAGGGATTATCGAAAGTTTAAGATTAAAGAGCTTTCTGGGCAGGACGACTATGGCAGCATGAGGGAAGTGCTCACCCGACGCTTTATACGCTATCTGAAAGGGGACGAAAAGTTCGGTCAGCTTCCGGACCTGTTGCTTATAGATGGGGGAGCTGTACACGCGGGGATTGCCGAAGGAGTGCTGCGTGAATGCGGACTGCACATTCCGGTTCTTGGCATGGTTAAGGACGACAGGCACAGGACACGGGCGCTGATCCGCTGTGACGGTAGCGAAATTGGTATAACGGGAATGCAGTCGGTATTTTCATTTATTGGCACTATTCAGGAAGAAACCCATAGGTTTGCCATTGAGTATCACAAAAAACTCAGAAGTGCAACCATCGGCTCGCAACTTGAGAACATCAAGGGAGTAGGGGAGGCGCGGCGAAACCGGTTGCTTGCACACTTTAAGACTATAAAGGCCATAAAAGCGGCAGAATATGAAGAGCTTTGTGCGGTGGTGAATAAAAACACTGCAAGGGCGGTGTATGATTATTTCCATAGCGGCGAAGCGCCGAAAGGCAAGATAAAGGCCGCAGAGAATTCGGAGGAAAACTAATGAGGGTTATTACAGGTACAGCTAGAGGCAGAAAGCTAAAAGAGCCTGCCAATATGGACATTCGTCCGACCAGCGGTCAAGTTAAAGAGGCACTGTTTAACATTATACAGTATGACATTGAGGGCAGAAGGGTTCTTGACCTTTTTGCAGGCACGGGGCAATTGGGTATTGAGGCTTTAAGCCGGGGGGCAGCCTCGGTTACCTTTGTGGACGAGAATAACGAGGCTATAAAAATCGTTAAACAAAACCTTGAGCATTGCAAGCTTACGGGCGAAGTTGTAAGGGCAGACTCAGTCGGTTTTCTCAGCCGTTGCGGCAAATATGACCTTATTCTTCTAGATCCGCCGTTTGCATACGATTTATTGGAGAAAGCTCTGAAAAACATCATAAAATTTGACATATTGGCGGAAGGTGGTATAATAATCTGTGAATCTGATGCAAAAAAAACCATTCCGCCTCTGCCAGATCCCTATTATATTGTAAAAGACTACAAGTACGGCAAGGTGAGACTTACTACCTGCGGCAAAAAGTCCCGGTAAGCAATGCCCCGAAAGGAAGGACACTTGGCCATGATAACAGCAATTTATCCCGGAACCTTTGACCCCATTACTTTGGGACACCTTGACATTATAGAAAGAGCAGCGCGGATTTTCGACAAACTTGTTGTAAGCGTTGTTATGAACATAGAAAAAACCCCCATGTTCGATATAGATGAGCGGGTTGAGCTGATTAAAGCGTCCACGGCTGAGCTTAAAAATGTAGAAGTATCCTCATCAATTGAGCTGTTGTCGGACTTTGCGAGAAGCTACGAGAACCCCGTTGTTATTAAGGGCCTTAGAAACCATATAGACTATGAATACGAAACTACTATGGCGGTTTTCAACAAGAAACTTAACCCAGACCTAGAAACCTTTTTTATCACAGCAGACCAGAAATACACTTATGTCAGCTCAACAGCGGTGCGGCAGCTGGCTATGTACGGAGCCGACCTGACGGAATATGTTCCGCCGCAGGTGGCCGAGGCAGTTTCCAAGAAGTTTAATACCTGAAAGCCCCGCCTCGGCGCGGTATCTGCACAAAAGGGTCGTCCCTTTCATGGTACCCTTTGTGATCGAAAGTATAGCGGAAAGGATTGGTCGTAACGATGGATTTCGAAAATGAAAATGAATTTAGTGCGTTGCTGGATATGCTGCAAAGCTCTGTTGCCGACGCATGGAGCGTGCCGCTGAGCAGGGACAAGTGCATGCTCCCCAGAGATAAGACCCTTGAGCTCATTGAGGAAATAAAGCGCCAGTACCCTATTGAGATTACCGAGGCAAAGCGCCTTTTAGCCTCCAAGGACGACTTTGTTGCTAACGCCAAGCGGGAGGCGGAGCTTATCCGCAAGGCCGCAGAGGAACAGGCAAGGCGCCTTGTTGAAGAGGAAGAAATTACCCGGATAGCAAGAGCACACGCAAACGAAATTGTCGCCAATGCAGATGCCAAGGCAAGGGAGCTTATGCGCGTTGCCAACGAATATGTGGACGACGCCTTGCGCCGAACTGAGGAAGCTATAGGATCCGCAGGCAACGAAATTCGCCAGTCCAGGGCGAAATTTAGAAGCCTTGCAACAAACCGTCCCGTTATGCAGCAGCCCCAGCACGTTGAGCCTGATTCCGATTCTGAGGAGCCTGAAGAGATTACAGAGGAATAATACTAACAACTTACCGCCCAGAAAAAATTTTTTAAAAAATTTTTTCTGGGCGGCTTTTCAACATGTTGACATAATATCATAACAAAGGATTTATGGAACACAATTTATTGTGTATATAAGCAAGAGAGAGCAATTAAAGTCTGGTTATACGGACTTTTTTGCTCTTGATTTTTTTTGTTCCTTTGATTATAATGAGGACAAGAAGTGGGTCGAAGTGGAATAAAGTGCACCAAAATCCCATAAACCACCCAAAGAGGGGCAAAAGTGGGGGCGCTTTTTCTAGGGCAGACAATATACGGATAGGGGGGATAAGCGTGACAGGAGAATACCAGCACACACTGGACACCAAGGGACGCTTATCTATTCCCGCACGTCTGCGCGAAGAGCTGGGGAACGTGTTTTACGTAACACTTTCCATGGATAAATGCCTTTCCGCTTACTCTGCTGAAAGCTGGCAGAAATTCTCCGACAAAGTAAACGAAATGCCATACGTAAAGCAACGTAAGATGCGACCGCTATTTGCCTACGCCGCAAAATGCGAGATAGACGCACAGGGAAGAATTCTTCTTCCTCAAAACTTGAGAGACTACGCGGGATTAATAAAGAACGTGACGGTGGTGGGAAGCAATAACCATGCGGAGTTCTGGGATAGCGAAAGCTGGGCAGAAATCAATAAGCTTGAAACCACCCCCGAAAACATTGCGGCGGTAATGGAGGAGCTTGAATTTTAGTGGAACTGAAACATTATTCGGTTATGCTGGCTGAGTGTATTGACGCACTCCACATTAGGCCCGACGGTATATATGTGGACGCGACCCTTGGCATGGGCGGCCATTCCTACGAGATTGCACAGCGGCTTACAACAGGAAGACTCATCTCTATAGACAGAGATGTGAAGGCCATTGAACGCTCGCTACCGAGGATTGAGCCGTTTATGGACAAAATAACACTAGTACATGGAAATTTCCGGCAGCTAGGCGACATTTTAGATGAGCTGAATATAGGAAATGTAGACGGAATGCTCTTTGACCTAGGCGTTTCATCTCCCCAGCTTGATGAGAGCGAGCGAGGCTTTTCCTATATGGCTGACGCGCAACTGGATATGAGAATGGACCAAAGCGACGGACTTAGCGCCTCGGATATTGTGAACAATTGGGACGAAGAGAGACTTAAGAGAATTCTCTATGATTTCGGTGAGGAGCGCTATGCACCGAGAATTGCCCAGGCAATTGTTAGGGCAAGGGAGAAAAAGAAGATAGAAACCACCCTTGAGCTGGTGGAGATTATAAAAAAAGCTATGCCCCCAGCGGCTTTGCGGGAAAAACAGCATCCGGCAAAGCGCAGCTTTCAGGCAATACGCATTGCAGTAAACGACGAGCTGGAAGCAGTGTCCGAGGTTTTAGGTACGGCGGCGGACAGGCTAAATGTCGGAGGAAGATTGGTTGTGATCAGCTTCCACTCCTTGGAGGATAGGGTGGTTAAAAATGCTATCACCTCAAAGGAAAAAGGTTGCACCTGTCCAAGAGATTTTCCCGTCTGCACCTGCGGCTTTGTGCAGACGCTTAAGAGTATAGTAAGGAAGCCGCTATTACCCAGCCAAAATGAAGTTGAAGAAAACCCCCGCTCTCGCAGTGCGAAGCTTCGCATAGCGGAAAGGGTGTAGTAGACACACTAAGCCGGTGTACTAAAGGAGGAGCAAGCAATGGCCGCTTACACAAAGTATGCAAGTGATTATAACCACGGAAGTTTAGCATATAATTACGGCAGCACTGCGCCTGCATATCCTCAGGAGTGGGCTTCCCCCGCCCCCAGACGAGGAGTGGCGAAGGACACAGCGCCCAGAGTTTTTGAGAGGACCGAAGCCCAGTCCAAAGCCCTGCCCTACACCCAGAGCATCTCACCTCTTGCTATAGTCGGAACACTATGTGCGGCGGTTATGGTAGTTTTCCTGCTAATGGCGAGAATTCAGCTTACGGAGGCTACCGATCAGGCGGTTGCTCTTGAGCAGCAGCTTACCGAACTTGAAGTGGCGCAGAACAGACTACTTATTGACTACGAAAGCGCATTTAATCTTACGGAGATTGAGAAGTATGCCACCACCACTTTGGGCATGCAAAGGCCCAGAGAGGATCAGATCTTTTACTTGGATAGTACAGTTCCCAACAAGGCTGTTATTATCGAAAAGGCTGATGATAGTGAAGGTCTGGGGGACAGATTATTTGATATGCTTTCGTTATTGTCGGAATATTTTAAGTAGGGCAGAGAGTATAATTCATTGTTAGATGATAAATTGGTGTTTCTAGCGGAGGATGGCCATGGCAAAGGAAAAGAGAAAACCTTCAAGCCCGGAAGGGCCTAATTCAATGATGCTTCGCCGCACACTGTTTCTTTTGGCAGCGTGCGGCATAGTTGCTTTTTTAGTGCTGGGCTTTCGGCTTTTCAAGCTACAGCTCTTTGAACATGAAATGTACGAAAGCCGGGCAATTGAGCAACAGGTAAGGGACACTGTTGTCAATGCTGCCAGGGGGACTATTTACGATACAAACATGAAAATTCTGGCCATGAGCGCCAGCGTTGATGATATTTTTATCAGTCCCAAGGAAATAAAGATCTACGGCGAAGATCCGCTGATGATCGCCCAGACTCTTTCGGAGCTATTGGGAGTTGACGCACAAGCAGTTTTTAAAAAGACACAGGAAACAGAGTCTTGGTATAAAACAATTGCGAAGAAAGTGGAGCCTGAGGTTTCCGACAAGGTAAGAGAGTTTATTAATGAGAATAATCTCAAAGGCGTACATTTGGAGGAGAACACAAAGCGCTACTATCCCTATTCCAATCTTGCCTCTCATGTAATTGGTTTCGTTGGCATGGAAAACACTGGTCTTGCTGGAATAGAAAGCTATTACGACCGCAGCCTTACAGGGGTTAACGGGCGGGTTGTGCGCGCAAAAAACGCAGCGGGCACTGATATGCTTTTTACAAGCTTTGAGGATTATTACGATGCCCAGGATGGCAACGACGTGGTGCTAACCATAGACTCTACAATTCAGTATTATATAGAAAAGCACCTTGAGCAGGCTATTCGGGACTATAAAGTGCAAAACGGTGCTGCGGCCATAGCAATGGATGTAAAAACCGGCGCTATTCTGGGTATGGTCAGCTTTGGAAATTTTGATTTGAACAATTATCAGGCACTGAGCGACGAGGCGCAGGCCTTGTTGGATGCTCAAGAGGAAGAAGCAGACAAAAGAAAGGTTTTGACAGAGCAGCAACTGCTTCAGTGGCGAAATAAGGCTTTAAGCGACACATATGAGCCGGGCTCTACGTTTAAAATAATAACCCTTTCCATGGCTCTCAACGATGGCGTTGTAAAGCCCACCGACAGCTTCTTCTGCGGCGGCAGTGTGAAGGTTCCCGGGGATACCAACCCACGTAAATGCTGGAAGACAATAGGACATGGCAGCCAGACACTTACTCAGGCACTGCAGCACTCTTGCAACGTGGCCTTCATTAACACAGGCGTTAAGGTGGGAGAGGAGCGATTTTACGATTACTGCGAAGCCTTTGGCTTTTTTAATGCTTCAGAAAACCACGAAGCGCAGCTTACTGGCAAGACTGGCATTGACCTTGAGGGAGAGAGCGGAAGTATTTGGTGGCCAAGAAACACCTTTTGCAACCCTCTAAACCAATCGCAGTTGGCGGCGGCCTCTTTTGGACAGACTTTTAACATTACGCCGTTGCAGCTTATTACGGCGGTCTCCGCCTGCTGCAACGGGGGAAATCTAATGAAGCCATACGTGGTTAAGGAAATAAGAGAGCCCGATGGTAAAATAGTATCGAGAACCGAGCCGAGCATTGTTCGTCAAGTGATAAGTGAAAACACAAGCGAAACTGTTTGCCATATGCTGGAGCAGGTTGTTGGCGACAAGCTTGAGGGTACGGGTAGAAATGCCTATGTTGCCGGTTACCGCATCGGCGGAAAGACCGGAACATCCACCAATACCACTATTGAGGCAACAACCGGAGTTAAACAGTATATCGTTTCGTTCCTTGGCGTGGCGCCAATGGATGATCCGCAGGTGGCAGTTTTGGTGCTGCTGGACTCTCCGGAGAATAACCAGCCCACCTATGTAAGCGGCGGCAGTATGGGTGCGCCCACCGTGGGTAATATTATGGAGGATATTTTGCCATACTTGGGCGTAGAGCCGCAGTACACGGAAGACGAGCAACAGACCATTGACAGAGCGGTTCCTAAAATTACCGGTCTTAGTGCTGACGATGCGAAGGCAAAGCTTGCCGCTGAGGGATTTACATATAGGGTAATAGGTGAGGGGGGTGCGGTTACTGCCCAGATTCCGGCGCCAAACAGCGTTGTTGCCGCCAGCAGTCAAGTGCTTATTTACTGCGGCGCCGAGCCTTCGGCGGAACTGGAGACTGTTCCGGATCTTACAGGAACTACATACAGCATTGCCCGGCAGACTATGGGCAGTAAAGCGCTGTTTATCAAGGCCTCGGGGCCTATTACAGACCCCTCTGCCATTGTTGTATCTAAGCAGAGCATTGAGGCGGGAGCCATGGTGGAGCACGGCACGGTGGTAGAGGTTACCGTTTCGGATAACAGCATGCTAGGAAGATACTAAGGGAACATACAAAGGATGGAGTCCGTCCAAAAATCAGGCACTGGAAAATATACGGAGGAACTTATAATGAAGCTCAAGGAACTGCTAGATAATGTGGAGACGGTTAAAATATGCGCTGATTTAGAGGCTGAAATTGCTGATATTAGCTATGATTCACGCAAAACCCAAATGGGGGATCTGTTCGTGGCAATTCGCGGCTTTGAAAGCGATGGACATAGATTTATAGGTTCCGCCGTGAAATCGGGGGCTGCTGTGGTTCTCTGCGAGGAAAAGCCCACTGAAAAGGTTCCTTATGTTATAGTTAAAAATTCGCGTCAGGCCCTGGCACTATGCTCGGCAAATTACTTCGGAAATCCTGCGGAGAAGATGATAATGGTTGGCGTAACCGGCACAAACGGAAAAACAACCACTACTCTGCTCCTAAAGCATGTTATTGAGGAGTGCACGGGGGCAAAGGTAGGCCTTATCGGAACTAATTTCAATATGATAGGGGATAGGGTTTTAGATACTGAGAGAACTACTCCCGAGTCCTATGAATTACAGAAATTGTTCAGCGAAATGTTAAATGACTCTTGCAAATATGTTATAATGGAAGTATCATCTCATTCATTGGTTCTTGACAGGGTTGCTGGATTCCGGTTCGAAGTTGGCGTTTTCACAAATTTAACTCAAGACCATTTGGACTTTCATCACAGCATGGAGGAATATGCGGCGGCAAAGGCGCTGCTTTTCACCCGTTGCGACAAGGCTGCAATTAACCTTGACGATGAGTGGGGGGGATATATGTGCGAAAGGGCAAAGTGCCCGGTGTTCACCTACTCCGAAAGCAAGCTTGAGGCCAATCTTGTGGCCAAGGATCTAAGGCTTTCTCCCACCGGTGTTAAGTTCTGCGCGCTGGCTCAGGGCGGAATTGAGCGCGTTGCGCTGGATATTCCGGGACGTTTTTCTATTTATAACGCTATGTCTGTTATTTCCGCGGGGCTGCTATTGGAGCTGCCTTTTGAGAAGATATGCGAAGAACTGAAAACCGCCAAGGGCGTTAAGGGCAGGGTGGAGATTGTTCCTACACCGGAAGATTACACCATCCTTATTGACTATGCTCATACGCCGGACGCGCTAGAGAACATTCTTAAATCTATGCGAGAGGTTTCCACCGGCAGGGTGGTTGTGCTTTTCGGCTGCGGGGGAGACAGAGACAAGACCAAGCGGCCAATAATGGGCAACATCGGTGTTTCGCTGGCAGACTTTGCGATAATCACCTCCGATAACCCCAGAACCGAGGAACCGGGAGCTATTATTGATGATATTCTATCTGGGATCAAGGCTCCCAAAAGCCGCTATAAGGTAATTGAGGATAGAGAAAAGGCAATAGCCTATGCCATTGACAATTACCAGCCGGGCGACGTTATTATCCTTGCGGGCAAGGGTCATGAAACCTATCAAATCATAGGTAAGACCAAACGCCATATGGATGAGAGAGAGATAGTCGCCGCGCATTTGGCTATAAAATAGCGCAAAAACAGTTTGAGAGGAAGATAACCCATGACAGGAAAGCTTATTTCAGCTTTTGTTATCGCTTTTGCAATAGCGGCACTGTTGGGAATGGCAGTTGTTCCATGGCTTCGCAAAATTAAGGCGGGGCAATCAATTAAGGAGAATGGCCCGAAGTGGCATATGTCCAAGCAGGGCACACCCACGATGGGCGGCATAATATTTATTGGCGGTGTTGCCGCCGCCTGCTTGTCGGCAGGGTTTTCCTGTATGAGAGAGGGAGATTTTGCGCACATATATGTGCTGCTGCTGGCTTTAAGCTTTGGAGCTGTTGGCTTCGTGGATGATTATAAGAAGCTTAAGAAAAAGCAAAATGAGGGACTGACCGCGATGCAGAAGTTCGCTTTGCAGGTGGCGGTAGCTGCGCTGTTCGTGGTCGTTCTCAGATATGAGGGAATGGCAACACCCAACCTTTATGTGCCCTTTTTTAATGTCAGCTTTGTAATGCCTGAGTGGCTATTCTATGCCTTCACAATTTTTGTTATCGTTGCCACGGTTAACGCAGTAAACTTGACCGACGGCATTGACGGCTTGGCAACAGGTACGTCAATACCGGTGTTTCTGTTTTTCTCAGTAATCGTCTTCATCTGGGGCGCGGAATACCTGTCATTAAGCATATTTTCAGCGGGCCTTCTGGGAGCGCTGATGGGCTTTCTGGTTTATAATTTCAACCCGGCAAAAGTCTTTATGGGCGACACAGGATCACTGTTTTTAGGCGGCGCAGTGGCAGGGCTTGCTATTGCTATGGATATGCCTCTTATAATAATTACCGTTGGTATTCTTTATATCCTTGAGGTACTTTCAGATATTATTCAAGTGGGCTATTTTAAGCTTAGCCATGGAAAACGTGTATTCAAAATGGCCCCTTTCCATCATCACCTT
>CAZNUD010000044.1:2005-3551 GCA_964576195.1 uncultured Oscillospiraceae bacterium | reverse complement strand
TTGAAATGGGCGGTTTTACGGGAAAAAAGTGGACCGAAAAGGAAATCTTCACTTTATTTACCACCATTTCAGCGGCTATGGCGCTTATTTCTGTTTTTGGGGTTGTTAACAGGTTTGCCGCTTGATCGGCAATGTTGTATATGGTTAGGGGGGCGACACTGGTGGATAACAGTACAATGCTAAAGGAATACGGCCGAGAGCTGCGCACCTACAGAGGCCCTGTTGATATTCCGTTTTTGATTCTTACCTTGCTGCTACTTACTATCGGGGTTGTGATGGTTTTATCCGCAAGCTACGCCAGTGCCTATTATGACCTTAATAATGAGACCGGAGGAAACGCTGCATACTACTTTTCAAGGCAGTTTTTGTTTGCGGCGGCGGGCGTTGGTATTATGCTTATTTTTTCCCGGATGCCAATGAGCTTTTACAGACGTTATTCGGGTCTGGTGCTTCTGATAGCAATAATTTTGCTGGCAGTGGTTCTGGTGGTGGGAACAAAAAGCCATGGCGCAAGGCGCTGGATTCCTTTGCCGGTAGCAAGTCTGCAGCCCTCTGAAATTGCCAAGATAGGCATAATTCTCTACTTCTCCGTGCTTATTTGCAGGTATAAAAAATTGATGGGAACCTTTAAGTACGGTGTTATGCCTTTTGCAATCATCCTTATAGTGGTTATTGGACTGTTAGCGTTGGAGCCGCATTTGTCTGCGTCTATCATTATCGTACTTATCGGTGCTATAATGATGTTTGTTGGTGGGGCCAGACTGTTTTGGTTTATCGGCGGCGGCGCTGGAGTGGCAGGATTGCTGTATATTGCAATTAACGTTTTACAATACTCCGCCGATCGAATTTCGGCATGGAAGGACCCTTTTGCAGACCCAGGTGACACTGGTTATCAAATTGTTCAGTCGCTATATGCCATTGGCAGTGGTGGACTGTTTGGACTTGGACTTGGCCAAAGCAGGCAAAAATACCTTTATCTGCCTGAGGAGCACAACGACTTTATTTTTTCAATAATATGTGAGGAGCTGGGCTTTATAGGTGCAGCGCTGATTTTGGTGCTGTTCGCGCTGCTTATCGTTAGAGGATACTGGTTGGCCATTCACTCTCGTGATCGTTACAGTTTCCTTGTTTGTGTTGGCATTACTTCTCTGTTGGCGATACAAGTCATATTAAATGTCGCTGTTTGCACTAATTTAATTCCCTGCACTGGTATATCCTTACCCTTTTTCAGCTACGGAGGCACGGCGCTGCTGATGCAGATGGCGGAAATGGGAATAATCCTTAGTATTTCAAGGGATATTCCGGCGGAGAAGCCCGGAGACAAATAGCGGAGGATTACCCTGCCTGCGACTGGAGAGGAGATAATATTATGAAGTTTCTATTTACCTGCGGCGGTACTGCCGGACATATTAATCCTGCTGTGGGCGTGGCACAGCGGCTGCTTGATTTGCATCCGGACAGCGAGATCCTTTTTGTGGGTGCCGATGGACACATGGAAAGCGAGCTGGTCCCCAGAGAGGGTTTTGAAATAAAGACAGTAAAGATT
>CAZNUD010000044.1:0-1995 GCA_964576195.1 uncultured Oscillospiraceae bacterium | reverse complement strand
GCACAACATGGATACCCTTAAGAATGTTATAACCTCAACGGCGGCGGCAAAGGTAATCATCAGAAGTTTTAAACCGGACGTAGTTATAGGCACCGGCGGATATGTGAGCTACCCTGTGCTTAGGGCGGCACATAGCATGAGTATTCCCACGGTTGTACATGAAAGTAACGCAGTTCCCGGCCTAACAACTAAAATGCTCTCCGGCACAGCGGATAGAATTCTTGTAGGGTTTGAAGAAAGCAAGCAGTATTATCGGCATCAAGATCGCGTTATCGTAACCGGAACCCCCGTCCGGGAGGAGTTTAGAAAGCTCAACAAAAAATCAGCACGTGAAAGGCTGGGGCTGGACCCAGATAGGCCGCTGGTTGTTTCCGTATGGGGCTCTTTGGGTGCGGCATTTATGAATAAAACCATGGTTGGTTTTATAGAAAAGGCTTTGGGCAATCCATTCTTTTCTGTTATACATTCAGCCGGTAAGGGTGGTTACAATGCTATGCTCGAGCAGATGGAAAGCGAAGGGATTTCCGACACTAGAGCACGGGGCATGGACGTGAGAGAGTATATTTACGATATGCCTCTTGTTATGGCCGCGGCTGATTTGGTCCTTTGCAGAAGCGGGGCATCCACCCTCAGTGAACTCTGTGTTTTGGGAAAACCTGCAATTCTTGTACCCTCACCCAATGTTACCAACAACCATCAGGAAAAGAACGCCAGAGTTATGGAAAAAGCCGGTGCTGCGGTGGTTATTTCAGAGAATGAGATAAGCCCAGATAAGCTGTTAGGGTCGGTTTCTCTGCTTCTTTCAAGAAAAGATACGCTGGAGGCTATGGGCACACAGATGCGTAGCATAGGGATTGCCGACGCAACCGAGAGAATTGCGGATATTGTTCTTTCGCTGGTGCAGAATAAGGAAATTCGCCGCACGGCACCATAAACGTGCTTTTTGCATAGTATGGCGTAAATCATGCTGTGCGGAGGGTATATATGGGTATTTGGCGTATTAACGGCGGAAACAAACTCAGTGGAGACCTTAGGATTCAGGGAGCAAAGAACGCG
Organism: uncultured Oscillospiraceae bacterium; assembly: GCA_964576195.1. Taxonomy (GTDB): domain Bacteria; phylum Bacillota; class Clostridia; order Oscillospirales; family Oscillospiraceae; genus UBA2658. Next base: position 939 of record CAZNUD010000044.1, on the reverse strand, counting down.
GTTTTGCCCATTATCGCCGCATCAATAGTTACCGGCTGCGAAACTGAGCTTATTAACTGTCCAAGGCTGAGCGACGTTGAGGCTGCCATGTGCATTATGCGGCATCTTGGCTGCATTGCCGAACGTGACGGGGACACGGTTTACATAAATTCCCACGGAATGTGTGTAACAGATATTCCTCTTGAGCTTATGCGTGAGATGCGATCATCGGTAATTTTTTTAGGTGCGATTTTGGCAAGAACTCATAAGGCAGAGCTGTATTACCCAGGGGGCTGTGAGCTTGGCGCAAGGCCGATTGACCTGCATCTGGACGCTCTGCGGGCACTTGGGGCAGACATATCCGACAGTGGGGGTAGGCTTGAATGCAGTGATAGAGGGCTGAAGGGCACGCACATCAACCTTTCCTTCCCAAGTGTCGGAGCAACAGAGAACATTATGCTGGCGGCATGTGCTGCCGAAGGCGAAACGGTTATTACTAATGCTGCCCGTGAGCCGGAAATTGTTGATCTACAGGACTACTTACGGAAGCTTGGTGCCAGCATTTTTGGCGCTGGGACACCAACCATTACTATTTCGGGCTTTAAGCCTGCGCAAGTGGTGGGACATAGGGTCATGACAGATAGAATCGCTGCGGCCACAATGCTTTGCTCCACCGCTGTTGCGGGGGGAACAGTACACTTAAAAAGTGTAATTCCTGAACATATAGAAACGGTTTCTCGGGTACTGGAATATATGGGTTGCCGAATTGACAGGGGACCAAGGTCACTTACCATCTCGGCAGACGGAAAGCTTAGAGCGCCGAAGCCGGTGGTCACCTTACCTTATCCGGGGTTTCCCACAGATGCTCAGCCTCTGCTTATGGCGGCATGCCTAAAAGCAGATGGCACGGCGGTGTTTACAGAGAACATTTTCGAAAACCGTTATCGTCACGCTGTGGAA
>CAZNUD010000043.1:0-13706 GCA_964576195.1 uncultured Oscillospiraceae bacterium | reverse complement strand
AGCTTCTCTTTGAAATGACCGCAAAATACGGCACACCTTATTTCTCAAACTATATCAACAGCGATATGGAGCCTTCCGACGTGCGCTCCATGTGCTGCCGTCTGCGCCTTGACCTGCGGGAACTGCGCAAAAAGTCCGGCGGCTTCTTCGGCAGCGGCGAGAGCACCGGTTCCATCGGCGTTGTCACCATAAACCTGCCCCGTATCGCCTTTCTTGCTGAAAACGAGAAGGATTTTTACAAGCGTCTTGACCACATGATGGATGTGGCAGCTCGTAGTCTCGATACCAAAAGAACCATCATCACCAGGCTTCTTAACGAAGGGCTATACCCTTACACCAAGCAATACCTAGGCACTTTTGAAAACCACTTTTCCACCATCGGTCTTATCGGCATGAACGAGGCCTGCCTTAATGCCAGATGGATTAATAAAAATATCGCCAGCCCCGATGGCCTTCAGTTTGCCAAGGACGTATTAAACCACATGCGCGAAAAACTTATGGATTATCAGGAGAAATACGGCGCTCTGTTTAACCTTGAGGCAACTCCCGCTGAGTCTACCACCTACCGTCTTGCAAAGCACGATGTTTCCCGCTATCCCAACATCATCACCGCCTCCAAGGACGGCGGCGCCCCCTATTACACCAATAGCTCCCACCTGCCCGTGGGTTACACCGACGATGTTTTTGAGGCACTTGAAATTCAGGACGAGCTGCAAACCCTTTACACCTCCGGCACTGTTTTTCATGCCTTTTTAGGCGAGAAGTTACCCGATTGGAAGGCAGCAGCAAACCTTGTTAAAAAAATTGCGGAGAATAACCGCCTGCCTTACTACACTATATCCCCCACCTATTCCGTATGCAAAAACCACGGTTACATTATGGGTGTAGAATATACCTGTCCGGAATGCGGAGAGGCTACCGAGGTTTACAGCCGTATAACCGGCTACTACCGCCCTGTTCAGAACTGGAACGAGGGCAAAACCCAGGAGTTTAAGGAGCGCAAGCTTTATGACCTGGAAAACTCTGCCGTGCGCAAACACAACTACGGGACTGAAAATCCCGAGGTCGAGGTTAAAGAGCAGGTCGCAAATTGCGAAGCTATTCTTTTTACCCGCACCACCTGCCCAAACTGCCGGGTTGCAGAGTCTATGATGAGCAAGGCTAATTTTCCTTTTAAAAAGCTTGATGCCGAGGAAAACTTAGAGCTTGTAAACCAATACGGCGTTAAAAGTGCACCAACTTTGGTAGTCAGTAACGCCGATACTACCGCCAAGTATTACGGCGTGCCCGAAATAAAGAAGTTTTTGGCGGCCCAGAGTAAGTAATTTATTTAATTTAAGAGGTCGGGTTTTGCGGCCCGACCTCTATTTATCTTATTTTTAAAAGTGAGAGCGATTATGTACGATATTATAATTATTGGCGGAGGCCCCGCAGGAATGACAGCGGCTCTTTACGCACTACGAAACAATAAAACCGTCCTTATTATTGAAAAAAGTGGCTTCGGCGGACAGATAGCCTATTCGCCAAAGGTAGAAAACTATCCCGGCAGCCTTTCCATGAGCGGAAATGAGTTTGCAGATAGACTTCTTAACCAAATCATGGCCTATGGAGTGGAGCTGGAGTCGGAAACCGTCACGGGCATTAAGGACGAGGGCAATATAAAGCGCGTGCTCACCGAGGACGGAGCAAAATTTGAAGGGAGAGCAGTAATAATTGCCACCGGTGTTAAGCACCGTATGCTTGGGCTTGAGGGCGAAGATGAACTTGTCGGCAAGGGCATTAGCTTTTGCGCGTTATGCGACGGGGACTTCTACTCAGGCGAGATTGTAGCTGTTGCAGGCGGTGGAAACTCTGCCCTCCAGGAGGCAAGCCTTCTTGCAGAAAACTGCAAGAAGGTAATTATCATTCAAAACCTTGACCACTTCACCGGTGAAACGGCCCTTTCGGAAAAACTGCTGGGCCGCAGCAATGTTAAGGCACTGATGGGCACAGTAATTGACGAACTTATAATTGACGACGGTCAATTTAAGGGCCTTATGCTTCGCAAGGAGGCCTCCGACCAGGTCTTCCGGCTTGACTGTGACGGACTTTTCGTGGCAATCGGACTTGTTCCGGAAAACGTCGCCTTTAAAAATCTAGTGGAACTTGATGACTTTGGGTATGCTTACTCGGACGAGAGCTGCCTTACAAAAACTCCCGGGGTTTTTGTGGCCGGAGACTGTCGTTCTAAAAGTGTAAGGCAGATTACCACCGCTGTGGCGGACGGGTCTGTGGCGGCTCTGGCAGCTTGCCGTTTTATTGATTCGAAATAACTGCTACGCTTTTGCCTAAAGAGCAAAGGTGGATTTGGCAATAGGTAAACTTGTCCAAAGAATAAAGGGGTGCACTCTTTTTAAATAAAGAGTGCGCCCCTTCTGAGCTTAACCAAACAATACAGAAATATAATCAGCCGAAATCATTGCACGGGCTTAATAATCAGGTTGATCAGCTTGTTTTTAACCACAATAGTCTTGATTATCTCCATGCCTGTTAAAATCTTTTGAATCTTCTCATCGGCGCAGGCGATTTGCTTAACGGTTTCGTCATCGGCATCCATGGGAACTATTACGGTGGTTTTAAGTTTGCCGCCCACCTGAACGGCTATCTCCTTTTCTTCGTCCAATGTTTTGCTCTCGTCGTAGGCGGGCCAAGGCTGCTGATTTGCCATGCCCTTAAAACCTTGAATCTCCCATAGCTCATCGGCAATATGGGGGGCGAAGGGGGAGAGCAGAATCAGGAAGGTCTTGATGTCGCCGCGGGTAGGCTTATTATCATAGAAGCAGTTGACCAAGGACATGAGGGCTGCAATAGCTGTATTAAACTTCATGTTCTCAATGTCCTCGCCGACCTTTTTGATAGCTTTATGGATCTCGCTTTCGTTGGGCTTAGAATAGTTATCGCCTTCCAGGCGGGTTTCGGCAAGGTTCCAGGTGCGGTCAAGGAAACGCTTGCAACCCTTAACTGCAGTGCTAGACCATGGAACGGCTTTTTCAAAGTCACCTATGAACATGATGTAAAGACGCATCGTATCCGCACCATACTCATCAACTATATCGCTGGGGTTAATCACATTGCCGCGAGACTTTGACATTTTATCGCCGCCCTCGCCCAGGATCATTCCGTGGCTGGTGCGCTTCATATAAGGCTCCTTGGTAGGCACAACACCAATGTCGTAGAGGAATTTGTGCCAGAAGCGGCTATACAGCAGGTGAAGGGTTGTATGCTCCATGCCGCCGTTATACCAGTCTACCTGGTTCCAGTATTCCACCGCGTCCTTTCCCACCAGGGCGTTATTGTTGTGGGGGTCCATGTAGCGCAGGTAGTACCAGCTTGAGCCTGCCCATTGGGGCATAGTGTCCGTTTCCCTTTTTGCCGGGCCGCCGCATTTGGGGCAGGCGGTGTTCACCCACTCGTCCATTTGAGCGAGGGGGCTTTCGCCGTTATCAGTGGTTTCATAGCTTTCAACGTCCGGCAGACGCAGGGGCAGTTGGTCCTCCGGCAGAGGCACCCAACCGCACTTCTCGCAATATACAAGAGGAATGGGCTCACCCCAATAGCGCTGGCGTGAAAAGACCCAGTCCCGAAGCTTGTAGTTGACCTTTTCCCGGCCTAAGTCCTTTTCCCCAAGCCACTTTATCATGGTGGGGATAGCGTCCTTGACGCTAATGCCGTTTAGAAAACCGGAGTTTGTCATTATGGCGCTGTCATCCTTGGAAACAAAGGCCTCCTTTGTGACATCGCCACCCTTGACCACCTCAATTATCGGTAGGCCAAAGGCCGTTGCAAAGTCCCAATCTCGCTGGTCATGGCCGGGAACCGCCATAATAGCGCCTGTGCCGTAGGTGGCAAGGACATAGTCAGAGATGAAAATGGGTATATCTGTGCCGGTGACCGGGTTAATGGCGGAAACTCCCTCAAGCTTAACGCCGGTTTTTTCCTTTTGAAGCTCCGTGCGCTCAAAATCGGATTTCCTGGCGGCAGCGGCCTGATACTCACGGACTGCAGCAGTGTTGGTGAGTTTGTCAGCCCATTTTTCAATAAAGGGGTGCTCGGGAGCGATAACCATATAGGTTGCGCCGAAAAGGGTGTCTGGTCTGGTAGTGAAGACGGTCATAGTATCGCCTGCCGTGGTGCCGAAATCCACCTCTGCACCGGTTGATCGGCCAATCCAATTGCGCTGCTGAATTTTTACGCGCTCGATATAATCAACATCGTCAAGGTCGTCAATAAGGCGCTTGGCGTATTCGGTTATTTTGAGCATCCACTGGCTCTTTTCCTTGCGCACAACTTCGGATCCGCAGCGTTCGCAGCCGCCGTTAACAACCTCCTCGTTTGCAAGGACACACTTGCAACTGGTGCACCAGTTTACGGGCATGGAGGTTTTATATGCTAGACCCTTTTCAAAGAACTTGAGAAATATCCATTGAGTCCATTTGTAATAATCCGGGTCGGTAGTGTCCACCACCCTGTCCCAGTCGAAGGAGAAGCCAAGAATCTGAAGCTGCTGGGTAAAGCGCTTAATGTTGGTTTCTGTCACCTGGCGGGGGTGCATATGGTTTTTTATGGCATAGTTTTCAGTGGGCAGACCAAAGGCGTCGTAGCCGATGGGAAACAGCACGTTGTAGCCCTGCATACGGCGCTTTCTGGCAACTATGTCAAGGGCTGTGTAAGGGCGGGGATGGCCCACGTGTAGCCCCTGCCCAGAGGGATAGGGGAATTCTATAAGGCCGTAAAACTTGGGCTTATCGCTGCCATTGACTGTGGCGTAGCACTTTCCCTCCATCCAACGTTTCTGCCATTTTTTTTCAATTGCTGTAAAATCGTACTTCATATGTGCAACTTCCTTTATACTCAAAGAGAGCCGCATAAATACGGCTTCTTTAAAATTTATTGAGCCTAGTAGCGGCCTATCTCTCCCCAACGAGGGCGGAGATGTCAATGTCCTTGGCATCTGCCCAAAGGCGCTCTAAATCATAGAACTGACGGACCTCCTCAAGGAAAACATGGACAATAACGCAGCCGTAATCCAGTAACACCCAGCCTCCCTGACGATAGCCCTCCCGATGGAGGACCCTCTCGCCCTTTTCCTCAAGGGCAGCTTCAACCTCGTCACAGAGGTTTTTTATCTGGGTAGCGGTGTTGGCTGTACAAATAACAAAATAGTCAGCTATTACGGTGATTTTGTCAATTTGCAGCAGCTTTATGTCACGACCGATTCGATTGGCAATAACGCCAACTATTGTTTCGGCCATTTGCTGAGATGTCATCATATAGACAATGTCCTTTCTGTCTTTCGCTTACCGGAAATTCTGGTTTACTTCGTCCCCGTTGGTGGCGGCAAGGTTTGAGGATTTGATGTAGTATTGACCGCCGACAAGTGCAGGGGTAGTGGTGGTATAGAGGATACTGCAGTCCTCCCGGGTAATTTTGTTGCCGTAAGGGTTAAAGTTCTCATTTACCATATCAATCCAATCGTCAACATTAATTGTTACATAGGAGGTGATGTTAATATACGCGCCGGTGGTGGGCATGGTGAAGAAGTTAATGTTGCTCATGTCCATCTGCATAAACTGAGTGATGTACCATCCAATGTTTGCAAGGGAAAGGTCTGTTTCGCACTGATCCAAAACGGCGGCAGCAATGTTTGTGAGGGTTACTACATTGCGGGTGGCCAAGGCCTTTTGGGCTATAGCCATAAGAAGGTTGTGCTGCATATCGATGCGCTCGATGTCGGGGTTGCCGTAGGTATGTCCCGCGCCATCGTTGTTCTGCCTCCAACGGAAAACTCCCAAGGCATTATAGCCGTTTAGGGTCTGTTGACCCTCTTTAATATGGATGGTGAAAACATACTCAACAACACCGTCCTTGTCGTGGTCAGCATAGTCGTCATAGTCCATGTCGAAGGGAACATAGAAGTCTACTCCGCCCATGGCGTTTACAACGTCCATAAAGACATTAATGTTTACAACTGCATAGTTGTTGGGACGAAATCCGGCAATATCCTCCACCTCGTCCATTAATGATTCTATACCATCAAGGTTGTGGTATATGGCGTTAATTTTTTTGTTGCTTAACTCAGTATTAACTAAAGTGTCACGTGGGATAGATACAATATTAACTGCCATATCCACAGTGTCAAAGCGCAGGAGCATTATTGTGTCGGTGTTTCCGCCCTCCTGGTCGTCACCAACAATAAGCATGGTGTAGTATCTCTCAACTTCATAATTTGAAATATCCTCTCCGGAGATGCTGGGTGCTTCGCTCTTCGGCGGCCTGATAACAAGCTTCCAGTAGGCAAAACCACTTAGGACAAGAGCTACAATTACGATAAGTGCAATAACAACTCCCCTGCCGCCCTTTTTCTTTTTCGGACCCGTTGCTTGATGAGCAGGGCCGCCGGCGGGCGCTCCGTTCACGGGAGTCTGAAGCTCTTCATCGTAGGATACTGCTCTGCGCAGAGAACTGCGGCCTTTGTTTCTATTATGTCCACTTCCGCTAATAAGCTTCATTGGTTTTTTTCCTTTCAAAAAACGAAAGAAGTGCAGGTTTTTGCACCGCTTTGTCGAATGTACTTCTATTGTCTGTAAAATTCCGCCGCCTCAACGGTGTTTTTGTGGGGAACACAGCCGCGGCTTTCCAGATCTTCAAGACTCATTGTGAGACCGAGCTCAAGAGCCGCGTTAATATTCTCATAGGCCAGACTGCGTAAAGATTCAACACCGTCAAAGCTTCTGTTGGGTTCAATGTAATCAGCAAGGTAAATTATTTTTTCTAGTAGTGTCATGTCGGCCCTGCCGGTAGTATGCCAAAAAATGGCATTGTAAACCTGATTGGAAATACCGAAACGGACCTTGGCGTAGGCCGCTCCGGTTTTTGAATGGAGTAGTTTAAAATTAGCTTTTTCGTCATCGTCCGTCATAATACCATATTTATCACACAATTTCAACTGTTCTGAGCCCTTAACTTTTTTTGTGATATCATGTAAAATCCCCGCCTCTGCGGCATCCTGTTCGTCTGCCCCCCAGCGCCTTGCCAACTGCACAGCCTCCTGCTCGCAGCCCTTCACATGGTTAATCCTTTTTTCATCCAGCATGGCGTTGCTTTGAAGTCTAAGCCATTGGAGGTTGGGCTTTGAGTTATACAGGCGAAGACGGATTATTTCGGCATATACTCCCTGGGGAATGTACTCGTTCCCCGAGCAGTTTTGCAGCATTTCACGAAGCTCAGAGGATGATATATCTGTTGATATGAAAGGGATAAGTTGAGCCCTTGCGCCATATTTTTCGGCTAAGTGGTTGGCAGCGGCTTTAATTAGTTCAGTGTCGTCATGCCGGCGAGGAAATATACCCATATAGGCAAGCTCAAAAATGCTCCTAAAGTCTTTCCATTGCTCAAAGCAAAGCAGCATGTCCGTACCCATTAAAAGCCACAGCTCATCGTTGGGATAAAGGGCCTTTAGCTGACGGAGGGTTTCCACCGTGTAGCTTACGCCGGCGCGCTTTATCTCCATATCCAAAACCTCCGCGCCTTCCACTTCTTCAAAGGCAAGCCTTGTAAGAGCAAGGCGCTCCTCCGGAGGTGGGCTGCCCCGGGCCTCATCCTTGTGGGGCGGCTGATAGGCGGGTATAACTAAAAGCCTCTTGGCTCCCAGCATTTTCATAGCTGCAGCCGCCGCTTCCACATGACCATTATGAGGCGGATTAAAGCTCCCGCCGAAAACAGCAATGCGCATTTTTAATTCCCCCAAACGGCTTGGTTTATTTCTTCTTCGCTGCTTTGGGAAGATTAATAATCGGTTCCCTTTCGTTGCGTTTGTATAATACAAACTTGCTGCCAATTACCTGAACTCCCTCGGCCTTGCACTCCTGACACAGCCTGTCACATACCTCCCGGGGAGAGAGGAGGGAACTCTCCTGAACTTTGCCTTTTACAAGTTCCCTCGCCTTCAAGGCCTCCTTGGTTTGGGTAATTACATTATCGGTTACGCCTTCCTTGCCAATATATAATATAGTATCCTCATTGGCGGCAAGGCCGCGAAGATAGGCTCGCTGTTTACTTGTTAGCATAATAGTCCCTCAACTTTATTTCAAATGATTTCAGAGCAGCGGCTCTGTGGGAAATCTCATTCTTTTCCTCCGGACTTATTTCAGCCATACTAAGACCGCTGGGGAGAAGAAAAACGGGGTCATAACCAAAGCCCCCCTCGCCCTTGGGGGTGTAACTTATTGTACCCTCACACTGGCCTCTGGCACAAAGAACATCACCGTTTGGAAAAACACAGGCTATGCAGGAGACAAAGCAGGCACTGCGGTTTTCCTTCTCCTGCATATTTTTGAGCAAAAGCTCCACTCTCGCCTGGTCGCTTTCGCAGGCATCGCCGCCGTAGCGGGCTGAGAATACTCCCGGCTCGCCGCCCAGAGCGTCCACCACAAGGCCGGAGTCGTCTGCAATAGATGGCTCACCTAAAGCGGCACAGGCAGCGCGGGCTTTTATAAGGGCATTTTCCTCAAAAGTCGATCCGGTCTCCTCCGGCGGGAACTTAAATCCTGCCTGGCTTTGGGAAATGACCTGCGCTTCCAGGGGCTCTAAAATGGCCTTCATTTCCTCGAGCTTTCCTTTGTTGTTGCTTGCTAAAATGTATTTCATTGCTCCAGCAGCGCCTCCACAAAAGCTTTCGGCTCAAATGGCAGAAGGTCACTTGCAGCCTCTCCGACACCAACGTATTTAACCGGAAGCTGCAGTTCCCCTGCTATGGCAAATACAATGCCTCCCTTTGCGGTTCCGTCAAGTTTTGTGAGGACTATGCCGGTGATGTCGGCGGTTTCCTTAAACTGCTTTGCCTGAATAAGGCCGTTTTGACCGGTTGTAGCGTCCAAAACCAGAAGGGTTTCCTTATCGGCATCGGGAAGCTCACGGTTTATTATGCGGGTAATTTTGTTTAGCTCGTTCATTAGGTTTGCCTTGTTGTGCAGTCGACCGGCGGTGTCGATAATTATAACATCGCTGCCTCTTGCTTTGGCGGCGGCAATACCATCAAAAACCACGGAAGCGGGGTCTGAGCCCTCCTCATGGCATATGATATGGGAGCCTGAGCGCTCGGCCCATATGGTAAGCTGTTCGGCAGCGGCAGCACGGAAGGTGTCACCCGCTACCAACATGACTTTTTTGCCCTGCTCTTGCATACTGGCGGCAAGCTTTCCAATGGTCGTGGTTTTACCAACGCCGTTAACCCCCACCATAAGAAGGACGGAGGGTTTGGTGTTAAGTTTTAGTTCACGGTTTTCTATATCAATTATGTCCGTGAGAACATCTGTAAATGCGCTGCGTACCTCCTCACCGCCCCGAAGTCCGCGGGCCTTTACCAGAGTCCGGATCTTTTCCACGGCTTCTATTGAAGTTTCTACTCCGGCATCGGCCAAAATTAGCGTTTCCTCTAGCCCCTCATAAAACTCCTCATTTTCACCGGTAAAGCCGGCAAACATGTTGTTCATCTGGATGGACATACTTTTCCTGGTTTTGGATAGTCCCTGTTTGATTTTGTCTAAAAAGCCCATGTTTGTTTCCCTTCTTGGAGGTTCATTTTATTTTTAGCAAACGCTTACGCCTTTACTAGAGTTTTTTCCGCTTCTTCAAGATCCACGGACAGCACCTCGGTTACACCCTTTTCCTGCATAGTAACTCCGTAAAGGGTGTCGGCCTCCTCCATGGTTCCCCGGCGATGGGTTATAACTATAAACTGCGTTTTGCTTGCCATACTTCGCATGTAGCGGGCATAGCGGTCAACATTGGCCTCGTCCAGCGCAGCCTCAATTTCATCCATAACACAAAAGGGTGTAGGGCGAACCTTAATGATGGCAAAATAAAGCGCTATGGCAACAAAGGCCTTTTCACCGCCGGATAGAAGGCTTAAGGTGGACAGTGCCTTTCCCGGAGGCTGAATTTTAATTTCAATGCCACAGTTTAATACGTCGTCCTCATCCTCAAGAATGAGGGCTGCCCGTCCACCACCGAAAAGCTCAAGGAAGGTCTTGCGGAAGCTCTCATCAATGATCTTAAATTCGCGAAGGAATATTTCCTTCATTTCCTTGGTAATATCGGCAATAATCTTTTCAAGCTCTCGTTTAGCCTTGGCCACATCGTCCCTCTGCTCGGTAAGGAAATTGTAGCGCTCGGAAACCCGCTCGTATTCCTCTATCGCCCCCAAATTGGGGTTACCAAGGGCGCTAATTTCACGCTTTAGGGCTAAGATGTGCTTGGTTGCGGCAGAAATGTTCTCAACAGGCTCTCGCAATGCCTGGGCGGCTGTGCGGGAAAGCTCATAGCTGTCCCAAAGCTTGTCGATTATCTGCTTCTCCTCCATGTCGGCAGCTAGCTTTTTCTGCTCAAAGGCGGAGCAAAGACGCTCAATATCCAGAAGCTCGCGGTTTTTCTCCTGAGCGCTCTTTTCAGTTTGGGTTCGCTTTCCCTCAAGCTCAAGCTTCAGACTGTTAATGTCGGTCAATTGGCTGCGTATTTCTTCGGCCATGGTGCGGCTTTCCTCAAGGCGGGCCTTTGCGTCATTTATCTGTTCCTCAATGGAGGCGTTTTCCGCTGTAAGGGATTCTATGGCCTTGCGACGTGTTTCACCGTCGCCGGAAAGATCTGCATAAAGCTGCTGAAGTTGGGCAATTGCAGTAATGGTAGTATCACTCTCTGAGGATAGGGATGAGCGCTTTTCGGAAATTGCCGTTAGCTTTTCGGAAAGCTCCCTGCCTAAGCGGTCATATTCCTCACCCTGGGCAGAAAGCTTTGAAAGCTCTGCGTTAATCTCCTCTAGAGCCTTTGTTATGCGGGCGACACTTATCTTTGTTTCCTCAGTGCGCTTGGCATTTTCCTTTTTTCGAAGGGCCGCATTATTAGCGTCCCGCTCCATATTCTCCATTGCTTTTGCCGCTTCACTAATCAAAAACTCCGTGTTTTCGGCATTGCTTTTGCTTTGTCTAAGGGCTTCGGATTCCTCCTTAAGCTCGAAGTTAGCCGTCTGAAGCTCATAGCGGGCGGAGGAAAGCTCCCGTTCCGCCTCTGAGAGCTTGGCGGCGCAGTCCTTAGATTTTTTGGAAAGCTCCTGTTGCTTTTCCCGGAGTGCCTTAAGCTCATTGGCGCGGGAAAGAATCCCGGAATTTTTCGCCGCACTGCCGCCTGTCATAGAGCCTCCCGAGTTAATAAGCTGGCCGTCCAGTGTGACTATCCTTAGCTGGTTGTCAAAGCCCTTGGACATAGCTATGGCGTCGGACAAGGTCTCTGCCACCACAGTGCGCGAGAGAAGATTCGAAAAAATATCCGAATACTTTTTATCAAAAGAAGCCAGCTCGTAGGCCGTACCGAGAAATCCCGGCTCGCCCTTTGGAATACGCTTTAGCTCGTTGGGCTTAATGATGTTTATGGGCAGGAATGTGGCCCTGCCTCCGTCTTTACGCTTTAGCATTTCGATGGCAGCCTTGCCCTGTCCCTGTGTTTCCACAACTATGCTTTGCATGGCCCCGCCAAGGGCGGTTTCAATTGCAAGAGCAAAGCGCTCCTGCGCTTTCACCAAATTGGCCACCGGTCCGTGGATTCCCTTCAGAATGCCCCGCTCGGCCTCTCGCATAACGACTTTGACAGACTTTGAATAGCCTTCAAATTCCTTTTCCATTTCAAAGAGCATATTTATGCGGGACTGAGTGGAGTTAAGGTCAATGGTAAGCCCGGTTTTCTGCTCCTCAAGGGCTTTCACCCTTGACTCACGGCCTTGGATACGCAAGGTGTAACCCTCGATGACGTTGTTAAGCTCTTTAACTTTTTCCTGGGCTTGGGATAGGATACGCTTTTCGCTTTGCAACTGCGCCTGAAGCTCACTGTGCCGCTCCTGAGCCTTGAACAGTAATGCTACGCGGCTTTCCTCCTGCTGATCCTGCTCTGCCGCAGCCTCGGAGAGCATAGACAGCACCGTGTTGCAATGGGAAAGTTCGGATTGCATTGTGCTCTTTTCCCCAAACAAGCGGGCTATCTCTTTGCGCGAATCATCCTCCCCTTGGGCGTTGCTGCTCATGCTTTCCATAACAGAGTGCATAAGCTTGTCCTGAGCTTCAAGCTCCGACTTGATTTCTTCTATTCTCGACTGATGAGTTTCAATTTGTGTTAGCAGTGAGGAAACTCTGCCGCCCTGTTCTTTAAGCTCAGTTTCTAGTTGGGCCTTGCGCTCGGCGTTATGAGCCACGCTATTTTCCAAAACGGCAATCTCGCTCTCCCGCTCGGCACATTGGGACTCTATTCCGCTTAAATTTTCCCGAAAGTTTTCGGCCTCAAGGTCCTTTTCGTGCATTTTTTCGGAATAGTTCTCCGTTGCATCGTAAAGCTGCTGAAGCTTTTCCTTTGCCTGCTCAAGATCCGTTCTCGCCTTTTCCCAATCAGTCGTAATTATAGCGGCATTTTCGTGGAGTTTATCAAGGGTTGCCATCCAGACAGATACCTCAAGACCGCGAAGTTCATCACGGAGGAAAAGGTATTTCTTGGCGGTTTCAGCCTGCTGTTTAAGTGGGTCTACCTGAATTTTGAGCTCGTCTATTTTATCGTTAATTCGTACAAGATTTTCTTCTGCGTGCTCAAGCTTTCGCTCGCTCTCGTCCTTGCGGTAGCGGAATCGTGAAATACCGGCAGCCTCCTCAAAAAGCTCGCGTCTATCACCGCTTCTGGCAGAAACTACGTCGGCTATGCGGCCCTGGCCTATAATAGAATAGCCATCTCTTCCCAAACCTGTATCCATGAGCATTTCGTTAATGTCCCTTAGGCGCACAGCTTCTTTATTTATGTAGTATTCGCTCTCGCCGCTGCGGTAATAACGGCGGGCAATGGCCACATCGGTGCTGTCTATATCAAAAATTCGCCGGGTGTTATCAATGACCAGAGTAACCTGCGCAAAGCCCATTTTGGGACGCTTTTCGGTGCCGCCGAAAATGACGTCCTCCATTTTGCCTCCGCGGAGAGCTTTTGTGCGCTGTTCACCCAAGACCCACAATATTGCGTCGGAAATGTTTGACTTGCCGCTTCCGTTGGGGCCTACAATGGCTGTTATATCCTTTTCAAAGGTAAGGCGGGTCTTGTCAGGAAAGGACTTAAAGCCCTGAATTTCTAGTGCCTTGAGATACATATTTCACCTCTGGTGCATTGTATGGATTGCACGATTGCATATCGCTTAATTATATTACATTATCCTAATGTTTGCAACAAATCATACGCAAATATTATGTTAATTTGTTTAAGTGTACCTTTATCGGAAAAGAATGTAGTATTAATATAGTTAACGTGCCATTTTTAATTCGTTTGAAAAATTTGGTGGCGCCATTGCGATAGCTGTTGACACAAAGCTCTTTTTATGCTAGTATACCAAAGCGACCGAAACGGAGAGATGTCCGAGTGGTCGAAGGAACCGGTCTTGAAAACCGGCGATGTGAAAGCATCCGTGGGTTCGAATCCCACTCTCTCCGCCAAAGCACCAATTGCTTTGATGCTTTGGCGGAGAAAGTGGTAAGCCACTTTTTATTTAATGGTATGGGGCCCGACCCCATCAGTTAAATTAATACTGTTTTTCGGATTTGGAGAAGTACCCAAGAGGCCGAAGGGGCTCCCCTGCTAAGGGAGTAGTGCGTGAT
>CAZNUD010000042.1:11684-13889 GCA_964576195.1 uncultured Oscillospiraceae bacterium | reverse complement strand
AAGTCAAGTACATGACTCCTGGTTTATATACAAGCAAAAATAAACGGATTGGATATTCTCCAACCCGTCTTCATATAGCTGTTAGTATTCGTTTTTCTTGTGCATTGTGGCTTTCGGTTCTTTCACAATTTTGAGTATCGAGTCAATTTTCGCTGGAGTGCAGTCATCGAGAATATCTGCAAACTCGCTCTGGGACAGATTCTTGACTTCTGGAATATCCGGTCTGAGAAGCGAATCTGCGGATGCCTGCAAGGCTTCTGTGATGCGGACAAACGAGGCAAGCATCATTCTGGACTTTCCAAGTTCTAAGTCGCTGATATGCGGTAAAGAGATATTCGCCTTGGCGGCAAGCTCAGCTTGGCTCAGGCCCTTCTTTACGCGCACCTCTCTAATTCGGGAGCCGATTATCTGGCTTTCTGTTATATCACGCCCGGTCCTCAACTCACCTCCCCAAATTTCAACTTCAGGCTATCTTTTGCGGAAATTATATCAACTTGAGGCTGAATTGATATAACGTGCAGACGATGATTTAGTGAGGACCCTATAATGGAACTGAAATTTTTTTGGAGGTTCTTATTATGGGTCTGAACTACTGTGCCATCGGGCAACGAATCAGAGAAATCCGCAAAAACAACCAGCTATCACAAGCGATGCTTTCGGAGCTGATTGACAAGTCTCCCACCTATGTCAGCTACATAGAAAGCGGCAGCAAGAGCATGAGTCTGGAAACCTTCGTTCAGATTGCAAATGCCTTGGAGATTCCCACAGACTTGCTGCTGACCGAACAATTGAAAGGCTCGACGGTTGCTGCAAGCCATGAGATAACAATGATTCTGTCCGATTGCAGTGACTACGAAAAACTCATTATCATTGATGCAGTGAAAACGATAAAGGCGACTTTGCGAAAACATCACTACCTTCTGAAGCGCTTTAGTCTGTGAAATATTCTACAACAGGGGTTCAAGAAAGCAATCGACCGGAAGTCACTGTTGTTGACTTCTGGTTTATTTGCGGTAACCTATTTGCTGCTTTTAAGACTTTCCTTGTCTGCATTGAGTTCAGCAATCAGTTCCTCGTTTACGCCATATTCCTACTCTAGCAGATATGACGGCCCCCGGAGCGATCCTGTGAGGTGTTCAAGGAGAAGCGCTTTGCCGTTGCTGTTCAGGGTATCATATCCTAATAAATGCATATGTCGCTTGTGGTTGAACAGGGTGTTCAACGCAAACGACATATGCAATAGAACGATGTCATTTTTACAAAGTGCTTATCGGACGCCTTGCAATTCAGATCAGCAAGACAATTTTGAGCGTTATGAATTTCATCGTTGTATCAGCGTATTTTTTCGGCTTCCCGCTTTTACTGTATCCTCACATGTTAGAACTTCGATTGATTCAGAGTCAAATTTAATCAGTCCCTCGTCTCTCATTTTTGCAAGCTCTCTTGATAACGAAGTGCGCTGAACACCAATTTTTTCAGCTAATGCTTTTTTTGTTATTCCGAGCTTTATTATATTAGAATTTTGATTTCTTCTCTCATGATCAAGGTAACACATAATGCTTTCACGGATTGTTTTATTAACATAGTGTTTAATCCGATCTCCCAGGATTGTTGCATGGTCTGATACGAATTCAAGATAGCTCTTTAAAAATTCATGATTATCTGAGAACAACTGAAACAACCTGTCTTTGTTGATTTCCAATATCACAGTTGGCTGTTTTGCGGTAGTGGTCATCGGATAATGTGGGTTTCTTGAAAACAGCAGATTGCCGCCGAGTATTTCGTCGCTTAAAAATTCAGCTATTGTCATAAGGTTGCCAGACTCATCAATACGCTCTACCGCCACTTTCCCAGCAAGTATTATTTCCAGCTTAGAGCATGTCTCTCCAACAAAATGAACAACATTATTTTTACAATATGTGGTTATTTTAAAGCTGCCTTCACTTATATAAAATGCAATTTCTTCAGATGCAATTGATTTAGTAATCGCAGCCTGTTTAATAAGCTCTAAATAATCATTCATAATAATCCCCCGAAGGTGTTACATTGGTAACGCCTTTTTTCTTATTATATCTTTATAATTGAGTTATATCAAGACAAGGAGGGCACGTAATGAACAATAACAAAGATGTAGTCAAAAAAGCTCCGGAAGGAAAGAAAAGGTTACCAGGGATTAAAGAATTTATACAGAAATGTCCGTCCAAA